>CAZFFW010000327.1:0-5176 GCA_964518125.1 uncultured Porifericola sp.
TGATCGGCTGGTTCATCGGACCAGAACTAGCCTCCCTGCTGGGCGGTTTGATCGGATTGTTTGTCTTTGCCTTTACCACTTCCAAAGGTTTTCTCACGCCTAAATTCAATTGGCAGTTTCCCGATTCTTCCCAGTGGCCTGATCGCTGGAAAAGTAAGTTGCCGTCTGAACCAGAAGAAAGCATAGACCGGGGCATCATGCCTGCCTGGCGAGCCTGGCTGCCCTACGTGCTGGTAGGTCTCATCCTGCTGATCGGTCGACTCCCCGGTCTGGGCCTCAGCCCGGTGCTCAAGCAGCTCAGCATTGACTGGAATGACATACTGGGTACCACCCTCTCGCAAGGTATCGTGCCGCTCTACAATCCGGGGCTGCTGCCTTTTGCCCTCATCGCCCTGATGATTCCTTTTCTGCACGGACTCAACTTCAGGGAGGCCGGTAAAGCGGTGAAAGAAACTTTTTCCACCATCGGTCCGGCAGCAGTGGCGCTCTGCTTTGCCGTGGGCATGGTTTACGTGATGGTCAATTCGGGCAGCACTTTGCAGACCGACTCCATGCTGATTGTGCTGGCCAAAGCTGCCGCCAATGCCGGGGCGGATGCCTGGTACCTGCTCGCTCCGGTAGTGGGAATTTTAGGGACTTTTGTCTCGGGAAGTAATGCTGTTTCGGATATCATGTTTGGTATTTTTCAGTACAATACAGCACTCAATGCGGATTTGCCGCCCGTTCAGGTACTGGCGCTACAGGCAGTAGGAGGCGCGGCCGGTAACATGATCTGTATTCATAATGTAGTCGCCGCCTCCGCTACGGTAGGTTTAATCGGACAGGAAGGCTATATCATCCGCAAGAACGCCCTCATCTCCCTGGCTTACGCCCTGCTGGCCGGCCTCATCGTTGTCATCCTCCGGCAGGTACTGGAGGTGCCTTTGTAGAGTAGATAAGGATCTTTCCATAATCAGTGACCCTCACCGGGAATCACCTGCATATAACCTGGGGAATTTCAACAGAGTAGGCTATGCCACTACAACCCAAGGTCATATATGTGCTCACGCGGTTAGGCATTGTTCTAACATCTAAATCTCCTCAAAACCGTTATATTAGAAAAAAATTATCATGGAAGGAATCAAATATCTGGTGGATGCCAATGACAAGAAGGTGGCTGTACAAATAGATCTGGAAAAATACGGTGAGCTTATTGAGGATATTCTGGATGCCATAGAGGCAGAAGAGTATAATGATGAGGAAACTGTTACCCTGGAAGAACTCAAAGCAGCGCTTAAAAGAGAGGGAAAACTGTGACTCATCAAGCCATTTTTCATGAAGGTAACCAGAACCATCTTACAACTTGATGATAAAAGATATTTCCTAAATTGCTTCTCCCCTTGGTCAGTGCCCCCACTGACCATTTTCCCACATCAGTCTCTCCCTTCCCGATAAAAAATCACATCCATCAGTGCCGGCAGAAAGGTGGTAAACGACAGCAAGGCCCCACTTACTGCCGTAGCGATCAGGATGCCGAAGTAGCGGACGGGTACGGCCGAGGCAAAGGCCATCAGTCCAAAGCCGCAGGCCAGCAGCAGGCTGGTGATGAAAATAGCTTTGCCCACCTGCCGGATGGTCATCTCCATATTTTTGCGGTGCGGCAACTTATCCTGGTCCAGGTAGTAGTGGTACACAAAGTGGATGGTATCGTCTATGGTGATGCCCAGCACCACCGCGGCTATCAGCGAGGTGGCGATATCCAGCGGAATGTCCGCCAGGCCCATCACGCCCAGGATAAGCAATACCGGCAGCAGGTTGGTCAGAAAAGCCGCCAGGCTAAGCAAAAATTTACCCCTCAACATCAAAAGCAGGAAAATGAAAACCAGGCCCGAGGCGATGGCCAGGCTACGCTGCTGCGAAGTGACTACGTAGCCGACAATGCTGGCGTAGAGTGGGATATAACCGGTAGGCCGTAGCTCAGCAGTGCCCCCATAAACTTCCTGGCTCAGGCTTTTGATCTGTGTCAGCATCTCGTTCAGTTCGTTGGTACTGACGATTTCCCCACTCAAAATCAGGCGGCCTTTGCGATAATCGGGTGGAAGCCAGCGGCGCACCATACTGCTATCCTGCTGTAGCGCACGTTGGGTGAAGCGGTCAATCAGTTTAGGGTTCATCCGGTTGCGCCAGCTGGGTCCATAGAGTACCGGCAGTGGTTGGGTGTACAACTGATGAAAGCCACCGGCTGCATCAATGCCCTCTATGGCTGTTACCTGCTGGGCAAATTGAGCAGTTTTGATAAGCAATTCCGGGCTGTTGACCTGCTCTGAAGCCTGCGGATACAACATCAGGTCAATGGGAAAATAGCGGCCCCAGCGCTGCAGTATTTCCTGGTGGTTCTGTAGCACCGGATGCTCTTCCGGAAAATAGCCCAGCGTATAAGTATTGGCCTCAATGCGGCTAACTCCATAAGCGAGCCCGGCAGCTGCCAGCAGATAAAAACCCAGGATGGTATATTTTCTTTTTACCGAAAAAGCAAATAGCCGTAGCAGTTGTGTTTCTGTCCGCAGACCGAGGCTGGTTTTTTCGTAGCTGATCAGGGGCAGGAAAAACAGGGCCAGCACAAAGCTGATTACGAGAGCTAATGAAAGTCCGATACCGATGAGCAGGCCAAACTGTTGGAGTATGGACAGAGGCGTAAACAGAAAAGAAGCAAAACCCGCCACGGTGGTGAGTGTGGTAAACAGGCAGGGCCACCAAACCCGACGAAGTGCCGGTAGTATATCCTGTTGCCTTTGCGCTTTGTAGTGGTTCAGGATATGGATGATGTCCAGCAGGCTGACGATGGTGAGCAAGACCGGGGCGATGCTGGAAACCAGGTTGAGCGAGTAGCCCAGCGCACCGTAAATACCCAGCGACAGCCACAGTACAAAGAAGAAAGTCGCCAGGCTATACAGAATGACGTAAAAATTACGATAAAGTACCAGCAGAAACAGCATGATCATGCCAATGCCGCTGCCCAGAAAAAAGGCAAAGTCCCGCTGTGTGAGGCGATTGAGTCCCGAATAAATGACCGAGCTACCGCCCAGAGAGATTTTTTCCTCTGGGAAATGCGCCAGCAGTGCGGCTTCCACACCATCCACGATCTCATCCATACGGTTTTGTATTTCCGACAACAGGCCTAACTGCACGATCAGTCGCAGGCTGCTACCCTCCCGGTTGATAAAGTTATCAGTCACGAAAGGGGCAGCGCTGTAAAAATTAGCCAGTGAGTCGTAAGACGCCTGTGAATCGGGTAGCGATTCGGGCAGGGCTGGCAGAAAAATATTTCCCGCAGAAAGCTTAAAAGTTCGGGCATTGGCCAGGGAATACACCTCTTTCACTCCTTCCACCTGCCGGATCTCGCGGATACTTTGCTGCATGGCCGAGAGCATCTGCCGGTTTACTACTCCGGCAGTATCGTGGATGATGACGGTGATCACTTCGTCGCTGCCGAAGGCCTGCTGAAAATCCCGGTAAGTCTGTAGCAAGGGGTCATCTTCCACAAACCAGGATTCTATGGCATTTGAGATCTGCAGTGCATCGCGGAGAAAGGGTGAAAATATGCCGCCGCCAAGGATGAGCAAAGAGAGCCACAGCCAGCGGTATTTTTGGAAAAAGTGCATGCTTGCGTTTATCAGGCTGGCGGTGAAGTTACAGGCTAAGGCTTGTTTATCAAAATAGTATCATGGATGTACAAATCTGTGGTAGCCAGTAAGCTGCTTCTTCTTTTAATTTGAAAATTTAGTAAGTTAGGAAGATCTTTTCCTGAAAACACTTGATCATGCAGATAGCCTTATTTGTACCCTGTTATGTCGACCAGTTTTACCCGCAGGTGGCCATTGCCACGCTGCAACTACTGGAAAAGCTGGGTCATGACGTTGCCGTTCCTCCCGACCAGACCTGCTGCGGGCAGCCCATGGCCAATTCCGGCTACGAGCGCTACGGGCGCGATACCATGCAGCATTTTGTGAAAAATTTCGCTGACTACGACTATATTGTGGCGCCCTCCGGTAGCTGTGTGTACCATGTGCGTAAGCATTACGACATCCTGGAACAGACGCCCGAGGTAAAAAAAATCAGAGAAAGAACGGTAGACATCTGCGAGTTCCTGGTCAACCACAGCAGTACTGAGGGCTTGGGCAGTTACTTTCCCCATAAGGTAGGGCTGCACCAGAGCTGCCACGGACAGCGCGGGCTGCGCTTTGGCAAGTCTTCCGAACTGGTCGCTGAGCCTTTCTCTATCGTGCGGCAACTTCTGGAAAAAGTAGAGGGCATTGAACTGGTAAACCTGCAGCGCGAAGACGAATGTTGCGGTTTTGGCGGTACCTTCGCCGTGGCCGAGGAAGCGGTGTCTGTCAAAATGGGCAAAGACCGCATACAGGACCACCTGCTCAATGGGGCAGAGGTCATTACCGGGACGGATATGTCCTGCCTGATGCACATGGAAGGCATCATCCGCCGGCAGCAGTTGCCCCTGCGCGTAATGCACATCAGTGAAATCTTAAACCACAGCCATCAGCATGAGCCATCCGCTTGAAGCACAGAAATTTAATAAAAACGAAGAACGCGTCAGCTGGCATGACCAGTCGCTCTGGCATGTACGGCAGAAGCGCGACACAGCGGTAAATCTTTTTCCCGAATGGGAGCAGTTGCGAGAAAAGGCTTCCAAGGTCAAGGAACATACGCTCTCCAGACTGGATGAGTACCTGGAGGAATTTGAGCGTAAGGCCACGGCCAACGGTATCAAAGTCCACTGGGCCAGCGATGCGGTGGAGCACAATGCCATTGTGCTGTCTATTTTTCGGGAACATGGTGTGAAGCGCATCGTCAAAAGTAAATCCATGCTTACCGAAGAGTGCCACCTCAATCCCTTCCTGGAGCGGCACGAGATAGAAGTCATTGACTCCGACCTGGGTGAGCGCATTGTGCAACTGGCCAAGGAGCCGCCTTCGCACATCGTGATGCCGGCCATCCACAAGAAGAAGATTGAGATAGACGAGATTTTCCAGAAGTATCTCCACACTCAGCCCAGCAATGGCGATGCCGACTACCTGACCGCTGCCGCACGGGAGCACCTGCGGCAGAAATTTATGAAAGCCGATGCGGCCCTGACGGGTGTCAACTTTGCCATTGCTGAGACTGGTGATTTTGTGGTCTG
>CAZFFW010000328.1:0-5131 GCA_964518125.1 uncultured Porifericola sp.
CGAGGAGGTGGTTTAGTTCAACAGGAGACATATGCAGGTAAATGGTTAATTGGCTATACTGTGAAATTTGCAATGAAGATATGGAATACTATAGGTTAACTTTTTTTTTCAGACACAGCTTCAAAGAATTAAATTAAAGCATGTACTTTTAAGGTTTCAATCCTTGAATAAAGGTAAACCATCAGCTGAAAAGTTGCTCTTAACTTCTAATCTTTAACCTGTAACGAACCATGATTCCTTTTCACCTTGCATTTCCCGTGTCTGATCTGGCTGCTACCCGTGAATTTTACGAAAAGACCTTAGGCTGTAGCGTGGGGCGTACTGCTGAGCGCTGGATAGATTTTAACTTCTTCGGACATCAGATATCCGCGCACCTGCGCCCTGAGGAGGTAGCAGCTGCCCGTACCAATGAAGTAGATGGCGATAAAGTGCCGGTACGTCACTTCGGAGCCATTCTGGAGTGGGAGCAGTGGCACGAACTGGCTGATAAGCTAACGGAAGAAGGACATACGTTTATCATTGAGCCGCATATCCGCTTCAAAGGACAGGTGGGTGAGCAGGCTACCATGTTTCTGCCTGACCCCAGCGGTAATGCGCTGGAGTTTAAGTCCTTCAAGGACATGGGCCAGGTATTTGCCAGCTAGGATCCGCAACTCATCATACTGCCTAAAAACTACATGTAGAGGGCTGTGATATTGTTCATTTTGCCAGCTATCAAAGCAGTGCAGCGCCCGTCGCAAAAAAAACCGGCTGCAGGCCGGTTTAAATATTTGTCGCTACTTCCAGGTGATCAGGTATTCATCATACTCTTCACCTTTGTCTACGCTTTTGACCAGTTCTACCAGGGGAGAGAATACGCCGCTTTTAAAGACCAGGCTTTCCAGCAGGCCGAACTGTAAGGTGCTGTTGAAAGTCTGGGTACGGCGCATCAGGATAGATTTTTCTGTTTTTTCCAGAATTTCCCAGCCTCTTCCTTTGGGGTCTTTAATCATCTGCCTGGCTACATTTGACAGAGCCTCCATGATTTCATGGGGGTGTCGCTTAGCACTGATCATTTTGTTTTGCTGCAGGGTATTGAAAACTGTTTTACCGATTTCACGGCCCAGGCGCTTGGTACTGGACTTACCCAGGTTTTCCTCTACCCAACTGCAAATGTTGTTGTAGACATCCATTGGTACATGGTCAAAGGGCTCCGAAAGATCATATCCCTTGGTAAACTTGAAAAGGTCAGGGTATTCCGTTCTTTTGTTATCATATACACTAAGTACATCGGTAACAAAAACTGCACAGAGTGAAACGTTTTCAGTAGAAGTATCCATGAATTTCGCTATTTGATTTCAGGATACAATTTTAGCATATAATGTCTACCGAAGTTGTGAAGAATATTTGGGTAATAAACGCAGGTAAGAAATATACTACATAGACTGAATAAGCCGCTTCTTGGAAATGCGGATGCTCCACATACCCAAGAAGCCTTGGGGACTTTCTGTTTCTTCACTGCCGGCGATTTTCTTTCTCAGCTCTGGGCTCAGGCTGAGGGGGCGTGTGTAGAGATACTCTTCATCCCCTAAGCGCTGTACATTGTCGTTGACGGGCAACTCGTTTTCGATATTGTACAGGTAAGCTTCCCAGAGCTGCCGCTCTTTCTCACCCAGCAGCGCAGTGTCTGTATCTACGCTCACCCAGCGGATGTCTACATTTTCAGCTTTTGCCAGTGAATCAATGTGCTTGCCTGCTGCTGATAAAAAATCTCCCGGTCCCTGTAGGGTTCCTGATTTGGTTTGCCGGGCGTCAATGGCAATTTCAAGGGCCTGCTGCGAGAGGGTTGCACCTCTTTCGTAAGCTGCCTCCACCAGCTCGGCGGGCAGGACACGCCGGATTTCCCGCTGCTCCATCTCCTCCCGTATAGACTCCCGGTCAATCTGCTGCTCACTACTGTCTATACCACCACAGGCAGTCAGCAGCATGACTGAGCAAAAAGCGACAATACCAATGGATGCAAATTTTCTACAACTTACTTTGAGCCTGCTCATGATACAACTGTCGTTCTTGCTTATTTTACCTGGATCAGAGGTTCCTGCATCTTTAAAGTTTCTCCAAAAGCCTGGAGGTCCATGCCCATTTCTCTGCTCAGGGCCACAAATTCCGCTGCATGAGCGTCATCTACCACCACCAGCAGCCCTCCGCTGGTCTGAGGGTCACATAGCAAAGCCTTCTGAGCATCGGTAATAGGACTGACCTTATGTCCGTAGCTCTCAAAGTTGCGGTGGGTACCACCAGGTATGCTTTTCTTTTCTATATAGTGGTCTACTACCTCAAATCGGGGTACGAGCTGGCTGTCTACGACAGCACTCACGCCGCTGCCTTCGCAGACCTCGCTCAGGTGGCCCAGCAGTCCAAAACCGGTGACGTCCGTCATGGCTTTGACATATGGAAGCTGGGCAAATTTCTCTCCGGCATTATTGAGGGTTAGCATGCTGTTACGCGCCAGCGCCAGGTCCTCATCTGTTACGAGTCCTTTTTTCTGCGCTGTCGTAATGATACCTACACCCAGGGGTTTGGTCAGAAATAGCTTACAGCCGGGTGTGGCACTGTCATTTTTTTTCAGATGCGCTATTTTTACCTTGCCTGTTACGGCCAGTCCAAAAATCGGCTCCGGTGAGTCAATGCTGTGGCCTCCTGCCAGCATGATACCAGCCTGCTGACAGGCATGCCTGCTGCCCTCCAGCACCTGCTGTGCTACTTCGGCAGGGATGGTATTAACCGGCCAGCCCAGTATGGCAATGGCCATGATTGGTGTGCCACCCATCGCGTACACATCGCTGATGGCATTGACCGAAGCGATCTGCCCGAAGTCAAAGGGATCATCCACGATGGGCATAAAAAAATCGGTGGTGCTGACGATGGCCTCACCATTGCCGATGTCGTATACTGCAGCATCGTCTTTGGTACTATTTCCTACCAGCAGACGAGGGTCGGGAGCCTGGGGTAGTTGGGATACCAGCATGCTTTCCAGGATTTTGGGCGAAATTTTGCAGCCGCATCCTGCACCGTGGCTATACTGGGTAAGTTTGATTTCAGTAGTATTTTCCATATGTCAGGCGTTAAGTGTCTGGCTTTGTAGTTTACGGGCCGCCGAGATGATCAGGCGGGCATTGGCTTCAGGGTCGTCTTGTTCACAAGGGATATCAAAAGTGTTTTCTTCAGGACGCCGATCCATGTTACGCTGATAGCTTCGGTCATAGTAAGTGAGCAGGTTATCGGCTACTGCGGGTATTTTACCGGCAGCCAGATCTTCCAGGGCCTGCTGCATACGGGAGGTGCTGAGGCGCTTCTCAATCCGGCGAATGGCTACTTCAAGCGCCTGGTTATCCTGTTGCCCGTATTCACGTACCAGGCGTTTGATTCGCTCCGATTTGGGCACTACTACCCTGAGCATACGGGCTGCTTTCATCTGTTCCCAGAGCTCATAAGGTAGCTGTACGCCGCCTATGCTGAAAGATTCATCCTCTAGCCAGATAGGCTGGGAAAGATCTAACCTGCGCCAGGCTTCAAAAATCAGGTTTTGAAACTGCTCGGTGGTGGGCTGATCATGCTGGCCGATACCGCCAAAGGAGGAGCCTTTATGATGGGCCAGTGCTTCCAGGTCAATCACCTGCTCTCCCATTTCAGCCAGTGCTTTTAATATATCGGTTTTGCCACTGCCGGTTTCGCCACCCACGATCAGTATCTGTACCGTTTGACTGAGGCTCTGCAGGGCATGGCTTCGGTAAGCTTTATAGCCTCCTTGTAGTGTATCTACTTCCATGCCGGCTGTTCTTAGTAGCCAGGCAAAGCTATCGCTGCGCATACCGCCTCGCCAGCAATGTACCAGCAGCCGTTCGGAAGAGGCTATCTGCATGGCTCGCTCCACAAATGAGCGCATTTTGGGGCCTACCATGTCCAGCCCCTGCAGCAGTGCTTCCTGTCGCCCTACCTGTTTGTAGGTAGTGCCTACCATAGCACGCTCGTCATTGTCAAAAAGTGGGATATTGTAAGCGCCGGCAATATGACCGGAAGCAAACTCTGCCGGTGACCTTACGTCTACTACGGGCAGTGTATCAGCCTGTTCCAGAAACTCTTTTATTGCAAGCTTACGCATAAATGTATGATTTGAGGAATGATGCCCACTTGATGCCGGATAAATTCCGGCTTACTGCAGGACAACAAGATGTAAGCTGGTTTTGTGTCAGTCAACTACATTTACTACCTCTTCCCGTATCATCTCTTCAGGCAGCTTACCTTCGGTACTGGCTACGATCATGGCTACAGAGGCATCGCCGGTGACGTTGACTACGGTACGGCACATATCCAGGATACGGTCAGGCGCCAGGATGAGCGCGATACCGGCGGTAGGGATGCCAATGGCCTCCAGCACGATCACCAGCATGACCACCCCCGCACCGGGAACGGCCGCCGTGCCGATAGAAGCCAGCATTGCTGTAAGCACAATGGTCATCTGCTGCCCGATAGACAGGCCCAGACCCAGCGCCTGTGCGATAAAAACCGCAGCTACGCCCTGGTAGAGACTGGTGCCGTCCATATTGATGGTCGCACCGAGGGGCAGTACAAAACTGGCTACTTCTTCAGATACTTCCAGGTCTTTTTCCACCACTTCCATCGTTACCGGCAGGGTAGCGGCACTGGAGCTGGTACTGAAGGCAAGTAATTGGGCAGGGCGTATGGCTTTGAAGAATTTGCCGTAAGGCACCTTGGTAAATATCTTGAACAGTCCGGGATACACTACTGCGACCATCAGTACAAGGCCCGCAATGACGGTAAGGCTATACCAAAGCAGCGCAAGTAACAATTCAAATGCACTGTCCGGATCATCGCCCCCCAGGTCTACTATGAGCGCTGCGATCAGGGCAAAAACACCATAAGGAGCCAGAATCATGATAAACTCTACGATACGGATGATGATATCATTGAATCCGTCAAAAAAAGCAATCACCGGCTGTCCCTTTTCGCGGGGTATTTTCAGCAGGGCAATGCCGATGATGAGGGCCAGGAATACCACCTGCAGCATATTGGCATTGTCGCCAAATGATTCAAATATATTCTGGGGTACAATATCCACCAGGGGCTGCAG
>CAZFFW010000329.1:0-5129 GCA_964518125.1 uncultured Porifericola sp.
ACCGGCAATGATATAACCGAAGTTGCCGTTTGCTTCACTTTTTTCTGCTGAGACTCTTCGGATCAGCAACTGGCCCCGCTGACAGCTGATGCTGGTATCGTAATCCCCTGCTTCGGCCTGTAGTTCTCCGGTTTCTATGCTGAATTTTTGTCCCTCCAGGCGGGTTAACTCGCTCAGCCGCGTGATATTGGGGCCAATGAGCCGGAAACGAAGTAACAGCTTTTTGCCTTTTTGTATACCTTCCTGTATGTCACCGTCAAACTCCAGCAGGACCTGCTCCGCAGCAGGATTGGTGCTAATCTGCAGGGGAAAACTGCAGCCGCCAAACAGCATACAGTCAAATTCAGTTTTCCAGGCTACCTCATTGACAAATGCTCCCGCTACCTGGTAGCCTTTTTCTGAATAACGTGGAATCCGTAGTGCTACCGGATCGGGGACAAATATTTCAACACAGGCAGTCAGTAGTAGTACGCCCGGGAAAATGAGAGCTTTTTTCATCAGAACATGGTTTTTCTGTTTTTGTAGATATTCAGCATCAGGGCCGCTTCCACCGTCAGATGTCGGATGCCCCTTTTGCTGCCCGCAGGATTGCCAAAATTGTCAAACACTTCATACCGAAGTATCGGAAAGATACTACTTGTCGCCCGCAGGTCCAGGCTAAGGCGGGCAGCAGGAAACAAGCGCAAGCCAGCCAGCAGGCTAAGGTCTACTGAAGAGTAGGTATCCCGCATGCGGATCGTATCAGAGGCAGTCCTGAGCGTGGGCCATAGTAAGACATTGATGCCCAGTCCCCCATAGGCATCAAGCTGGGGTGCCAGCTGTCGGGATATCATTACCTGCTGGTAGAAGTAAGGAAAATTCAGCTGATAGTCCTGACGTTCTCCAGCGACATCCTGGTAGGTAGCATATCCCTTCTCCTGAAAGCCGACCTCATATTCCAGTATCCAAAGGGTATCCTGCAGCGTGCTCAGCCTGAAATGCAGGCCTAGTGCCGGTTGGAGTTGAGACTGCTGCGGACTGATGAAGGGGGCGCTGTAAATATCAGAAAAGGCAATCCCTCCACGTAGAGACTGAGCCTGCAGGGATATCGGCAGGAGTACTAAAAGCAGAAGTATGGGCATGGTGCGCTTCCGTGAATACACAGAAAGCTAGTGAAAAAAAGTGAGCACTTACACTGTAAAAGCTGAAATTATTTTTACCTGCGTGCAGATAGGATCACCGATGCCGGATACTGAATATAATCCACCTGGTGACGAATTTTCATGTTTTTGTCAAAGTAAAGCCAGATGGTGAATCCGCCGGTCCACTCCTGTTTTTCTCCATGCCAGTAAAAGGGGTTGAAGTGCCCTCGCGCCACTACCACACTGTCCTGTACCAGCAGGTCCTGCAGTTCCAGGTGCTTTTGTCTGGGGCTGATCTTCTGAAAGTTGGAGTCAGGCCAGTTATAGAATTCTTCAAACTCTTCCAGGCCACGGGTACGGGTTTTGAGCGCTACATCGGTAAAAGTGACTTTGGGGTGGTAGAAGGAGAGAAACTTACTCCAGTCTTCCCTTTGCTGGTAGGTGGCAAAGTAATCAACGGCCTGTTGCCTGATGTCTCTTCTGAATAGTTCTTCTTCTGATGGGCCGCAGGCGATCATCACAACAGTCATGATGCATGCCAGCCAGATCGTATATTTCATGATAAGCGCTTTTCTGTTAATGCTAACACCAGGCTACGCCCGAAGCGTTCAGCTTTTGTAAACAATGCAGATGTCTTGCCAAAGCGCACGGGAAGCATCTTTTTGTTTCAGAATAAAAAAAACCGGCCCTAATACAGAGCCGGTTTTGTAAAATAAATAAGTTACTATTACAGTAAAGGAGTAATTGATGAAGGAGCTAACACGCCCTTAATTACGTGAATAACACCATTAGTAGCTTGGATATCAGTGGTTTCCAATTGAATTGATCTGCCATTAACATCTACAATAGCGGGCATTCCACTCAAGTCAAAAGTAATTTCTTCTCCGTTAAGCATCTCTACGCTTAAACCATCTGATAAGTCAGTAGAATATACACGGCCTCCCAGCACATGATAAAGGAGCACATCAGAAAGTGCTGGACTTGCTAGTAAATCTCCAGCAGTAATTCCTAATACACCCAAAAGTTCAACAAAAGCAGCATCAGTGGGTGCAAAAACAGTAAAATTAGCATCAGCATCGCTTAGTGTACCCGCTAATTTAGCTTCAATAACCGCAGCCTCTAAGATTGAAAAATTTTCACCTGCAATTACAATATCAGCAATAGTTTTAGTAGGAGGCAATAACACCTGGTCTACAACATGCAGTACGCTGTTGATAGCACGAACATTGGCCTTAATGACCTCAGATTCGTTGATAAATACGCCACCATCCAGTGAAACTTCAACAGCAGCGCCATTTAAGGTTGGCACAAAAACTTCACTTAGATCTTCAGCGAATACCAGTCCCGGTACTACATGATATAGGAGAATATTTTCAATGCCAGGTACATCTCCTACGTTAGAAGGATTAAGGCCCAAAGCGGCAAAAGCATCGTCGGTAGGTGCGAATACCGTTAATTTGTTTTTAACAACTGTTTTGAATAAGCCAGTCTCCTTAAGTGCGGTTGATAAGGTAAAGAAGGTAGGAACTTTCTTGGCTCTTTTGGCAAACCCTTTCTTTTTGCCTTGTCCGTATCCCCAGCGGGCATTGCTTTCTTCCTGGGCATAAATGTTATAACTGATTTCCTGGTCAAAACTCTCCAGGGTTTCCAGAATGCTCTTAGAGCTTTCAATTTGGGGGGCTATCATACTATCATCTTCCTGACAGGAAGTAAACAGAATAGCGAAGCCGCATACTAATGCGAATAGTTTGGTAAAATGAATGGTTCTCATAGTTAGATTGCTTTGTTTAAGTAAATGTATGAAAACTAAAACGATACAAGCTAAATAATGTTTGTCTATACAACTATTTACAAAACAACTTCATGAGAAATTTTATAAAAAAAGGTGGTAGTCAGAAAGTTTATATTTTTAGAAAGGATAAGGTAGTATCAGGAATAACGCTCATTAACGGTTCACAAATCTGCATAAATTACATAAATATTACATGTATAAAATAATGCTTATTAGTAGTATATTTTTTTGATTATCAAATAATTATCTGCCAGCTATGTCTAAAGGCAATAAATGCTGCTGCTACAATGCACATATATTAGAAAATATTTGAATACCTTACATTTTACCTTGCTTACTAAATAGTAAGAGCATAAAGTTGGTTGTAAATTGTAATTATTCAATTCACCCTTTTCAGGTGGTCCTGATTTAGGCTTCATCTGATTTGTCTGTTGTTTAATATATGAGACTTACTGGCTACACAAAAATACTGGCCAGAGCAGCGCAAGCCGAAAATGTGGAGTTAAATTTAAGGTGTGATGATGGAGGCTGTTGCCATCCGGATAGCCCACCTGATCTAAGGCAGGAGACTGATACCGACCATTAGTAAGGAATCGCAAACCAACTAAAAAAACCGTCCTGTTGGGATTAACCTAACTAATTCAAGGCTCAGAACACAAATGCGTCTGGATAATTGCGTACCCTTATCAGCAGAGAATTGGTAAATCTGTTATTCCTCTCCCGCCTCCTGGAAATCGCTCTCGTTGACCCAGCCGTAGTTTAATGAATCGCCCTCGCCTGCCATATAGCGCTCGTAGAAGTTGCGGTTATCCTGCGCATACTCGTACTGGTCAAAAACATCGCCATTGCCCATCACCCTTGGATCACCCTGCACCTGGAGTTCGGCCAGTAGCTGGCTTTTCATGTCTTCCATCATAGGGGCATATTCAGGATCCAGGGCCAGATTATGGACACAGTCGGGGTCCTGGTCTATACGGTAGAGTTCTTCCGCCGGGCGTTTGCCAAAGTTCATTTCCCAATAGTGGCGGTTTTCTGGCTCATAACGCATATTGAGTATCTGGGTTTTGGTAGCCCCGCCGTCAGTATTGAGGTAACCGGTCTCAGGATTTCCGGCAGGCCAGCGATCCGGGGTAAAGTTTTGCACATACAGCAAGTTATCGCGGATGATACCTCTTATGGGATACCCTCCGTCGTTGGGCCGCCCCAGGTCATGCCTTTCCTTACCGATCAGCACATAATCACGCCTTTCGTCTACCTGCCCGCTCTGGTCGGAAGCGAATATATTCATCAGGCTGCGGCCCTGCATTACTTCCATCCGGCTTTGTTCAGCTTGTATCCTGGCGGCATCCAGGAAGGTAGGCGCGAGATCAATAAAGCTGACATAGTCGTCTACCTGCCGTCCTGCCACCGGTATGCCTTCCGGCCACATGATGGCCAGCGGGAGGTGGTTGGACATTTCGTAGGCATTGCCTTTGACCCGGGGAAAGGGCATCCCATTATCAGAAGTCACCACAACGATGGTATTGTCAAGTTCGCCAGCCTCTTCCAGCATTTCCAGCATGCGGCCCAGGTGCTGGTCAAAGTATTCTATTTCATAAGCATAATCCAGCATATCGGTACGGACAGTATCGGTATCGGGCCAGAAATCGGGTACTTCTTCAATCTGGTCCAGCTGTTTTCCGCCTTTGCTGATCCCGGCTCCGTATTCATAACGACGATGGGGTTCAATGGCACCGTACCAGAAGCAGAAGGGCAGCGAATCAGGCTTTGCCTGCAGAAAAGCCTCAAAATTTCTGGCATAATCGGTATTACTCATATACTCTGCCGGTGGTGTCGTTTTATATTCGTTGAAGGCAGGACCTGTCAGCTGTCGGGGATTACCCTCCCTGTCCAGCGCTTTGCCCGGAGACCAGCCTTTGGCGGTATGCCCGGTAAAGTACCCGTGCTGCTGCAGGCTTTCCATAAAGGTGGTGAATTTGACAGGAAAAAAAGGAACATGGTTGGCTGCTTCTTCCAGTTGCCAGGAGTTACGGCCGGTCAGGATGCAGGAGCGGGAGGGAGCGCACTTGGCATTGGGGGTGTAGGCATTATTAAAAAGAATCCCCTCGGCTGCCACCTGGTCAAAAGCAGGTGTATTGACCCAGGTGGTGCCATAAGCACTCATGTGCGGGTAGGAGGCGTCATCAGCAATGGCAAACAGGATATTAGGACGACGG
>CAZFFW010000330.1:0-5081 GCA_964518125.1 uncultured Porifericola sp.
TGAACTGATGAACCCTTACCTGGCTTTTGCCCTGCCATCGCTGATCGGGATACCTTTGCTGATCTTCTGGCAGCATCGTACGGAGCGGAAATTTACAGAGGCACAGACCGAAAGTAAACCTGTTTGATTATTTACCGACCGATTTCCTGAAAGAAAGGCTTGTTCTCGGTTAGATGCTTATCCGGATTTTTCTGATGAAGTCCGGATTTTCATTCTCAGACGATCAGCCGCTGACCCTCAGCTAGCTTTGTACTATCAATTTATTACAACACAAACAGATAGTACCATGAAATCATTGAACATCTTTTTAACACTCGTTTTTGCCCTTTCTTTTCTGCACCTCTCCGCCCAGGATATTCAGATAGAGCGCAGCGGTTTTATCATCGGTTTTTCTGCCGGGGCCGGTGTCGTCGGCCTGTCGGATAATGAAGCAGGTTTTGACAATGCAGAAGGCGGCATTACTTTTCCCAGCCTCAAGTTTGGCTGGATGGTCAGTGAACGTACAGCCATCGTAGCGGTGATGCCGGGTATGATCTACAACGAAGACCAGAAAGACCGCAGCTTTGAATCCATCATTCCTTCGGTACAGTATTGGGCGGGCGATCGCTTCTGGCTATCCGGTGGCCTAGGGCTGGGTATGGACATGCCTGCTTTTTACGAAGCAGATGACTTTGCAGACGGAAAATGGGACTTCGGCTGTGCCGCTACGGCAGCCATTGGTTACGAAATCGTGCAGCGCAAAAGATTTGCTCTGGACCTGCAAAGCCGCGTCCACGTAGCCCGGATCTTTACCGGAGAAGACCAAACCCGCGATGGTGCCGCCTTTTCAGTAGGCCTGGGTTTCAACTGGTATTGAGCATGAAGCCGGGGGCTTGAAAATGGCTTCCCGGCTCTATTTTTTCAGGCCAAATCTCTCAAATCAAGCCCTCCCTTTCAATTCGCAATAGTGTTTCAAAAAGTGCTAAAATCTCTTAAGTATGAAAAATTCTAAGAAAATATTAAATCAACATAAAGCTCAAATCAACGAGCAAAGACAGTTTCAGCAAAAGCTGTTCGTGGAAGCAAAGACTGCTCAGATGCAATCAGGTATGAGGATATTGCTTCTATTTCCCATTTGCACGATGGTGTTTTTTACCCTGACTGCCTCCTATGCCATTTACTTTGCCGTTAACCTGCGGGAAAGCTGGTACTTTGCCTTTGCCGGTGGTGTGGTAGCCTTCTTCTCCGTGCTGTTTTTGATCCTGTCTATCTGCCAGATCAAACAGATCATTTCCCTGGACTACCAGGCATCTCATGAAAAACTTCAAAAGGATATTTTACAAGTCAGAAAGATGCTGCTTGACAACCTCAGGCTGGCAGCCTGGCTATTACCCTTCGGTCCCTTTGTGGGCGTATTTGTCGGAAAAGCCATATTCAATTTTGACCTGGCCGCTGTCGTCACACTGGACTTCCTGGTTTCTTTTGGGTCGCTAACCATAGTCCTGGAGGTGATTACTTTTTTTATCCTCAAAAGGCTCAGTCATCAAAAAATCCACAGATACCAAATACTCCAAAAACTTAGCGACAATAGCAACCATCTGAAAGATGCGCTTACTTCTTTGGAAGAAATTAAATCCAATGCAGCGGAAGATGTAGAAAAGTGAGGATTATCTACTCTCCGGAAAATTATTACGAAAGTTTTCTACGCGGAGGTAGGGTGCAGCAGGATTTGCCGGTATTAATATCAGAAACAACATTAACCCAATAATTCATTTAGCATGATCCTCCAATTTCGCCTTTCTCTCGCTTCTACCCAAACGTACCGAAATACTTTGGGCTGGTTCGGAATCTCATTTCAGGACGAAGCCCGATCCTGAACCCTGCATCTTTGTATCATCATCAACGATCAAACCGAGCTTTACAAGCCGGGTAATTTAAAAAACGAATCAAAAACAGACCTTCTGTACTACGCAACGGTAGCGGAGGCACATTAACCAATTAGCCAAATGAAAAAATTAATTCTCCTGTCATGCCTGCTGCTGACAGCATTCACCCAAACCACACTGGCCCAGCAGAAATTTACCCTCAACGGCTACGTGAAAGACGCCGCCAACGGCGAAGAACTCATCGGCGCCACAGTGCTGGTGAAAGAACTGGGTACCGGTGTCACAACCAATGTGTACGGCTTTTATGCACTGAGTCTGCCGGCCGGTGATTACCAATTGGAATACAGCTACGTAGGCTTTGAAAGCCTGGGTAAAACCATCAGCCTCAACGAAAACCTTGAACTCAACATCAGCTTAGGTGAGGCCGCTACGCAGATGGAAGAAATCGTGATCACCGAGGAAAAAGCCGAAGAAGCCCGTAATGTGGAGCGCATCACCATGAGCCGCAACGAGATTCCGGTAGACCTGGTGAAGAAAACCCCTGCCCTCTTCGGAGAGCCGGATATCATCAAAACGGTGCAGATGATGCCCGGGGTGATCTCCGCCGGGGAAGGCACCTCCAGCTATTTCGTGCGCGGTGGCGGGGCTGATCAGAACCTTATCCTGATTGACGAGGCACCCATCTACGATCCATCCCACTTCTTCGGCCTGTTTTCGGTCTTCAATGCCGATGTGATCAAGGATTCGGAGTTGTACAAGGGAGGCATTCCGGCGCAGTTTGGCGGACGCCTATCCTCCATCCTGGAAGTACGTACCAAAGACGGTAACAACCAGCAGCTATCCGGCTCGGGCAGCATCGGGCTGCTGGCCAGTAAGGTGATGCTGGAAGGTCCCATCGCCAACGAAAAAAGCTCTTTCCTGGTCTCAGCCCGCCGTTCGTATGCAGATGTATTTCTGCAGTTTGCTCCCAATGATGATCTGCGCGAAAACCAGGTGTATTTCTACGACATCAACGCGAAGGTCAACTGGAAGCCTAGCAACCAGGACCGCTTCTTCGTAGCCGTCTATGCCGGCAGGGATGCCTTTGACCTCAATGGCCTGTTTGGCTTCAATTGGGGTAATAAGACCGGCACTTTCCGCTGGAACCACCTTTTCAGCGAGAAGCTGTTTTCCAACACCACCTTCATCGCCAGCGAGTTTGATTACCAGTTGGAAAGTTCGCAGTCCAGTTCCGCCTTTGAGTGGAGCGCCGGCCTGCAGGAGTTCTCACTGAAGCAGGATTTTAACTACTTCATGAACCCTCAAAATATACTGAGCTTCGGTGTATCGGCGGCCTACCGCAATTTCCTTCCCAGCAGTATCCGCCCGGGCAGCGATGAGTCATACCTGGCTTCCATAGATATGGGTCAGATGCGGGCGATGGATTATGCGGCCTACATTAGTAATGAGCACCAGCTTAGCGAGCGGCTGTCCCTGCTCTACGGCCTGCGGCTCTCGGTCTTCCAGCCTATCGGTGAGACTACCATCTATGATTATGCTCAAAATGAACAAGGCCTGCCCGACAACCAGGACATCAATATCGTAGATTCCACCTACTACGGCAGTGGGGAAGTGATAGAAACTTTTGCCCGACTGGAACCTCGCTTCAGCGCCCGCTACCTACTGGGCAATGATAATTCGGTCAAACTGTCGTACAACCGCATGGCGCAGTACGTGCATCTGCTGTCCAACTCCACCATTCCGGTGCCCTTCAACACCTGGACGCCCAGTTCTCCTTACCTGGAACCTCAGATGGCCGACCAGGTCGCGCTGGGATATTTCCAGGACTTCAATGACCACATGTACGCTTTTTCTGCTGAGGCTTATTACAAGAAAATGCAGAACGTGACCGACTTTGCCGACAATGCCAACCTGCTGCTCAATCCGGATGCCCCGGCAGAGTACCGGCAGGGAGAGGGTGAATCATACGGACTGGAGTTTTTCCTGCAAAAGAACAAGGGACGTCTGACCGGTTTTGCCAGTTATACCTGGTCAAAAGCGGAGGTCAGCATCCCCGGTGTGAACCAGGGAATTGTGTATCCGGCCAACTTTGACCGCCGCCATGTAGCCAATGTAGTAGCGACTTATTTCCTCAGCGACCGCTGGACCCTGGGCGGTAACTTCACCTACAGCACAGGTCGTCCGTTTACGCTGCCGGTGGGCCGCTACCAGTTTGACGACTACAATGTAGACCTGTACCCCGGCCGAAATGCCTACCGCCTGCCTGATTTTCACCGTCTTGACCTGTCGGCCAGCCTGACGCCCCGCAAAAATGAGGGACGCCGCTGGAAGACGGAGTGGAACTTTGCCATCTACAATGCCTACAACCGCAAAAACGCCTTTACCATACTGACGCAGGTCGCGCAGGACGATGATGGAAACATCATTGACCCCAATAAGAAGGAAGCCCGGATGATCTATCTCTTCCCTATGCTGCCTTCCGTTTCCTACAAAATCTCATTCTAATTACTAAAGCACCCAAACCATGAAAACGATCATCAAAATCATATTGCTGACTTACAGCGCCGCAGCCTTATTTAGCTGTACCGAAACCATAGAACTTGACATGGAGCAGACCTCTCCCCGCATCATCGTGGACGGGCTGATCACCAATGAAGATACTGATCATTATGTCCGCCTCACTGAGTCGGTAGGATTTTACCAGGATGGCAAAGCCCCGGGCGTGAGTGGTGCAGTGGTGGAAGTGACGGACAGCGAAGGAAATCTGTACAATTTCACCGAAAGTGAAACTGCTACAGGCTTTTATACCGCTAATTTTCAGGGAATGGCCGAGCGGACCTACAGCCTCCATGTGACACTGCCCGATGGCAGGATATTTACTGCAGCAGACAGGATGGAGCCGGTAATGGCAATAGACCGCCTGGAGTGGCAACTGGACGTAGATGAGCAGGAAGATCCGGCGGAGGAAGGCTTTTTCTACCGCATCCTGATTTACGGGGAGGAACCAGCCGCTACCAAAGATTACTACCTGTTCAAATTTTATCGCAACGATACTGTGCAGAACTTTGATTCAGGCACCGGTATCTTTATCGCAGATGACGAGCTGATCGGCGGGTATATCAATGGGTTGGAGTCGCCCGAGTACTACAAAGCAGGTGATGAGGCTCGTTTTGAGATGTACCGCATCAGTCGTGATGCCTACCTGTTCTACAACGA
>CAZFFW010000331.1:0-5074 GCA_964518125.1 uncultured Porifericola sp.
CTGCTGAACGATATTTATGGCTAATACTGCCCTCTGCCTGGTCACCATGCAGGCTGTTTGATTGGTGGCCAGGCTGTATTATCCAAATATGCTGCCCAGGCTTCTTTCCCAATGCTGGCCTCTCCGCAGCACATTTTGCTTATTTTGGGGATTTCTCTAAATTTCAAGGTGAATGGAACCAAATAGCGCAAAGAATCACTAACCTACATAAGCTGCTGCACCCGTTTTACGCATCAGACGATATGGGCGCTTTTGCCCGATATGTGAGTCAAAAATATACCATCGCATATGTGCCCTGCTACACTACACTACCCCAAAATTTCTACCTTTCTGCTGAGCATACTGCTATTTCCGGCCTTTGGTCAGGCACAGGATGAACCGCTGTTTAAGCTGCTCTCTGCCCGCGAAAGCGGCGTGGAATTCAAAAACCAGCTCAAAGAAGACCGTAAGCATAACATCCTCACCTACGAGTACTTCTACAATGGCGGCGGAGTAGCGGTGGGAGATATCAACAATGATGGCCTGGACGATATCTTCTTCACTGCCAATATGGAGGAGAACCGTCTCTACCTCAACGAAGGCGATATGCGCTTTAAGGACATTACGGCCAGCGCAGGGGTAGCCGGCCGGCCCGGCACCTGGAGCACCGGCGTCAACATGGTGGATATCAACCGGGATGGGCTGCTGGACATTTACGTCTGCTATTCGGGCTGGCAGGCGGAAGATATGCGGAGAAATGAACTCTACATCAACCGGGGGAATCTGCAGTTTGAAGAACAAGCGGCCGAATACGGCCTGGATGACCCTTCTAACAGTACCCATTCCGCCTTTTTTGATTATGACAAAGACGGCGACCTGGACATGTACCTGCTCAACCACAATACGGTAGTGATCACCGAGGTGGAGTACAACGATGTGCGCCATACACGCCACCCGCAGGCCGGTGATAAGTTGTATGAAAACCGTAACGGAAAATTCGTAGACATCAGCGAGCAGGCTGGTATCAAAGGGAGTCCGCTGGGCTTCGGGCTGGGTATCGCTATTTCCGATGTGAACGGCGACGGCTGGCCGGATATCTATGTCTCCAACGACTACATAGAGCCGGATTACCTCTACATCAATCAAAAGGATGGAACTTTCCTTGATCAGATGACCGAAAATTTTCAGCACATCTCCTACTTCTCTATGGGTTCTGATATCGTAGACGTTAATAACGATGCCCGGCCGGATATTTTTACCCTGGACATGCTACCCGAGGACAATGAGCGGCAGAAGCTGCTCTACGGACCCGACAACTACGAGCAGTATGCGCTGATGGTGATGAATGGCTTCTACCACCAGAATATGCGCAACATGCTGCATGTCAACAATGGTAATGGCCGGGATGGACATCCTACCTTCAGCGAGGTAGGTCAACTGGCGGGTATCTCCAACACCGACTGGAGCTGGTCATCGCTCTTTGCCGATTTTGACAATGACGGACAAAAAGATCTTTTCATCACCAACGGCTATTACCGCGACTATACCAACCGCGATTTTCTCCGCTACAAGGGCGATTATTTTTTCCAGAAAGCCATCAACCAGGAAAAAGCAGATACCTTCCAACTGGTGCTGAGTATGACCTCCACGCCTGTTCGCAATTATATGTACCATAATCAGGGCGGACTCAACTTTGGTGACAAAAGCGAAAGCTGGGGCTTTGGTGACAAAACCTTCTCCAATGGGGCTGCCTACAGCGACCTGGACAATGACGGCGACCTGGATCTGGTAGTGAACAACCTGAACGAACGGGCCTTCGTCTACCGGAATATGAGCCGGGAGCAGAAAAAAGCCGGTAATTATCTGGGTATTACCCTGAATGACCGGCAGCAGACGCCAGCCATCGGCTCCAAAGTGAAGGTATATACCAAAAAGGGAGTGCAGTTTTTTGAATATATGCCTACTCGCGGCTTCCAGTCTTCGGTGAGTTACCGCCTCCATGTAGGCCTGGGTGAGGCAAAAAGAGCAGATTCAGTAGAAGTTACCTGGCCCTCAGGGAAGCGTCAGGTACTGAAGAATGTGAAAGCCAACCAGCTACTGACCATCAAAGAAGAACAGGCTGAAGCAGCTCCTGCGGTAGCTAAAGCGGAGCGCTGTTATTTTATGCCGAAGCCTGCCATGCTTGACTATCAGCACCAGGAATATCCCTACAACGACTTCAAGCGGCAGCCCCTCCTGATGAGTATGCTTACCACCTGCGGACCAGTGATGGTGCGTGGAGACATTAACCAGGATGGAAAAGAAGATGTCTTCCTGGGCGGTGCCAAAAAAGGCCTTGGCAAGATCTTCGTACAGACGGCCGACGGCAGGTACGAGGAAAAAGAGCAGCAGTTTGCGCCCAATGACCTGCTGACCACGGATGCCGATGCGACTTTCTTTGATGCTGACGGCGACGGAGACCAGGACCTGTACATTGCCAGTGGCGGTTACCAGGATTTTAACCCGCACGACCTGCTCCTGCAGGATCGCCTGTACCTGAATGACGGAGAAGGAAATTTCACTTTCTCGGAGGGCGCACTGCCCCAGATGTTTGTCAGCAAGTCCAGCGTGGCTCCCGCCGATTTTGATGGCGATGGAGACCAGGATCTCTTTGTGGGCGGAAGGGTCATTCCGGGCCAGTACCCGGTAGCGCCCCAAAGCTTTCTGCTTGAAAACGACGGGACCGGTAAGTTTACCGATGTCATTGCTGAGAAGCTGCCTGAACTGCAGCAGGCCGGGATGATCACCGATGCTGTCTGGGAAGACCTCAATGCTGATGGCCTGCCCGACCTCATCACTGCCGGAGAGTACATGCCGATACGGGTATTTTTAAATGAGGGTGGCCAAAAATTCAGCGAAGCCACCGATCAGTATTTTGAACGGCCGTTGTCTGGTCTGTGGAACAGACTGCTGCTGGCCGACTTTGACAATGACGGTGACATGGATGTTGTCGCAGCTAATTTCGGACAGAACTCCCAGCTGAAAGTAAGTCCCGAGCAACCCTTGACGCTGGTGTATAAGGATTTTGATGAGAATGGCTCCATTGATCCTATTCTGACCCACTACATACAGGGTAAACAGTATCCCTTTGCCGGCCGGGGCGAACTGCTGGACCAGATATTCAGCATGCGGCAGAAGTTTACCACTTATGCCGATTATGCCAATGCGCAACTAGATGACATTTTTACCAGGGAGCAGTTGCAAGATGCCGCTCAACTTAAGGCTGAAACTTTAGCCACTGTTTACCTCGAAAACCAGGGAAGTAAATTTGTAGTACACGAACTGCCGGTAGAGGCCCAATTCGCCCCGGTCTACGCCATGACTACCCTGGACTACAACCAGGATGGCCACCTTGACTTAATCCTGGCAGGCAACCAGAGTGCTATCCGTATCCGTATGGGCGTGATGGATGCCAACTACGGACAGCTGCTGGAAGGTGACGGGAAAGGTAATTTCAGCTATGTTCCGCAGACCCGGTCAGGCCTGACGCTGAAGGGAGACGTCAAATCTATGCAAAGTGTACAGGTCGGAGAAGACACCTATCTGCTGGTGGGCATCAACAATGCCGGTGTGGAAACCTATAAACTGACGAAGCCATGAGAAGACTGATCGTGATGTTGGTAGTATTGCCTGCCATGCTGTATGCAGGAAACCGTCCCGACAAGCAGCAAAAACAGGTAAAAGACTTTGTAGACCAGCTGTTCCAGATTTCGGCAGTGATGCTGCACGATGTGGTCAATCCGCCGGCGGCCAGCCGCTACTATGCTTACAGTACCCTGGCTGCTTACCAGGTGGCACAGGCATATCATCCGGAAATGCCCGACTTCACCGGCCATTTCAACGAAAAGCCGGATTTTTCCCAGTTAGCTGCTCCTGCCGGTACAGACCCTGTTTTTACCGCTACTTATGCTATGCTGGAAGTAGGGAAAAAGATGTTGCCCTCCGGCTATATGCTACAGGAAAAGCAGGAGCAATACATCAACCGTTACCAGCAGGAATACGGTCTCTCCCGCGAGGCTACCGACCTCAGTATAGAGTATGCCGAGCAGGTGGCGGAGGAGGTACTGGCTTATGCCAAAACCGACGGTTTCAGCAAACTCAGTACCTATACCCGCTATATACCCACCCAGGAAGAGGGGCGCTGGTACCCTACGCCTCCGGCCTACATAGAAGCGATAGAACCACACTGGCGTACCATCCGGCCTTTTTTCCTGGACTCTGCCAGCCAGTTTGCTCCCCCGCCTCCCGCACCTTTTGACCTGGACAGCGGCAGCAGCTTTCATACGCAGACGATGGAAGTCTACCACACCGTTAGTAACATCACTGATGAAGAAGAAGAGATTGCTAATTTCTGGGATTGCAATCCTTTTGCCGTCAAATTTACCGGCCATATGGCGATCGGGCTAAAGAAGATTACCCCCGGCGGACACTGGATGGGCATTGCCGGCATCGCCTCCGAAAATGCCGGGATCAGCTTTGCGAAAGCCGTAGAGGTGCACGCCCTGCTGGCTATGACCCTGCACGATGCCTTCATCAGCTGCTGGGATGAGAAATACCGCAGCGACCGCATTCGTCCGGAGACGGTGATCAACCGATTTATAGACCAGCGCTGGAAGCCCATACTGCAGACCCCTCCTTTCCCTGAGTACACGAGTGGCCATAGTGTGGCTTCTGCCTCTGCCGCCGTGGTGCTGACTGCCTTGCTGGGCGATAATTTTGCCTTTGATGATGATACTGAGGTACTGTTTGGCCTGCCGGTACGTTCCTTTACCTCCTTTTATCAGGCAGCCGAAGAAGCGGCCATCTCTCGCCTCTATGGCGGCATCCACTTTAGAGATGCTATTGACGATGGCGTGGCCGAAGGTAAGGCAGTAGGCAATCATATATTACGCCGGCTTTCCCTCTCTCCTGATCCTGGGTTTTCGGGTAGGTAATAAAACCCTTTAGTCCTTAACCTTAAGCACATGAGTCTTTCTCATGTGCTTTTTTTATTCAGGAGCACTAAAAAAGCCATTCTTAGCTCAAAAATAAATTCGCTGGGTAGGTACGCTGCCCT
>CAZFFW010000332.1:0-5065 GCA_964518125.1 uncultured Porifericola sp.
TTTTAAGAATTGATTCATCGGATGTTTAGCTTTACTCCTCCAGCTTACGGAAGAAATCTCCAAATATCGCGTCGCGGTTGAGAGATTTGACCATGCCGATGAAGTGGCGGGAGTTGTCAAAACCCCAGGTCACCCGGTCTACCGACAGGATCGGGCTGTGAATTGTCTCAGTCTGTGTCCAGCGGGGATTGAGCAGGTAGGCAACCGCCGCCATATCCCAAATCACTTTGGAATAAGCGTATTGGCTACCGCCGTATTCTTCAAAAATCTCGTAGAGGTAGTCGCCGATCGCTCCCTTACCTCTTACATAAACTTCCATTTCCGGCGTGGTAGTCATCAGGTGGGAGGCTACCGGATTACAGGGCACCTGCACAAAGGGCACGCCGCTGTCCATCACCACGCTGGCCGAGAGCACATCCTGCTGCAGGTTGAACTCCGGGCGGTTGCTCCACATAGGCGCATCACCCCCCAGCCAGATCACTACGATATTTTTAATGATCTCCGGCTGTTTGAGGATGGCAGAAGCGACATTGGTAATAGCGCCTACCGCTACCACGTAGAGGGGATCATCGGCGCTGCTCTGCATGGCGCGTCGGATCATATCGTCTACCGCATCGCTCTCTTCTGGCTGATTCACGCTTTGCAGGAAATTTTCGGAACCCCGGAAAGCAAGGCCTTCTGCCGGAACATCCATTTTATCCAAAACACGCAATATCTCTTCGTAGCTTTTTTCCATACCATCCTTTGCACTTTCGGAGCGATTGTTCAGGAAGGGTGCCGCGTAGACCGCCTCCAGGTCCAGGCGATCGCCGGAAAGGAGGGTATAGACCAGGGCAAACTGATCGTCAATTTCATTGTAAGTATCGGTATCCAGCACCATACGCACCTTGCCATTTTCGGGTGGCAGGATGCGCTGCAGGCGCTCGGCTTCGGGTATCTGGGGAAAATCCTGCGCGGATGCGAAAAAACTGCTCATGAGCAAGAGGCTTAAAGCATTAAAAGCGATTTTTTTCATAGGTTGTTATGGTTATCTGTGATGCTAAAAATTTGCCTGTGCGGTAGCTTTATCCTGTTTCTCAATATCTACCGCCTTCCAGACCTTACCGTCAGCTTTGGTAAAGATATACAGTTCGTCGTCGGTGCCCAGTCCAAAGCGCAGGTCTACCCGATTCTTACCGCTTAGTTCACGCCAGGTAGTCGTTGTGCCCTTGGCCTGTAGCCCAAGTTCATAGACAGGCTGCTGACTACCTAACTCCAGTTGTTCACTGTCTACCATAAACAGCCGACCGGTGACGATATCGCCAAAGATATATTTCCCTTCAAGGGCAGGTAGCAGATCGCCCCGGTACACATAGCCGCCGGAGATGGCATTGCCCTCGTCATGGTCATACTGGGCAACCGGGTAGGTAAAGCCGTAGGCATCATCATTTTCAGGCAGCGGATAGGGCAGGTCAATGTTACCATCCGGATTGATGACAAACGTGCCCTCGCGTACGCACCAGCCGTAGTTAGCTCCGGCTACACCCAGGTTGATCTCCTCGGCATTCTTCTGCCCGATACCGGTGATCAGCATTTTGTGGTCACCTCCCTGGTCCCAGCTGATGCGGTGGGGGTTGCGGAAGCCGTAGGCAAAAATCTCTTTGAGTGCTGTCGGATGATTCACATAGGGATTATCCGCAGGAATGCCGTATTCTCCATTTTTACTGTTGCTGCCCCTTGGGTCCAGGCGGAGTATGCTGCCCCAGGGAAGCTCGTCATCCTGGCAGAGTTGGGGGTAGCCGTTGATCACCGCGCCGCCTTCGCCTATGCTCAGGTAAAGCAGCCCATAATCAGCATCACCTGGCTTTGCGGTGGGGTTAAAGGTCAGCTCCTGCATGCCGTGGATACCTGACACCATATTGATACGCAGCATTTCACGGTGGCTGCCGGAAAACTGTGCTGCCGCCGGATCATTCATTTTCCATTCGGTGAGTACCCACTGCAGGGCTACCGGAATGCTGTCGTGGTAGGCAAAATCAGCACTAGCCGTACCAGCAGGCTCGGTATGTGTAGTATAAAAAAGCCCGTTTTCTGGGTATTCGGGATGAAAATCAAAACTGCCCAGACCCGTACCCAGCCCGGGCTTGTCAATGAAGTTTTCTTTCTCGTTCCGCACATCCAGAAAAGTGTGAAACTCCCCATTTTTCAGTTCATACAGTACACCCTGCAGGTCGTGGATGTACAGCTTACCGTTGAAAGCCAGCATTTTGTTGATTCGCGCCACCGGCGAATTCTCACGGGTAGGGGGAGCGATAGCCACTTCTTCCACCACCAACTGTAATCCGGATTGTTCAATTTTTTGGGGAACAGGATCTTCCAGCGGCTCTCCCAGGGCAGCAGATGTTTGTTGCACCTGCAGCGTATCCTGATGGGTATGCATGTAGGCCAGAATGGCCGAGATTTCAGCGGTATCCAGTTGGGTGAAGGCCGGCATGTACTGACGATACTCTTCGTACAGACGCTTAGCCCGTTGATCCCCCGCATCGATCATCTGCGGAGCATTGTGGATGAACTGAAAGAGCCATTCGGTTTCAGTCTGTTTGGTCACTCCGCTCAGGTTAGGGCCGATGCCCCGCTGCCGAAAGTTATGACAGGCCGAGCAGTTGGAAACGAAAAGCTGTTCGCCTTCAGCGATGGCTACGCTGCTGGTAGGAATATTCAGCGTTTCTTCTTCCTGATCAGTGCCACCACAGGCGTACAGTAGGTGGGCCAGGAGAGGCAGAAAAGCAAGATATTTAAGGTATCGGTTGAGCATATGATGCGTTAAAATCAGATGAACGTATAATATATCATTCCTGCTCCGGATACAGAAACCCTTGTTACATTTTATTGTGCCAGCTTCTGTATGTAGTCAGGACTGGGTGGATCATTGGCAAAAAAAGCCCCCTTCTTTCCCTGGCTCAGTGCCCAGCGGTCCAGCCAGGAGATACCCCAGTCGCCGTAGCGGGTGATGGGATGCTGGTAGGCCTCATCCTCCAGGGCTTCCGCCAGTGAGATGAACTGGTAGCCGCGCTGCTGGTACATTTCAGCCAGTTCGTCCAGGTAGTCGGCATTAAGCTTGTTGGCATGCAGCAGCAGTATGTGGCGAATATTCCGACCGAACAGGCTATCGGAAGTGCTCTCAAAATACGCCAGTTTATTTTCCATATAGGCTATATACTCCTTCCCTATTTTCTGCATCATGGCCTGGTCTTCCTGCTGCCGCACTACATGATAGGCTTTGGCAAAGAGATAGTCCTCATTATCAATCGTCACCGGGGCCTCGGTATAACCGTGTTTGCGCAGGAAAAAAGTGAGCGAATCATGGGCACCTTTGGTGGCTCCCAGCCTCAGGAAGGGATGGCGGAAGTAGGTCATCTGTTGCGCGTACTTTTCCAGCAGGGGACGGCTGATCTTCTCACCTTTCAGGATGTCATCGGTGAAGCTTTTGTAACCTACCCGGTGGTAGTTAGGGTGCGAAAAGGTGTGGTTGCCCAGTTCATAGCCTTTTTCCAGCCACATTTCCAGCAGCTTGACTTTGGCAGGATCAGGCTGCTCATTTTTATAAAGCTTATTTTCGTTAACAAAACCAATGGCGGGTATCTGGTAGGCGTCAAAAGTGGCGATCAGGTCGGCGGTAATCTCCTGCAGGTATGCATCTTCATTTATGCCGTAGCTGACCACTGGCAGATCGTCTATCGTAAAGCAGACCTGGCGCTCCTGGGCAAAAATCCAGTGGGGCAGCAGCAGACAAAGACTGACGAAGTATTTCATTTTCTGTTCGGGTTAATTTCCAAAAATATAAAATTCCTCGTTTTCTGCTAATTGCATAGCCGATGATAGAAATTAAGCTGCCCTGTGGAAATATGAAAAGAAAGCATATCAGGCAAAAAGCGATTTGCTAAACGCTAAAAAACATTTTTCTTGAACCTTCTCTTCCGTAGCCCCGCACTTTCAGATGATCAGGATATACCTCTACTGCTGCAAAAGTATTTTGACCCTCCGTCTCTACCATACCTGTAAAATTGAGAAAATGGACATGTTCTTTCTGGCCGTAATTACCGGCATGGTTGTGACCGTTGAAGTATGCCACTACCTGCGGGAAACGAGTCAGCAGGTTTACTACTTCACGATCGTTCCAGAGGTTATGCGAATCTTCAGGGTAGACAGGAAAGTGATTACTGATGATTACGCGCTGTTTTTCCTGTTGGGCAGCTTCCAGTTTGCTCTCCAGCCAGGCCAGTTGCTGTTGGCTGATGCCACCGTTCCAGGGGCGGGCATTGACTAAGCCCCTCTTTTCCATACCTTGCAGCATCTCCGCTGCTGCTTTCGCTTCTGCTGAGCCCTCCGGATGCGCGTAGGTGGAGATTTCATTGCCATTGAGTATAATGAAACGCCAGCCCAGGTACACAAAATCGTAATAGGCTGCCTGGTCAAGCCCCAGGCGGTTAGCTACTCTGGATTTCTGAGCATCAGCTACCGAAAAATCATGGTTGCCCAGCGTGCGGTACACCCGGAACTTTGACTGTTCATATACTTTAAGGATGTCATCAAAACTCTGGAAGTCGCGGTCTATCAGGTCGCCAAGGTCAAGGATGAAGGCAAGCTCATGCTGGTGGAGGCTTTGCAGAGCATCAGCCAGCTTTTGTGTGGAATTGCGGTAATAGCGACCAATGGCTGGTTCACAGTCACAATACTGGGCATCCGCGATAACGCCGAAGGAGAAGAGGGGATTGGTATGATCTGCCATCTGGAATTAGCTTTTGTGCTTTGTTCTTCAAATTTATGCGGGCAGATCAGATTTCCCAATTCGTGTCAAAGGACCTGATTATGAAAGAAAGGAGCGTTCTTCATGAGGATTACCTACTCACCTAAAGCAGAGTTCACCGATCATATGTCTTAAACGATGATCTGAATCACTCTGATTGCTGAAAGCCAGGAAAGTGCTTCGGTAGTTGACAACCGAAAAAAGCAAATGTATAAACTCGCTTCGTTGGTTATGCTTAACGGCCAGCTATGATGAGTGGGGATTATAAAGCACTAACCT
>CAZFFW010000333.1:0-5059 GCA_964518125.1 uncultured Porifericola sp.
TTACTCACTGATAAAGCTATTTAAGGCTGAATTTAGACTTCTTCAGGGTTAACTATCTCGCCATTATTAACAATGCCTTAAAAAAAAGGCTGCCCTAAAAGTATAAAGCAGCCTTTTTGAAAAGTATGAGAACTTACAAATTAATTTTGGTCAGAAGAAGTAATGTTAGGGTTAGCGTTTACTTCTGCCTGAGGAATCAGGAATATCCAGTCGTCATTGATGGATGGCCTATCAACTTGATAAGCTGCCTGATACAATACTTCAGACGCTCCTGAGCCACCATCGGCTGCGTGGTCAATGCCTTCGTCCCAGCGGATTTTATCCGTATATCCGAAGCCTTCACCCCACAACTCCAGGCGGCGCTGAAACTTGATGTGCTCCATAAGTGATTCCTGTGTACTGTACTGGCTTATGTCATAAGCACTGTCACGCTCAGATGCCAAAGGCAATAAGGCCGCCTGGGCACCTTCAATATCGCCCAACATAGCCAGGGCCTCAGCCTCTATCAGGTACATTTCTGCGCTACGCATGTAGATAACATCATCAGGATCAATAGAACCGGGATTAGCATTTTTTAGTTTAAAATGCATGTAAGGGTGCTGGTTGAAGGCATTGGTAATACCATACTCTGCGTTGATTTCAGCCCTTCTGGCATCAAATGCTTCCTGGCTATCGTAGTTAGGATCAACCTCGGCGCTCCCACCCTGAGCATTTGCTGCTGATGAGTTCGTATTAGGCGCATCGACAATAAAGGCTTTACTTCTGTAGTCTGTCTCAGGAATGGCATCTACCAGTCGGCGGTCAGCGATCTTAGGGTTATTCCTGATCTGGCTACCGTTAAAGGTGTTACTGGCCAGGTAGAAGTATGAGCGGAAGAAGGTAGTTTCTGCACCTATCACATTACTTCCCCAAATCACCTCGGAAAGTTCGTTACTGTTAAATCCGGAGAGCCAATCTGCTTCGTTCATCAGAGGGTAGCCTTCCCTGGCGGCCACAGCTGATTCAGCAGCTTGCTCCCAGTCTCCTTTTGATAGTGCCCAGCGGGCTTTCAGGCCGTGCGCTACATTGATGTTTAGTTGTGATTTGGCTGCTGCACCTGAACCTGTTCTTCCGGTACCATTGCCAAAAGCCGCGATCGCTGCATCCAGATCCGTTTCAATCTGATCGTAAATCTCCTGTACTGTAGAGCGTGGCTGGCTGGTAAAAGGTGATTCGGTTGAAAACAGAAGCGGAACACCCAGGTCTGATGCCGGATTACCAATCAAGTAACCTTTAGCGTAGTGCTGAACTAACGATAGATAGGCGTAGGCACGGTAAGTATGGGCCTGGCCTAAGATCTCAAACAGCTCAGGGGTTTCCGCGAAATCAGATTCCTCAATACCATTGATAAGCAGGTTGGCGTGAGCTATGATATTGTACCGATGGTACCAAAATAACTCAAGCGTTAAAGCAGTAGGGTCGGTATGGTCTATCCACTGCATATTATCCCGCCATCCCAGGTTATTGGCATTGGCAGTATGGATCAGGTATCCGGCCAGGTTATCACCCATGGGTACCCAGTAGTGGTTATTGGCCCTACCAGTATTACCTCCGGGAAATACGGTTTGTGATTGGGAGTACAAGCCACGGTGTACTCCGTTAAGCACCAGTTGCATATTTTCAACAGAGGCCAGCGCATCTGCAGCGGCAATAGCGTCTGTCGGAGTTTTTTCCAGAAAATCCTCCTCACATGATGTAGCCAAAAAAGCAATAATGGCTAGGCAAAAGGTTTTTATATAACGCGACATATTTAAATTTTTTAAGTGTTTTTAAAATGACAGGTTCAGTCCTAAGGATACAATTCTACCGGGGACAAAATCATCTCCAGGCGCAGTTCCGGCCAGGTTATACTGAGGATCCAGTCCGTCTCTTCTGGTTAGTAAAAACAAGTTTTCTCCAGTAAGAGATACCCTTAAGCTGTTAAGACCTAGTCTTTCAAGAGCACCTTGATTAAATGTGTAACCTAAACTAGCATTACGAAAGGATAGGAATGACGCGTCGGTCAAAAACCTGTCAGACTGTGATTGTACCAAAAGGTTGTTTCCGTTCTCCATTCTAGGCACATCAGTCACATCGCCGGGTTCCCTCCAGTAGTTCAGGATGTCAGGGTGCAAGGCTCTGCCATAGTTACCTTCATGCATCAGGTCAGCATAAGCGTTGTCCAGGACGGTACCACCGATTCCGTAGGTCAATAGTACGTTAAAATCAAATCCTTTAAAGCTGATGCTGTTAGATACTGATCCCAGAAAGTCAGGAATAGTGCTGGCATCGGCGTAGGCCCTTTGAGTTTCTGTCCAGTCAGTAGTAGTGGCTTGGTTGCCCTCTGCATCCAGGACTGGTATGCTTTCATTATTTGCATCAAGTTCGTACTGTAAGTATAGCTGGTCTCCGGTAGCAGGGTCTACACCAGCTGTCCTGTATAGGAAGAAGTCATATCTGGAACGACCTTCGGCCCATCTTTTACTTCCATCAATAAATGGATCTGGTAGGCTGGTAATTTCGTTTCTAAGGGCTGTACCTAGCAAGGTCAGGTCCCACTTAAAGTCCTGCGTGTTGATCAGATGACCGGTCAAGCCTATTTCTATTCCTGAGTTGACCAGGGTTCCGGCATTTACAGGAACCTCGTTGATTCCGTTACTAGGTGCAATAGGAAGTTGGTACAGGAGGTCAGAAGAGTTTCTCTGGTAGTATTCTACCGAACCTTCCAGGAAGTTGTTGAACAGACCAAACTCTAATGCTACGTCAAAGCTGGCAGAAGTCTCCCACTGCAGAGCCTGGTTACCTACTGCATTGAGCAGTACCGCCGGGCTGGCTGCGTTGGAAGTGATATTGAACAAAGCTTGTGATAGGTACCAGTCAAAATCAGCAGGTTGTCCCAAATTATCGTTACCTACCTCACCGTAAGAACCTCTCAGTTTTAACTGATTGATCCAGGGTACATCTTGAATGAATCCTTCCTGATCCAGTTGCCAGGAGGCACCAACAGAATAGAAAGTACCCCATCTGTTTTCGGCATCAAATACGGAAGAACCGTCTCTCCTTACCGAACCACTGATGTAATATTTACCTGCATAGTCATAATTGGCCCTCAGGAAGTAACTTTCCAGCGACCTTTCAAAGGTAGCTCCGTCAAGGCTTACAATATTAGAGAAGTTATCGAACTCATAGATACCACTGGCTGCCTGTATAGTAGCAAGACCTCCAAGTTCAGAATAAGTCCTCTCGTAGCTTTCGTGGCCCGCGGTGATATCTATACCGTGCTGTCCAAAGCTTTTGGTATAGGTTAAAATCTGGTTGAAAGTAATGGCACTTTGGCGATCTCTGTCCTGGCTTAACCTTCCGTCAGGTTGCGCATCACCGATCACCGGATTTTCATACTCGCTCTCAAAGTAATCGGTGAAATCCCCACCGTAATTAATCCTCAAATTCAGGCCTTCTAGTATTTTGATATCTCCAAAGACCCTGAATCCATAAGTATTATCCTGGTCAAACTCGTTATTCAAAGTCAGCTCCTGAATAGCATGTCTTCCCTGGTTGGTAGGGCGGGAGCCGATACCAAAATCCGGAAACCCTTCACCACTGTCCCATACAGGGTTACCGTCTGCATCCCTAACGATGTTTCCCTCCCGGTCATTGACGTACACAGGGTAAATAGATCCTACATTCTGAGAAAAACCAAAGGGGTTCACAATAGAACCGGTACCGGCAGAGCTAGGACCCCTGGCCTCAGCGAGCGCTACATTACCGCTACCACCAAGCTTGATACGGTCGTTCACGTCAAACTCAGCATTGAGGCGGGCAGTGAAACGCTCAAAGTCAGAGCGGATCACATAACTTTCATCTTCCAGGTAGGAAGCTGAGAAGAAAACAGAGTGGTCTTCTCCACCAGCCGATACGTTGGCATTGTAGTTATTTCTGACACCAGTCCGTTGTAATTGCTCAAACCAGTCCAGGCTGTTGTAGATCACCTGTGCATCAGGGTTTATACGACCGTCCGTACCAATGATTTGATCGTTGGGCACATTAAAAGGATTGTATCCCCCTAGCTGATTGTAAATATTTTCGGTGGCAAAAGCTGGGTCACCACCACCAGCAGAAGAGTTCCTTAGTGCCTCCCACATGGTCTCGTAATACTGGCCGGGAGAAATCTGGTCGTAAAAGGGAACAGCTCGCGTTACCAGTCCGGTTGATGCCGAGGCATCTACCCGCACTCCACCTGTCTTACTACCTTTTTTGGTCGTGATGATGACCACACCATTGGCTGCCCGTGAACCATAAATAGAGGTAGAGGCAGCATCTTTTAGGATAGTAAACGACTCTATATCTTCCTGATTTAAAGTGTTCAGGGGTGCATTAAATTGTATACCGTCAACAATGTAGAGAGGCTCAGTAGAACCATTAAGTGTACCAACACCTCTGATCACAATGCCGGGAGAATCTCCGGGACCTGCGGGAGAAGTAAACTGTACACCCGTAGCGTTACCTTCAATAGCGGCAATGGGTGAAGTCACGTTTCGGCGGGCAAGCTGCTCAGAATTCACAACACTGGCCGAACCCGTAAAGGCCTCTTTCGTGGTAGTACCGTAGGCCACGACTAAAACTTCTTCTAATTGTCGGGCATCAGGAACCATGCTCACATTGATGACCGAACGGTTTCCTATTGCCTCAGCTTGATCTTTCAAGCCAATGAATGAAAAAAGTAAAGTTTCTGCATCAGAGGGTACTGATATTCTGTAATTACCGTCTATGTCAGTAACAACACCGGTAGTAGTACCTTCTAAAATTACGTTTACACCCGGTAAAGCTTCGCCATTTTCGGCATCAGTTACCTTACCGCTTATGGTACGTTCCTGTGCCCATGCATGTAGCACGAGCATTGACATTAAACATGCTAATAGAATTTGTTTCATAACAAAGTTAGGTTAGTAAAAAAATTAATAATTAATCGGGCCCTAAATATTATTTCAAAATAACCTGGGAGCTTGAAAATTTAAATTAACGAGAGGGGCGTTTTGAATGG
>CAZFFW010000334.1:0-5054 GCA_964518125.1 uncultured Porifericola sp.
AATAATCATACAGGCAAAAAAAGGCTCCTGAACCTGCAGTAGAGTTAGAGGGTTATCTTTTTTTTGATGGACATGGTTTTTATTTACCGATACAGAACTTACTAAATATATTCCCCAGCAAATCATCAGTTGTGATCTCACCAGTGATCTCGCCCAGGTGATGCAGGGCGTGGCGGATATCCTGGGCCAGGAAGTCGTGGGTGATACTGTTGTCCAAGCCTCGCAATACATCTTCCAGCGACTCGCGGGTCTGCAGCAGGCTCTGGTAGTGGCGCACATTGGTCACGATGGTGCCGCTGGTCCTGAACCGCTCCAGGTCTACCAGTTCCATAATCCTGTCTTTCAGCCCTTCCAGATTTTCTCTTTTCTCGGCAGAAATGAACACCACATCTTCCATTTTCTGTACCTCCGCCAGCAGTTCCGGCTGGGCGTGGTCTATTTTATTGCCTACCTTGATGAAGGGTATCCCCTGGTTTTCCAGCTGATTGATGGCCCGGTGGATATCCACGATATTGTCGTTATCCAGGTCAAAAAGATAGAGGATGAGCGAAGCTTTCTGCATCTTTTCATAGGTGCGCTGCACTCCGATGGCTTCTACTTTGTCAGTGGTTTCGCGCAGCCCGGCTGTATCTATGAACCGGAAGCTGATACCGCCAATGTTGATCTCATCTTCGATAGAGTCACGTGTAGTGCCGGGAATATCGGAGACAATGGCTTTTTCCTCGTTAAGCAGCGCATTGAGCAGAGTAGACTTGCCGGCATTGGGCTTACCGGCAATCACAGTAGGTACGCCGTTTTTGATCACATTGCCCAGGTCAAAGCTGCTGATAAGCTGGTTAATTACTCGGAGGATTTCATGAATCAGCTTTTCAAGTTGTCCCCGGTCGGCAAACTCCACATCCTCTTCCACAAAATCCAGTTCCAATTCTATCATAGAGGCAAAATGCACCAGTTGCGCCCGCAGGGCTTTGATCTCTTCTGAGAAGCCACCCCGCATCTGGTTTAGCGCTGCCTTATGTGAAGCTTCAGAGTCGGAAGCGATAAGGTCGGCAACAGCTTCGGCCTGGGCCAGGTCAAACTGGCCGTTAATGAAAGCCCGCTTGGTAAACTCTCCGGCCTGGGCGAGTCGGGCACCATGTTTCAGTAACAGCTGAATGATCCTGCGCACAATGAAGGGGGAACCGTGGCAGGATATCTCCACCACATTTTCTTTGGTAAAGGATTTAGGCTCTTTGAACAGCGATACCACCACCTCATCCAGTACTTCCTGGCCGTCACGGATGGTGCCAAAGTGCAGCGTATGGGTGGGTTGCTGCTCCAGGTCTTTGCCACCAAACACCTGCCTGACGATACGGATGGCATCTTTGCCCGATAGCCGGATGACAGCGATGGCCCCTATTCCTTCGGGTGTGGAAAGGGCTACAATGGTATCTTCTATACTGAGGTGCTGCATAAAACAAAAGGTCAGTTATCGCTTTACCCGCAAAGGTAAGGATAACTGACCAGCTAATTTTTTGAGAAATAATGATTAATTACTTACCGGCAGGCTCAGCCTGGTTGAAATTTTCCAGCATTTCCAGAAATTCTTTTGCCTGGCGAAAGCCGCTCACCGGCTGAAATTTGCTGAAGTCCTCAGCAAAAAACACTACAGTAGGATAACCGCTCACGCGAAGCGCGCGGGTAAACTGAGGGTTGGTGAACTCCTGCCCCTTAAAGTCAAAGGTTTTGTCTGCTTCAGCATTGAACTTTACGGCGTAGAAATTTTTGTTGACATAGTCCACTACTTTTTCATCGGAGAAAGTAGTTTTATCCATTTTTTTGCACCACCCACACCAGTCAGTATACACATCCATGATGATTTTGCGGGGCTCCTGTTCGGTCAGTTTCTGGGCTTCTTCTATGGTTACCCAGTTGATTTCTTTAGTGACTTTCTCCTCTTTTTTTGGAGGTTCGGTAAATGAAGAGGTCAGCAGGATGAAACCCAGGGAGAGTATGCTCAAAAATAATTTATTCATAGTGGTCAATTTTATCCTTTATCAGCAAACGCTTTTATGTTACAAAAGATTCTCCAAAAAACAGACAAAGATTACGCCAGATGTCATATTTCCCCTGAAAGATAGCCGTTTCTAGGCGTAGCAGGAGAGTAATGATGCATACACCTCATCCTCATCTGCCTGTACTATAAGCACTTCATGATCCGATTGCTTTGCCACATCTGCCGCTCTCAGTTGAATCTGCGGCAGATACTCGCTGATGACGGGAATGGACGCTCCGTATATGATCTGGCTAATGCCTGCAAATATTGCTGCTGCCGCACACATCGGACAGGGCTCACCGGTAGTGTAGAGTACTGCGCCCTGCAGCTTATGGCTGCCGGTTATTTTGCAGGCCTCACGGATGGCATTAACCTCGGCATGGGCCGTAGGGTCTGCCGACTCGCTTACCGTATTGCAGACTGCAGCCAGCAACTTACCCTGCTGCACAATCACCGCCCCAAAAGGTGTTTTCCCTTTCTTGGCTTTCTCAACAGCTAACGCCATGTGCTTTTCCATAAGCTGGTTTATTTGTCGACTTATTTATCCGATGAATCGTAAGTATCTAAGAAGGAATACAGCATCCTTAAAACGCTGAACGCAAAACGTTAAACAGACCCACTACTCCCCCGGCTTCTGCTGCTGCTTTTTTTGTTCTTCCTCTACATGCTTTACCAGTTTGTCACAGAGCTTATTGATCTCATCCGACATATAACTATCCCCGGTGGCCGACAATATTGTCTGGGCGATGCCCCCGATGGTATCAATTGAAAAGCGCTTCATTTCGTCTACCGGCATCTGCTTGGTCCAGAGGTCAATCCGTAGGGTATTGGCCTGCAGATGATCCCAGATAGACAGGCTGATGGCGTTGGCTGAGGATTCGGTTTCATCTTCTCTGTCGGTAGCATCCCAGAAGATTTTTTCGGGTACGTTATCATCGTCCAGGTGAATGGTCAGGCTTATTTCTGACTTTTTCATAGCATTAAATTTTGTCTCTATATCTGATTTTTGCGCAATTTAGGCAAAGATATTGGCATTGAACAAGCTTGTTTAATTTACTTAACTTTAGTAAGCTTACATATATGTGTTGGGTACATCTTCGGGTGTAAATCATTTTTTGCCATGAATAATCATTTTTTTAACATCTGCCGGATATCGGTCTGTGGGTTCATCTTAGCTGCCTGTGCAGGCCAGCCCCAGGAAGAGACGCCGGTACTGGAATCACCCGGTATCAGGGTAGCTTTTTATAATGTAGAAAATTTCTTTGACACCCGAAATGATCCGGCTACCGCAGATGACGCATTCCTTCCCGAGGGAGAAATGCAGTGGACCCGGGAGCGATACCAGCAAAAGCTGGATAAACTGGCCCAGGTCATACTTGCCCTGGATGCGCCCCAACTACTCGGACTTGCCGAAGTGGAAAACGAACAGGTACTGGAAGACCTCAGGAAGCATCGGGATATCGCTTCCTTCAGCTACGAAATCATCCATTTTGACTCGCCTGACCCCCGGGGCGTAGATGTGGCGCTTTTGTACCGCTCGGTTTTCTTCAGCCCTTTTCTGGCCAAAGCGGTCAAAATAAGGCTTGACTCTACCAGCGTCCCCGATATACTACAGGTGTCCGGCGTGCTGGGTGAAAGAGGCAACTCAGAAGGTAATACGCTGCATTTGCTGGTAAACCACTGGCCATCGCGAAGCGGAGGCATGCAGGAAACCGAAGCCGGCAGAATGCAGGCCGCCAATACCCTGCGTAATATCGTAGAAGAGATCTTTCGTAATAACCCGGACGCCAATATCATTGTCATGGGAGATTTTAATGACGAACCGGAAAACAGAAGCATCCTCATGGAACTGCAGGCCAGGGGAGAAATGACCAGCCTCGACACCGGACAACTCTTCAACACAGTGTACCAGCTGGATAGAGAAGGCAAAGGGTCATATATGAACCGGGGTAACTGGGCCATGATGGACCAGATCATGATATCCCAGGGACTGCTGCAAAACCATAAAGGACAATCAGATTTCATCTACCGACAGCAATCGGCCAGTGTGTTTGCACCGGACTGGCTGCTGGAGCAGGAGGGCACTTATGCCGGTTATCCCAGGCGTACCTTCGGAGGCGGCCAGTACCAGGGCGGATACAGCGACCACCTGCCGGTGTACATTGACCTGGTCAGTAAGGGCTCCTAAATCAGCTGGGCTGTACGTCCGGTGGTGTCAGCATATACACTACCAGCATGGAGCAGACCTCATCCGAGTTATTGACCGGCACATGCGGTACACGGCCATCAAAAAACAGCGAATCTCCGGTCTCCAGTTTTACCACATCATCGCCGAGGTGGTATTCAACTTCCCCCTTTAGGACAAACTTAAACTCAAAACCATCGGTAGTGACCTTGCCTCTCCTGGAACCAGGCTGCAGGTCAAGGATCACGGCTTCTACGATCACATTACTGGCATGTTTGCTCAGGATGTGCTGGTAAATAAAACCTATGGCACTTTCTTTTTCAGTCTGTACGTACTCGTCATGTTTTTTATGAATGTATGACTCCTTGGATTCAGCGTCTATTCCTTCAAAAAAGGCACTGAATTCTATGTTGAGCGCCTTAATAATAGATAGTAACACTGGCAGAGAAGGAACGGAGCGCCCGTTTTCTATTTTGGATAAAAGACTTTTGCTGATGTTGGCTTCTGAAGAGACTTCATGGAGCTTTAGATTCTGCTGCTGCCTGATGCTCCTTACTTTTTTGCCGATTCCTGCAATGATCTGGTCATTCATATTATAAGCGTTTGCTTCTTTACTGCCGGCGAGTATTTATGACCGCCAAGCTAAAAAAATTTTGAGAAAGGAATTTTACGCGCACTTAACAATAACTTAAAACAAGCTTTACCTTCCAAATATTGTGTGCCCCAGCAATATGATTAAATTCCACTTAAGATTTTACGGAAAGGTAGTGAACGCTATCAAAATGTTTACTTATATTAAACAATTGTTGGCTTTTATTCTGAATTTTAACAATA
>CAZFFW010000335.1:0-5007 GCA_964518125.1 uncultured Porifericola sp.
ATCGGGTCCTGGATCAGCTGAAAATTATCAATGATCATGCGGATAGAGGCGTTTTTGCCTAAGGCCCGTACTCCAAGAAAATTTTTGGTAATGGTAAAATTGGGCGATCGCAAAGCTCCTACTACGCCAGTATTCATCTGTCGGCTGGAAGCTTTTCCTTCCGAAAGACGCATAAGTTGTGTAGCATTTTTGTTGAAAACCGGAGTGCCCAAAGTCGTACTTTCTCCAAAAGCCTTGCCTACGCTCTGCCAGCCATCCAGATCGGTGTCACTGAAGTCGCCTAGTACTTCAAAACTTTTTGCTGCCTCTGTCTTATCTACTACCTCACGCACAGCAGTCTGCTGCACAGGTAGACCCGCCTGATCCGTCATCTCCTCGGCCAGCAGTTCTTTGAGACTTTGGCGTATTTCTGCCAGTTCTTCAAGATCCCCCGCTTCTTCCAGGTCAAAATCCGCATCTCGTATGCTGAAGCGGCTGCTCTTGACCATACCGTAAAGCGCATAGTAGTCAGTAGTGGGTATGGGGTCAAACTTATGGTCGTGGCAGCGGGCGCAGGAGACTGTCAGGGCCTGGAAAGTTTTGGTGGTGACATCTATGATGTTGTCCACCCGCTCCGACTCGTCAATCACCAGGTCTACCGGGCTGTGCTTACCTTCGCTCATGGTAAAAAATGTAGTACCCAGCACCGACTCATTGCGGCCACTTTCCGGGTCGTAGCGAGGCTCGGCCAGCAAGTCTCCGGCCAGTTGCTCCCGCACCAGCTGAGGGTAAGGAACATCCTGGTTGAAAGCCCGGATCAGGTAATCCCGGTACTGCCAGGCTCCCTCTACCGGGTAGTCAAACTCATGGCCCTTGGTTTCGGCATAGCGCACCAGGTCCATCCAGTGCCTAGCCCAACGCTCGCCAAAGTGCGGGCTTTCCAGGTACTGGTCTACCATTTTCTCATAAGCCTCGGGGCTTTCGTCATTTACAAAATGCTGCACATCATCGGGATGGGGCGGCAGGCCAGTGAGCAGGTAAGAGAGCCGGCGGATGAGTGTCTGTTTGGAAGCCAAGGGGGCAGGCCTAATCTGCTGTGCTTCCAGCTTTTGCAGGATGAACGCATCTATTTCGTTGGCTACCTCATTTTCTGATTCTACCTCAGGTACTTCTGTTTTTTCCGGCGGGATAAAAGCCCAGTGAGGCTTCCACTCGGCTCCCTGCGCTATCCACTTTTCCAGCAGGGCTTTTTCCTCTTCGCTCAGGCTCAGGTTGCTTTCGGGCGGAGGCATTACCTCGCCGGGGTCGCTAGCCAGAATGCGGCGGATCATTTCACTCTGGTCGGGATGGCCAGGGAGTACAGCATAAGTACCACCTTCACGAAGGGTGGTAGCTCCCTCGAAAGTATCCAGCCGCAATTCGGCTTCGCGGCTGCTGGGGTCGGGACCGTGGCAGAGGTAGCAGTTTTTGACCAGGATGGGGCGTATGTGAAAATTGAAATCTACCGTTTCAGGCAGGGAGGCCGTCCTGCTATCCGTACATTGCTGGTTAATGACAGCCGTAAAGAACAGCACAATGGCAGGTAGAAAAAACCGGGCACCCCTGGGATTCATAGTAATAGGTTTAGGCAAATACGCTGACTACTCTGCGTGTATCAGCTTCGTTGATTGTCAGTTCGCTCAAACAATATACTGAGATTCGGCTTCCTCTTCAAGTGCTGCACTTCTTTGTATCGAAAGAAAAAGCCGCTAACCGTTCTGAAATCAGGTTCAAAGCAATCAGCGACTCAAAAGAAAGTGAATTTTATACTCAGCCGAAGTGGACAGCCCCAGCATATTTTTACCCTGCTCAAAAGCAACAGCTACGGCAATATCTTCGGCAGCCTGATAAACTGCATCCGGTTAACCTTTCGGCATTATGCAGGAAAAAACCCCTGTCATGTTAACAGGGGCTTTCCACCAATTTATCAATAAACCAAAACTACAACTTATGCCTCCTGAGCTGTGAAATCCTTGACAGCTTCACTCAGGTCATACACTTTTACCTTCAGTTCTTTTTCCAGGATGCTGGCACCGGCCGCGGAGCGGTAGCCGCCAGCACAGTGGACCACCACCGGCTTGTCGGTTTTGACTTCTCCGGCTCTTTCTCTCAGTTCGGGCAGCGGAATACGCTGGGCGTTGTCAAACAGTTGTTCGCCTTCACTCACATTGCGCAGGTCTACCACATTGTACTTCTCGGGATGCTGACGGAAATCTTCCAGGGCAAATTGAGGGCTTTGTTTTTCTTCCAGCTGAGGAGCTACCATGGCGCCTCTGATCTGCTTTTCGTAGCCAATCTTAGCCGCCTTACGAATTACTTCATCCAGTACCTCTTCGCTTTCGGCGATCAGGTAGTAAGGCTCTTCCGGCTTAACAATAGAACCCAGCCAGGTTTCAAATTTCCCGCCATTCATGATGTTTAATGCACCCTGTAAATGTCCGGCTCTGAATTTTTCCTGCGGACGGGTATCAACAATCAGCACGTCTTTTTCCATTTTGGCAGTAGCGTCTATGCGGGCTACAGCTTTGATACTTTCTTCCAGAGGGGCACTTCCGGTACGGTTTACTTCCACATCGTAGGGGAAATAGTGCGGCACAAAAGGCTGGCCTTCCAGCAGCGCTTTCACAAAAGCGGCTTCTTCTTTTACACTGAAGGCCCAGTTTTCTTCCTTTTCTCTACCGATAGTGCTGGAGGTATCGTCGCTCATATTTTTTCCGCAGAGTGAACCGGCACCGTGAGCCGGATACACGATGATGTCATCTTCCAGTTTTTTGAACACATGGTTGATGGTATGGTACATCTTCCGGGCCAGGTCTTCACGCTGGGATTTGGTCTTACCGGCACCTTCGCGCAGGTCGGGCCGCCCGACATCGCCTACAAAGAGGGAGTCGCCGGTATAGATAGCGTGCGGCTTACCGTTCTCGTCAATGAGCAGGTAGGCGCTATGGTCTGGTGAATGGCCGGGAGTATAGAGAGCACGTACTGTCACATCCCCTACCTTCACTTCCTCACCATCCTGCATAATTTTGTGCGGATAGGCAGCCCCCATATCAGCATTGATATAGATGGTTGCACCAAATTTTTCATGAAATTCCAGGTGGCTACTGACAAAGTCAGCATGAGGGTGGGTTTCAAAAACGGCTACCACTTTGGCATTGTGCTCATCGACATAGTCCAGATAGGGCTGAGGGTCGCGCGCAGGATCAACGAGTGCTGCCTCCCCATTACTGATGATGGCATATGATCCGTGAGCCAACCCCTGGTCATAAAACTGCTTTACTTCCATAATATCTTTAATTTTGAAAATTAGTATTTAGGTCTCTGCAAATATAACGATATACATGAAAATATGTTCATGTATTTCTATAAATTTTTAGCAAGGACCCGGTGGCAGAAATAAATGCGGCCACAAGTTGCTGCTATTACCTGAAAATAGGTGTTTATGTTACCAGAGCCTACTCACTGAATGCAGGTTTCTTATGGATCAACGCAACAGGTGTGATTTGAGCGCAGCAAAGTCTGCCGGGATAAGGGTAGCATTTTTTTCTGCTTTCATAGCAGCCAGCAGGCTAGAGGGCATCTGCACTTTTTCGCCAGTGGCCTCTTCCACTGTATCCACAAATTTGGCAGGGTGCGCGGTTGCCAGCACTATTCCGCTTACTGCACCTTCCGGTTCAGCCAGGTATTGCTTCAGGCCCAGGTAACCTACGGCAGTATGCGGGCACATGGTGTAGCCATAGAATTGATCAAACACTTCCTTAATCGCATCGCGGGTTTGGGTATCGTCATAGCGATGACCTACAACATCCTGCTGGATCTGCAACAGCAGGTCGGCTTCACTCAGGCGGGGCTCCTGCTGATAAAAAGCCTGTAGCCGGGCAAAGTTACTGGGGTTGCCCACATCCATCGCATTGGAGATGGTCTGCTGCGAGGGCCGGGGAGCGAACCTGCCGCTATCCAGGTAGCCTGGCACAATGTCGTTGGCATTGGTAGATGCCACAATCCGATGGATCGGTAGCCCCATGCGTTTGGCGATCAGGCCGCCGCAGAGGTTACCGAAGTTACCGCTGGGAATCGAGAATACAATTTTCTGCTGTGGATTGAAGGCGGGCTCTCTTTTCAGCTGGGCATAAGCATTGAAGTAGTAAAACGACTGGGGTATGAGCCGGCTGATATTGATGGAGTTAGCCGAAGCCAGTTGCATATGCTGGCGCAGGTCTTTATCCAGGAAAGCCTCTTTGACCATACGCTGGCAGTCGTCGAAAGTACCTTCCACTTCCAGGGCCTCTACATTATTACCCACGGTGGTTAGCTGCTTTTCCTGCAGTTCGCTCACTTTACCTTTGGGATACAGCAGGCTTACCCTGATGCCCGGCACATTCAGAAAGCCCTGAGCCACGGCTCCGCCGGTATCGCCGGAAGTAGCCACCAGTATATGAATTTCTTTGTCGGAGGGATGCTGCTGCAGGAACCACGACATGGTACGGGCCATGAAGCGGGCGCCAAAATCCTTAAAGGCCAGTGTGGGCCCATGAAAAAGCTCCAGCACATGGATACGCTCATCCAGCTTGACGACCGGTGCCGGAAAGTTGATAGCATCCTCTATGATCTCGCGCAGCTTCAGAGCAGGGATTTCATCTGCCAGCAGGGCTTCGGCCACTTCAAAGGCAATTTCCTGCAGGCTAAGATGCTGGATGTTATCAAAAAAAGTATCCTTCAGGCGGGGAAAAGACTCCGGCATATAGAGACCTTTGTCCTCCGGCATAGAGCGGAACAAAGCTTCCTGGAAACTTACTTTTTCTTTCTTCTCGGTATCGTTGGTGCTATATAATTTCATTACTAATTGCAGATTAGGAAATTAAAAAATTGCAGATTAAAAATTACTGACCGCCTATCGTTTATTCTTCGTTAACCGTCACACAGCTATCATTACACATTCATCATCATTTATCAAAAACCAACTACCCTGGGGCCTTCCCGGTTGATGGG
>CAZFFW010000336.1:0-4994 GCA_964518125.1 uncultured Porifericola sp.
AGCGCATCGTTCCGCAGGTAAAAGACTTCCACATAATTACCCTCCGACCTGACAAGAAGCAGATGTGCGGGCGCTAAGCTTAAGGCTATTTTTTGGTTTTCTGCCGTCATGTGAATTTTCTCTTTCAGTGTATCACCTGGTGACGCCATTGTGTTGCTGGCTTGAGCCAGAAGCCCCTGTTGCATGGCCTGGTTCAACTGCTGCGCTTCCTGCCGTTTGACCTTTTGGTAGCTATACTGCTCGTAGAGTACCAGGATCAGTACGGGAAACAGGCTGATCAGGAAGGTGCGCAAGAGGACGAAACCAAGCAGCTTTAAGCGATTCGCTTCGGGATTAAGGCTTAGTACAAATGCAAAAATGACCAGCATGATACATAGCAGCACTGTCAGGATCAACAGAATTTCTTTGCCTACTGTCCACTGATCTTCCAGCAGGGCATGTGTAGTAAAATTTTGCAATACCCTGACTACCACCCACACACAGGTGGAAGCGATGAGGCCAAAGAAAAGCGCCCACAAGAGTAAGTATGGGAAAAAAACTTCGCTAAACTCAAAAGGACGAAGCACCAGTACCACCAGGAAAGTAATGACAAACGGAATGAGCAAGCTGCTCCGGTTGAAAATAAAGGGGTGGGGTTTGTGGAAAAAGTGATTCAAATTTTTTGAACTAATGCCAGCTGTCCTTGCCATGGAAAAAATTCGTAACGGATAAAGCCCAAATCAGGCCGAAGATAAAAGATTTCGTTCCCAAATTGAATTCCTGAGAATGAAAATCCGGACATTTCTGGCCTAAGCCGGCTTGGTTTGCAGTGAAGAAGTGCGGGTAATCTGCTGTATCCGGCGCATCAGCCATAGGGAGAGCAGCATGCAAAAGCTTACCAGCCAGCCGATCCGGTCAAAATGCTGCAACTGACCTTCTACGTTTTCAAAGACCACCCATCCGGCAATGACCGCCGCCAATCCGGCTGCCAGTTGCTGGATGGAAGCATCTATGGACATAAATGCACCTCTTTTGTCGGTGGAAGGCACCAGTGTGGCCAATGCTGCCGAGGTGACCATACGAGCGGTAATGCCGACAAACAATAAGCTTTGAATGATGAGCAGGAACCACAGCTCAGCATGGTTGAGCCGGGTATAGATGCTTACCATGAGAATCGCCACCAGACTTCCACCGGCAAAGACCTTCAACTGTCCAATTCTGTCAGCCAACCTGCCTACCCAGGGGGCACTGAGGAGCGTAGCAAGCCCCCCGACGCCATAGAGGACAGGCAGACTATCCTCTGCAACGCCCAGGTTATGGGTGCAGTAGGCGGCAAAGAAGGTCATAAACAGCACATCCCCAAAAACGATGGAGGTGTTGTTCAAAAAAACCAGGCCGTGCCGCTGATTCAGGAGGCTGTCCCGGAGATGCTGCCATGAGGACCTTTTCCGGGACTGCTGCAAATGGAAAGTGAGCGGCTCAAGGAAAAATACCAGCCAGAGCATGAAGGAAAGTCCGGTCAGAAAAATAAAAGCATAAGCCCACTGCCAGTCAAATTGAGCAGCCAGGTAAAGTGAGAACGGAAGCCCTCCTACCAGGCTCAATGCAAAAGCTACCTGCAGCAGGCCCATCGCTCTGCCTCGTTGCCTGGCCTCAAACAAATCAGTAACCATCGCATAGGCGATGGAAGCGATCACTCCTCCGAATATGCCGCTGAGGCATCGGCTGAGCAGCAGCATTTCAAAAGAAACGGACAGTCCGCACAGCCCGATGCCGAGCAGGAAACCCAGGTAGAAAAACAGCAGGTACTTTTTGCGGTCAAAGCGGTCAGCGAAGCCTGAAGAGAGCAGGGCGGAAATACCCGCACTGAAAGCATATACTGAAGCCACCAGTCCAAATTCTGCAGTGCTGAGCGAGAGGGCAGCAAGCAGCGTGCTGCTCAAGGCCGGTAACAGCATAAAATCCAGCACTACCGTAAATAACAGGCCACCCAGTCCCAGCAGCACCCGGCGCTGATAGGCAGTAAAGGAGACAATAGAAGTTGTACTCATGCTTACTTACACTTTTGCCTGGGCTTTCATCCACGCCTTGGGGGTAAGGCCGGTGGATTTTTTGAAGTAATCGTTGAATACCGACTTGGAATTGAAGCCGCTCTCGTAGGCCAGGCCCAGCAGTGTCAGATGACGATTGGCCGGGTCCATGGCCTTCTTTTTGAAAATCTCCAGCCGGTACTGGTTGATCAACTCATTGAAGTTTTTGCCCAAATGCCGGTTGAGCAGCCAGCTGAGCTTGTTGGGGTGAAGGTGCACTGCTCCGGCCAGCGACCGTAAACTCAGGCTTTGATCCGTGACATTGGCTTCATCCATGAGCAGCTGATGGATCGCCTCGGTGACCTTCACGATTTCTTCAGGTGATAATTTGGCGACTCCATCTTCCAGTAACTGATGGGAACGCGGATCAGCTTTGAGGGCTTTCTGCTCGTGAAACTGCATGCTTTGGTAAATGCGCTGGAAACCGGCATCCTTCCTGATATTGTCCCATATCCAGAAATGCTTCAGGGAGACCATCATGACCGACCTGGCTTCCAGTCCTTTTTCCAGCCAGGCTACTGCTTTATCGGGCATGTTGAGCAGGCTGTACAGGGCGGCCGGGTCGCAGGGATCAAGGTGCTGCATGGCCTCAATTTCCTCCACCACACCTGTATGTTCCTTCTGTAAAATCTTCACCGTCAGCCGGTCCAGCAGGGCGAGTCCTTCACCCTTCGTAATGGACAGCGCCCGATCAATGGCCGAATGTGCTTCCTCAAAACGACCCAGGTAGCCCAAAACCACTCCCTTCCATCGCCAGGACTCGCTGAAGTCACTGTCCTGCTGCAGGCTCTGCTCAAAAGCCTGCACGGCTTCCTCAAAGCGGCCGGCAAAATAATAGCACAGGCCTAGTTGCCAGTGGGTAATCACATGCAGCGGATCTTTGACCACATTTTCCTTGGCAATCCTGATCGCCTGTTCGTAGTCTTTCTGGATGAAAATGTAGTAGTAGGTGATAAACTCATTTTCGTTGGTCAGGCCACCGGCTATAGCCCGGTTGTAGGAGGTGATGGCTCCTTCCCAATCCCACTGGTAAAACAGCTTCACATAAGCCAGCACCTTATGGGCCCGGGCTTCCGTTTCCTCTATTTCCAGGGCTTTTTCCGCTGCGGCACGGGCTTGGTTGTGGCCTGCTTCGGTAGAGATCAGGTTGAAGCCCGCGTAGTGCAGGTAAGTCTCTCCGATAAAGGCATGGGCCTCGGCGTAATCGGGATCCAGTTGTACCGCTTCCTGAAAGTAGGCGAGGGCTTTTTTGATGTCCTCCAGGTCTTTTCGCTTGAAATGAAAGCTGCCCTTTAGCAATTTCTGGTAGGCTTCGGGATTGTCAGTTTTGGCGGATACCAGGTGATCACTGATCTCCATGTGCCCGAAGTTCTCCCGGATTTTATCGGCGACCAGCAGGCTGATCTCGTCCTGCAGGGCGAAAATATCGGCAAGTTCGCGGTCAAAGTTTTCTGACCAGATGTGGAATCCGTTGTCAGTGCGGATGAGCTGCACGGTAATGCGCACCCGTTTGCCGGCTTTACGCACACTGCCTTCAATGACCGAGGCCACCCCCAGTTTATTGCCGATGATCCGGACATCTTCTTTCAGTCCTTTAAAGGCAAAGGAGGAGGTGCGGGCGGTAACTTTAAGTCCTTGGATTTTGCTGAGGGCGTTGATGATCTCTTCGCTCATGCCATCGCTGAAGTACTCATTTTCCGGGTCAGAGCTGAGATTTTCAAGGGGAAGTACGGCGATGGAATTGGGGATCATGGTACAAAAAGCCTGTTAAAAGTGGCAACATTGCTTTCTGCCCAATGCCATTCAGGTTGCCTTTTTCTACAAGCTTAAATATAGGGAAAAATCCTATTCTGGCATAAAAAAGGGTATTATTCACTTTCACCATCATCACGTCTCCCGCCTGGAAAAAAGGTGGTATTAAAACATTTTTTGCATCAGCTATCGCAAAAATGTCCGCAATTTCATTTCAGGACGATCAGGCCTCCTTTCCAACCCACTTTTGCATAGACGTTAAAAAAAAATTGATCTCCAGATGAAAATTCCTTTCCCTGTCAGCAGATGACCTGCCGACAATAGGGAATGCTCGGTCCGGATTTCTATAACTATTTATTTATCCTCAAATAATTTTCAAAAATGAAAAATTTACTAACAATCATTTTAACGCTTGTTACGTTTACAGCTTTTGCTCAGAGTTTTCAAAAACCAGCTAAAGAAACCGGAGTAGCTCAGAAGTACTGGGTGAGTCTTCCAGCGATTATTTTACCTCAGTTAGCCACAAAATCCTGGGATGATAGGACGCATACGCAGCACATAGAACTTCATGTTAAACGTAACCTGGATGATAAGAACATCATCGGGCTGAAGTTTGCCAGCTGGCGACTGTTTCAACCGATGGGCATTTTCTGGTGGGACGGACTTCTGGATAAGATAGAAACCGAAAGCGAATTTTACCCCGGACATGTGCGGGAAACAGGATTAGGAATCACCTATCAACGCATGTTGTGGAAAGGGCTATTTGCCACAGTTGAAATATTGCCGCAGTTCAAAACCTACCTGGACGAGAATAATGACAAAGTAGGCAATGGTTTTAAATTGTATAACTCCTTTCACCTGGGCTATCATTTGGCTTTTGGTAAACAGAAGCAGTTTTTCGTAGAACCCCAGGTTCATTCCCAGTTCTGGGTTTTTGATACCAATACACCGGAAGCATTTAAAGTACTGGACGGTAAATGGCGAAACTACTTCCTCTTTGAACCTAATATATATTTAGGAGTAAAATTCTAAAGAATTAACTCCGAGCATGAGGGTCGCGGATAAAAAGCTTAAGCATCAGGATTCTTCCTCAATATTTTCACAATACGACTGTACACGACCTCCGACAAACTCCAGTGGTAGCCGTCAAAATCAGTGGTGTTGGTAAACTGT
>CAZFFW010000337.1:0-4987 GCA_964518125.1 uncultured Porifericola sp.
CCACACTGGTAAATCGTTTCATCAATAATACACAGTTTAAGATTACACCTGTAGACTGGTTTCATCTGATTGCCAGAGGAGGGATCGATACTTATACTGACGAAAAGATCAACTATTTTCCTACCAATGACTCAGCCAACAGGGGTAATGGTACTTTTACCGAGCAGATTACTAAAGAGAGTGAACTAAACCTGGATCTGATCGGAAGGTTTTTCCAGACAATGGGTACTAATTTCGGAGCGACTTATACCTTAGGGTTTAATGTCAATAGCAGAAATTACTACAATACATCTACCCAAATCAATAACTTCTTAATAGATGAAGGGCCGATCAACTTCTCCAATGCAGTAGTTACTGACCGTTTTCCATCCAATGAAAAGAGAGAAGTCAGAACGTCCCGCTTATTTGCTACAGCCAACTTTTCAGCATATGATGCTCTTTATTTAAACCTATCCGGCGCAGCAGAGACCTCCTCTACCTTTGGGAACGAATCGGATAAGACTTTCTATTACCCTTCAGCCGACCTGGCATGGCAGTTTACTGAACTCAACGCACTAGAAGATCTAAGCTTCCTTTCTTTTGGTAAATTAAGATTAGCCTACGGAATTGTAGGTATACAGCCTTTGCCCTACCGGACTTCTACCGTTTTCGTGCCGGCAAGCTTTTCTAATGCACCGTTCGGGGATAATTTGAATGGAGCACAGTTTGGGGAAGGGGCTTTCTTAAGAAGTACCGAGCAAGGTGACAGCCAGTTGAGACCAGAAAGAAAAACTGAATATGAAATTGGTACTGACTTAAGATTCTTTAACGACAGGCTCAGAACCAGTTTTACCTATTACCAGAACAAAGTGGTAGATATGCTCATACCGGTAACCCTGGCCCCTTCGGTAGGGTTTGCTACCAAATATACCAATGCAGCTTCTCTGGAAAACAAAGGTATTGAGGTTGACCTTAGCATGGATATGGTCAGTACCCCTGATTTTCTCTGGACGATGTATGGCAATTTTAACCGTAACAGAAACAGAGTACTCAGTCTGGCAGGTACGGAATCATTATTCCTGGAAGGCAGAGAAGGCAGGGCCGACTCCAGGGCAGTAGTAGGCGCACAATTAGGCGTTATCTGGGGAGGTAAGTTTGCCCGCAATGAAGACGGTAGCTTAATCCTGGATGAAAACAATTTTCCTACCGTTGCTACTCAGAGTGGTGTCATTGGTGATCCCAATCCAGACTGGAGGGGTGGCTTAGGCAGTACGCTATCCTTCAAAAACTTTACGCTAGATGTGCTTTTTGAGACAAACCAGGGAGCGGATTTCCATAACGGTACACGGGGTGTTATGTATAATTTCGGCACGCATGCGGATACGGGTAACGAGGTAACCCTATCCCAGGACCTTAATAACTATGCTGGAGAAACCATTACTGCCGGAAGTACGGTCAGGGGTAATATTTACGATTGGGGAGGTGGCCCAGTATTGCTGGACCAAAGCTTTTACACGGACCTGGGCAGTGGCTTTGGACCGGTGAATGAGCAGTTTATTTCAGATGGTAGCTGGACCAGGCTGCGACAACTGTCATTGAGTTACCAGCTCAATACCCCTGGCTTTAGAGAGGCGACAAAACTTCAATCTGTAGAAATCTCCCTTACCGGCCGAAACCTGTTCCTCTGGACCGATGTGGTAGGTATTGACCCTGACACCAATCTGGGAGGGAGCTTTTTTACCAAAAACATGGACTACTTCAATACCCCAGGTTCTAAGTCCTACCTGGTTTCCCTTGTCATCAATTACTAGCCGAGCAAAACATAACAGTCATGAAAATATTCCTAAAAACCATATCAATTGTAAGCTGCCTCCTTGTATTATCTGCCTGTGAAGATATTGTAGAGGGCGTTAACGACAATCCCAACAATCCTACCGATGCGCCACTTTCTCTGATGCTTACCGGGATAGAGGTGGCAAATATTGCTGTACATTCAGGCCATCCTGCCAGGGTAGCCAGCATCTGGTCGGGATACCTGAGAGGTGCTGATCGGCAGCACTCCGCCATCAACTCCTATATTATTGACGGTGATTCATTTGATCAAACCTGGGAGAAAATCTATGCTAATATCATTGGTAATGGTAACCTGATCATTGATAAAGCGGCTGAGATTGACAATCGCCTGGTGATGGGTATTACCAAAGTTTTGCAGGCCCATATTCTGGGTACTGCAACATCAGTTTTTGGGGATATACCTCTTTCACAGATTGACAATTCCCGAGAGTTTTCTAATCCGGCTTTTGATCCTCAGTTGGAGGTGTATGCCCGACTGCAGGAGTTGCTGGATGATGCCATCATGGATCTTGAAACCGGTAAAGGATCTATTGGTGATGCAGAAATCTATTTTGAAGGAGATGGGCTAAAGTGGCTGGAAGTAGCCCATACGCTAAAAGCCCGCTTTTACCTGGAAACCCGACAATATGATCTGGCTTTTCAGGAAGCACAGCTCGGTATTAGTGTTTTGGAGAATTCACTAGTCACTCCTCAGGGCAGTATTCCCGGACAGAATGAAAATCTTTATCATGGATTCCTGGAGGGGGGGCGTGCAGGAGACATAGATGCCCGTGATACCTACATTACCCAGATACTTGATCCTGCCAGTACTTTGTACAGAGGAAATGCTAAAACGAGTGAAGAAGCCCGGTTCAACTTTTACTTCAAAAACGTGGAAAACCCGGAATCCATTACCCCTAATACTAGCGGATCGGATGCTTCAGGTGGTGTATTTGCCGTAGATGCTTCTTTTCCATTAATCACCTACCAGGAGAACCTGCTGATTCTTGCCGAAGCAGCACTCCGAACTGAGGGGCTGGCCAGCGGCTTGGAAGCCTATAATGCTTACCGGGAGTTTATGAACGCAGGAGGATACATCAACCCCGCTTACCAAAGCGATGCTTATGAATTAAAATACCTTTCTTATGAATTAGCAGATTTACAGCCAAATGGCCTGTTGAACATTGATGGAATAAGCCCTGAAGATGCACTACTCAAGGAGATACTGATGGAGCGATATGTTGCATTCTTTGGACAGTTAACCGGTTTTACGGATATTCGCAGAACCAGGGCGGAGAACCTGGGGGTACAACCTCCTCCCAATACCGGAGACCAGCTCCCTGAAAGATTTATTTACAGCCAGGCTGAAATCAACTCCAATACCAACGCACCGGATGAAATTCCCGGCATCTTTAGTAGAACCCCTGTTAACAACCTTTAAACATACCATTATGTACGCTAAAATAGCTTTATCTACACTATGCCTGATTTTTATAAACTGCTTTTATGCCTCCGCACAAAGAAGCGTCGGCATGTCCTGGACTACCCGTTCTGAAGTCATAGCCCAGAATGGTATGGCAGCGACCAGCCAGCCTTTGGCTGCACAGGTAGCGATCAACATCCTGCAGCAGGGAGGGAATGCCATTGATGCAGCGATAGCCGCTAATGCCGTCATGGGAGTCGTTGAACCTACTGGTAATGGTATCGGCGGCGATCTTTTTGCTATCATCTGGGATGCAGAAAAAGAGGAACTGTACGGATTGAATGCCAGTGGGAGGTCCCCTAAAAGCTTGGAACTTGCTTATTTTCAGGAAAAAGGCATGGAGTTCGTTCCTTATCTTGGTCCTCTTTCTGTTTCTGTACCTGGTTGTGTGGACGGCTGGTTTACAATGCATGATCGTCTGGGCAGCCTGCCAATGGATAAGTTGCTTCAGCCTGCCATAGACTACGCAAGAAATGGACATCCTGTCGCTGAGATCATTGCAGCCCGCTGGTCGAGGGAAGTACCCCGTAGAATTGATTATCCTGGATTTAAAGAAACCTTCACCATAGATGGAAGGGCACCACAAAAAGGAGAGATTTTCAAAAACCCTGACCTGGCCAGTACCCTTGAAAAAATCGCCAAAGGCGGCAGGGAGGTATTTTACAAGGGAGAGATAGCCCGTACTATTGATCAGTACATGAAAGCTAACGGAGGCTTTCTTTCTTACGAAGATATGAGCAGCCATACCTCTGAATGGATAGATCCGGTATCCACTAACTATCGTGGCTACGACGTTTGGGAACTTCCGCCCAATGGGCAGGGCATCGCTGTACTACAGATGCTCAACGTTCTGGAAGCTTATGACCTCAAAGATATGGGCTTTGGCAGCTCAGATTATATGCATCATTTCATTGAAGCCAAAAAGCTAGCTTATGAGGATCGGGCTAAATATTATGCAGACCCTGCATTTAATGAAATACCGGTAGACCAGCTTATCTCTAAAGCCTACGCTGACGAAAGAAGGAAGCTCATTGACCCGGAGCGTGCATCTGATAAACTGGATGCAGGTGAACTCAACCAGAGCCACACCATTTATCTCACTGTAGCTGACAAAGATGGAAACATGGTATCCCTGATTCAGAGTAATTATGGCGGTATGGGCAGCGGCATGGTACCAACAGGACTTGGCTTTGGTTTACAAAACCGTGGACAACTGTTCAACGTGCAGGATGCCAGTCACTTTAACGCTTTCGCTCCAGGTAAGCGTCCCTTCCACACCATTATTCCCGCTTTTGTTACCAAAGATGGCAAGCCATTTATGAGCTTTGGCCTGATGGGCGGTGCCATACAGCCCCAGGGCCACTGCCAGATTCTGATCAACATGATTGATTTTGGTATGAACATACAGGAAGCCGGTGATGCTCCCCGTATCAACCACTCAGGATCCTCACAGCCCACTGGCTCAGTGATGACGGATGGCGGCACCTTGTATATAGAAGATGGTTTTTCTCCTACCGTAGTACGGGAGCTTATCAAGAAAGGCCATGATGTGCAGTATGGGAGACCGGATGGCTTTGGTGGCTATCAGTCTATCATGTACGATGCTGAAAACAAGGTATACTACGGAGCTTCAGAAAGCAGGAAAGATGGGCAGGCGATCGGGTATTGACAAATTTCAGTAGCCAAAAAGGA
>CAZFFW010000338.1:0-4859 GCA_964518125.1 uncultured Porifericola sp.
ATCCTGGGAACCCAATTGCAGAGCAGCCGCCTGCTGGACTTTACCTCCCGCAACAGCCACCTGGGCTTCAACGTGCTGGGCCTGCTGGACGACCAACCGGAGATCAAGACCAAAGAATCCATGCAGGTACTGGGCAGTGTAGACGACCTCTCCCGGGTGCTGGAGCATACCCGTGTGGATGAGATCATTGTTGCCTGGCCACTGAGCCGGATGCATGAGATAGATTACGTCATCCAGACTGCCGACCAGCAGGGCGTAAGGGTAAGCCTGATGCCAAGCCTTTCGGGAGATATCGACTTTAGCATCGGGGTACAGAACGTAGATTCGCTGCCCATACTGGAAGTCCGAAACATCGCCCTGGACAAATTTGCCAATGCTTTCTTCAAAAGGGTATTTGATATACTGTTTGCCACTGCGGTACTGGTCTTGTTATCGCCTGTCTTTGTGCTGATCGCAATACTGGTCAGGCTGAGTAGCCCCGGGCCGGTATTTTACAAACCCTACCGTAACGGGCAGGATGGCAATAAATTTATCTGTTATAAATTCAGGACCATGAAAAGCTGCGATGATGAAAAGTCGGGGGGCCGCTCTACGGTAAAAAACGATCCCCGGATCACCCTGATCGGCCGCTTCTTACGCAAGTACGATCTGGATGAACTACCGCAGTTTTACAATGTCATCATGGGCAATATGAGTGTAGTGGGGCCGCGACCTCACCGGGTATTCCTGAACGACACTCTCAAAAACGTAGTAGAACGTTACATGATCCGCCATTATGTAAAACCGGGTATCACCGGCTGGGCGCAGGTCAATGGCTGGCGTGGCCCTACAGAGACCAATGAGCAGCGCATTCAGCGTATCCGTCATGACCTCTGGTATATCAAAAACTGGAGCATATGGCTGGATGTCAGGATCATTTTCCTGACGGTTTTCGGTAAAAAAACCCGTAAGAATGCCTTTTAATCAGTATATTCGGGATTTGAAAAATATTAAAGTGCCGCTTGCCACCGCAGACGGAGATTGTTATTTGCTAAACTACTTGAACTACCGTGATACAAGAAGATAACCGCCTAGCCATCAACAAGCTGATCAAGCAGCTCTACCGCAACAGATTCCTGATCGCAGGGGTCTTTGTCTCCATCAGCCTGATGGCCCTGCTATACCTGAAACTGGCTGACACGATCTACAAAGTGGAAGCTTCCATCCTGATAGACAATGCCAGTAATCCCAGCTTTAGCGGAGAAGAGTTTCTGGAAGGGTTCGAAGTACAAAGCAGCCAGCGTAATGTCAAAAACGAGATGGGTGTGCTATCCTCCTTTGAGTTGATCAATGAGGCACTTGCCACGCTTCCTCTGCGGGTAGCTTACTTTACAGAAGGGATGTTTACCGATCAGGAGCACTACCCGGAGTTTCCGTACCAGGTAGAAATTGATACCCTCTATTTCCAGCTCAGCAGCGTACCCATCTATGTGGAGAAGCTCTCCGGTAGGCAGTACCGCCTGATGATAGATGAAGCTCCGCTGACACAGTACCACTACACGCACCGCAAAACCAGGAGTTTCCCCGAACAGACTGTCTCAGTGGATACTACGCTGAATTTTGGTCAGCCCTTTATCCATCAACATTTTTCATTTACCCTCTGGCAAAAAGATCCTCAGACAGAAATTGATGCTTTCTACTTCTACCTCAACAACATGGACAAGATGGCGGAGGAGTACAAAAGCGAACTGGAGATCAACCTGAGTGACCTGGAAGCTTCCATTATACAGATCGGCCTGGAGGGCACCTTACCCTACAGGACCATTGATGTGATGAGCGCACTTTGTGATGCCTATATCTCTCGCGACCTGGAGAAGACGAAAATTGTGGCCAATAACACCATCACCTTTATTGATGACTACCTGGCGCAGACCACCGATTCACTGCGTAAGGCTGGGAACAAACTGGAAGATTACCGCCGTACTGAGGACCTGATGGATATTGAGATGATCACTGCCAATGCCTACGAGCGGATGAAGGACATGGAGCAGCAGCAGGCTTCTCTGGACGTAAACCGCAAGTACTACGAGTATATTGACCGCTACCTGGCTGAGTCGGATGCTTATGATGCGATTGTCAGTCCGTCGGCCTATGGTGTGGATGATCCCGTACTGACCGAACTGGTGCTGGAAATCAAGCGGCTGGACAGTGAACTGGCTGCGATACAGGTGAATTCCACCGAAAATAACCCGCAGATGGACATCATTGAGCGGAAAATCACCAACCTCATCAACGCCATCCGGCAGAGCGTCAAAAGTAACCTGGCCTCGGTACGTATTGCCATCAACGACAATGACGAACGTATGGCTGAGACCCGTCAGTTGCTCCGTCAGTTACCCCAGCAGGAGCGTAACCTGTCCGACATTCAGCGGCAGTTTAACCTGAGCGATAACCTCTACAACTACCTGATGGAAAAGAAAGCCGAGGCAGGCATCCTCAAGATCGCCAAACTGCCGGGCAGCGAACTGCTGGACAAGCCCCGTATCGTGGGTAATGAGCCGGTGGCACCCAACAAACCGCTGGTAGTAATCATGGCATTGTTCTTTTCGCTGATCATTTCCGGCCTGGTGGTAATGCTGCGTGAGCATATGTCATCCGGCGTGAATGAGCGTGAGCAGATTGAGGCCGCACTGCATTATCCTCTGCTTGCCAACATCGGGAAACAGAAAGGCAGCCTGGAAGCTACGCTCAAAGGCGAAGACCTGTATATCAAGAATGCTTTTAAAGAACTGCTGGTCAATATTGAACTGCTGCACGAGCAGAAGCCGATCGCGGTGGGCTTCACCTCTACCATCAGTGGAGAGGGCAAAACTTTCTGCTCTACCAATTTTGCTGTAACCTGCGCTTCGCTGGGCTATAAAACGCTGCTGCTGGAAACGGATGTCTACCGTCCACAACTATCCATGATGTTTCCCTATGCGCAGTACCTCAAGTATTTTAATGATTACTTTGAAAAAAATCTGCCCGCCCGGGAAATTATACACCAGTCTGACCTGAAAAACCTGGACATCATTTTCAGCAAGCCGAGCAAGGATATCCACCTGAAAGGCTCTGACCATGCTTCCATCAAAGAACTGTTTGACTACCTCAAGAGCCAGTATGATGTGATCGTAGTGGATTCATCACCGGCCGGCCTGGTGACGGACTACTTCGCGCTCTCCAGGTTTATGGATCTGAACCTCTTCGTGGTAAGGCAGAACTACTCCAAGATGAGCCATATCGGCGAAATTAAGCGCATCATCGCCAAGGCAGATTTCAAAAAAATCGGCATTGTGTTCAACAATGTAAAGCAGAGTCCCATCGCCCGCTATTCTAATTATTACAAGCCTTACCAATATATGTAGAGGCTTCGTCCTGTATGAAAAAGTTTCTTTCGGATAGCATACTGATCACGGCAGGGGGGCTGGTAAATCGTACCAAAGGGTTTATTTTCATTCCTATCATCGTAGCCTACATAGGGCTGGACGGCTATGGCGCCTATACGCAGATCATCATCAACATTCTTACCCTCAAAGCGGTATTCTCGCTGGAGTTGGGTAGTGGTTTTCAGCGTTTTGTGCCCGGACTGGAAGGTAAGCGTAAACATCAGGCGCTACATTTTTACACCATCCTCTTCCCCACCCTGCTGATCGGTGTTGCGGGTGCTGCTTTGCTTTACCTGCTTTCCGGCTGGCTAAATGATATTTTTCTGGAGAGCAGCTACCTTACTGCCCTGCAATATTCAGCACCCATACTACTCAGTGGTGTCTGTTATGCCAACTTCAGCAAGTACCTGCTGGCAGTCAAAAAGTTCAAGACTTATACCTCCTATGCTTTTTGTTACGACCTGCTCCCCTATCTGGCCTTTATCGGCAGTATCATGTACAGCAGGGATGTAGCCCAGGGCATCTTTGCGTATCTCATCGCTGATGTGCTGGTTACCCTGGTCATGACCGGACATATCCTGAGCCTGATCCCGATAGGACGTTTTTCCGGACCGCTGTTCAAGCAGTACTTTCGCTATTCCTATGCACTTTCCCTCGGCTCGGTAGAAGGTGGGCTGCTGGATAAAGTAGACCGCTACTTCATCAGTTATTTCCTGGGGGTAGAAAGCGTGGGTATCTACAACATCATTTACAAAATCTGCTCGGTCAGCGACTTTATCACTACGCCTATCAAAAAGCAACTGATGAGCTACCTGGCAAATGTATGGGACAAAGGCCACCGGGAAGTATCTATCCACGCCATTAGGCAGGGCCTGCTGCTGTTCCTGATCTTTGGTGTCGGGCTGCTTAGCTTTCTCAGTTTCAATATGGATGCATTACTAGGCGTACTGCTTCCGACTACCCTACCCGAGCTACCTATCGCCTGGATGGTACTCTTTATCGGCGCGGGAGTGATTGCCTATGCTGCCAAACGTTTCTATAACCTGCTCATACACCTGGAAAAGCGAACGACCGATGAACTTCGTTACCAAACCATCGGGCTGCTGCTCAACGTGGTGTTTAACCTTGTTCTGATACCCATCATTGGTATACTGGGTGCCGCCATAGCTACTTTTGTGAGCTATTTGATGGTGGTCTTGCTGATTGAGATGCGCTATCGTCTCGCCCTGGACCGGGACTTTTTGTGGCATCTGCTGAGCGCAGTCAGTATGGCAGTAGCGGTAAGCTTCGCTTTTCATCATATCTTTTACCAGGAGGCCATACTGTGGCTGATCATCAATGCGCTGGCCACGGCCATTACCTATCTGGGGCTGATACTACTGACCAAACAGAACATGCTGCTCAGGCTCAAAAGCAGTATGCAGGATTTCAGAAAACTGGTATAGCGTATGAAGA
>CAZFFW010000339.1:0-4839 GCA_964518125.1 uncultured Porifericola sp.
CCCAGTTTAGAGCGGTTCAGGCCGGTGCTCAGCTCGCTGACGTCATAACCATTGCTGCTCTGCCCATGCTCATTGGTTTCGTACACCAGGCGTTCCTCATCGTGGCTTTCCATATAATTGACATGGGAGAAACGCTGCAAGCCATTGAGATTGACACTGGTATTTTTGCCGGAGAGCAAATCGCGAAAGGCAAAGTTATAATTGCCCCAAAGCAGCATTCCTTCTGCGGCAAGTACCTCTTCCTCGCTGCTATCGGCAAAGTGCTCCAGGATCACGTAAGTATCCGGATCTACGGTCCAGATCTGCTCCGCCATACGGGTCAGAATGTCTACCCGGCTTTGGTCGTAGGCACTCCAGGCGCCTACGTCGTCTGGGTTGTTGGTCTGGGTGAATCCTTTGGAGAGGTCAAAGCGGTAGCCGTCAAAGTGGTATTCTTCTATCCAGTAGCGGTTCACCCGGTCCACATACTCCTGGGTATAGGGACTTTCATGGTTCATATCGTAGCCCACATTGAAAGGGTGAGTAGCATCCATGTTAAACCAGGGGTTCTCAGCGGTAGGTCGTCCGTCCTCAAAGTACATCTGCACCATGGGGCTTTGTCCAAAGTGGTGGTTGAGCACCATGTCAAGAATCACCGCAAAGCCCTCCTGATGGGCGGTCTGTATAAATTCCTTCAGTTCGTCTTTGGTGCCGTAGTATTTATCGGGAGCAAAAAAGTAAGAAGGATTATAACCCCAGCTGAGGTTACCTTCAAATTCCATGATAGGCATCAGTTCAATGGCGTTTACCCCCAGGCGTTTCAGGTAAGAGAGCGTATCGCTCAGGTCGCGGTAGCTATGGGTGCCAATGAAGTCACGAACCAAGAGTTCATAGACGATCAGGTCTTCTTCAGCAGGGCGCTGCCAGTTGGCTTCACTCTCTGCCCAGGCAAAGGGCTGCTGCCCGGTCTGGAGTACGGTAGCGATGCCATTGCCTGCTGCATCTTCGTAAACCGGCAGGTCAGGGTACACAGACCCGGGGATGAAGGGGTCATTGAAAGGATCGGCTACCTGGTCGGCAAAAGGATCACCTATCTTGATCACACCATCTACCCAGTATTGGTAGATGTACTCCCTGCCCGGCTCCAGGTCACTGATCTCCAGCCAGTAGGTTTCAGCCGCCGGATCGTATTGCATCTGGTAGGCCTCATCAATCTGCCAGTTGGTAAATTCTCCTACCACGTACACAAAGTCTTTGCCGGGCGCCAGCAAAGCCAGCGTCACTTTGGTATCATCTGCAGGGTTGTAGTTAATACCCGGCTCAATGCCGGCCGGTAGCGCCTCTTCTGATCTTGCTTCTCTGATCTTGAAAATGAGTTCTCGCTCCTTGCTGAAAAATTGCCCATTGATGGTCGCCTCGGCTTTTACCAGGACGGTATCCGCAGCATTGACCAAATAGCCAAAGCTAATAGTATCCTGATCTGATACACTGGCCTGACTCAAAAAGCCACTGCCTTCATCTATGCTCAGGGACAGATCACCGACGGAAGAAGCGCCGAAGGAAATGGGGAAGCTGCTTCCCTGCACGACAAACTGTACCTCTCCCGGATTTCGGGGAGAGATGAAGGAAATAAAATTACCTCCAGGGGCAACTTCGTACACAAAGTCTTCTGTCTGAGCGGTACCGTCCGCATTTTTGAGCAGAAATCCGATACGGCTTACTTCGGCATCCAGGGGAATGTTGTAGAAGGTACTCAGCGGCACCTCTATCTGCCACACATCATCACCCAGGGGCGTCATCAGTCCGGCAGGAAAAGGCGCTCCGAAGTTGGCCTGCCCGGCAGGTCCATAGCGAAAAGGCTGTCCTGCGTCGCCCACACCTGACCAGAGGTAGACGCCTTCGGTCAGCCCGAGCAGAGCGGCAGCCCGTTCGTCATTTACTTCTTTCAGATCAACGGTGATGCTGAGCGTATCACTCAGCGTAGGTACTGCCGGTTCCAGTGTTACTGAGTTGGCTCCAGCCTGGGCAATACTGACAACAAAATCTTCCGTCTGAGCTGAACCACTGGCGTTTTTAAGCAAAAGCCCGAGTACTTCTACCGTTTCGCCTTCAGGAATACCGTAGTAATCGCGGATAGTCAGGGTAATTTCCCATTTATTGTCTTCTACATAGGTCATCTCACCGGCCGCAAAAGGCTGTGCAAAATCGGTTTGACCACTAGGCTCGTATAAAAAAGGATCGTCCTGTGTACCGGCCCCCGACCAGAGATAGACCCCGCTGGTGAGCCCTTTCAGCGCATCGGCCCGGGAGTCGGTAGACTGATCTATATCAACGGTGATGGTGACTTCTTCTTCCAGTGGAGGGAAAGCTGGATCCAGGCTAACGGCCTGGGCAAAAAGGGTCTGTGACGCGAGCAACAGCAGTGTGCTCAGCGCCAGGTTGTGTAAATATTTTTTCATAAGCATTGATCTGTTGCCGAAAATTCAATATGTATCCGGCAATTCTAATCCTGATTGAAAAATAGTCAATAATCCTGATTTACAATAATGTAAGCCAAGTATTCATCCCATATCGGGAAAAGGCATACCAGCGGAGAAAAGAAGGCTATTCGTATCCGTTAATTTTTCTAATAAAAGTTTAGGCCTTATTTTCAGCCTTTTGAACAAATAAGTCGGGAAGAGAGACATGCGCATACTGCAACATCCACAGGAAGTACTTGATCAGCAGATTATAGAAAAAATCCGTAGCCAGTCAGAAAAGGCTGTCCTGGAGCGAAAACTTACGCAGGATCAGCTTGCCCTGATCTACGAAGAAGAATGGCTGCGGCTGTTCATCCCCAAAACATATCGGGGCCTGGAAATGAATCTGCCTCAGGCCCTGCAGATCCTGGAAGCCCTGGCTTATGCCGACGGCAGCCTGGGCTGGACAGTCAACCTGGGGGCAGGCGCCAATCTTTTTGCCGCTTATATCCGCCCTTCACTGAGCGAACAGATATTTACCGACACCAAAGCCTGCATTGCGGGTAGTGGTGCCCTGGGAGGTAGCGCCCGACCAGAGGCTAGTGGCTACCGGGTGCGTGGGCAGTGGAAGTACGGCAGCGGCTCGGCACAGGCAACCGCTTTTACCGCCAACTGTAAGTTACCGGCCAATGGCAAGGCCAGCGACCTGCCGGGCTTTCATTCCTTCGTATTCTTTCCCGACGAAGTAAAGGTTAAAAATACCTGGGATGCCTACGGTTTGCAGGCTACCTCCAGCCACGATTTTGAGGTGACGGAGCATTGGCTGCCCGAGGAGCGCACCTTCAGCCTGCTGAAGCCTTCGCCTTATGAGGATGGTCCGCTCTATCGTTTTCCTTTCATGCAGTTTGGTGAACTCACCACCTGCCTGCAGCTTACCGGCATGGCGCTACATTTCCTGGATGAAGTACGTGCGCTCCTGATGCAGAAAAAGAGCATGACAGGAGAAAATCTGAAAGACAATGTAAAGGTACAGGATACGCTGGCGCAGGCAGAAGCCAGCCTGGAATCAGCCCGCGCATGGCTGTATGTGCTGGTGCATGAAGCCTGGCAGCAATGTGAGTCAGGCCATACTCCTTCTGATGAGGTGCTGCGAAAGATCAGCCTGGCAGTGAAGCATGCGGCCCAGGCTGCCCGGGAATCGGCCGAAAAAGTTTACCCCCTGGCAGGAATGACGGTGCTGAGCCCGGAGACCGAACTCAACCGCTGCTGGCGCGACCTGCATACAGCCAGCCAGCATGTGCTGCTTTCTCCGCTGGGTTTTGCGGGAGAGATGAAAGCTTAGTGATTGCTTATGTAGCTATGACCTTTAGATTTTTTATTCTGGAGAAGTGTTTGCTGTTTCTGGTAAGTACCGGTAGGTTGTAAACAATAGCTGTGGCCGCGATAAAAATATCCCTGAATTCAATTATTTAGTTTTTCTTTTTCAATTCCTGGTAGAGGAAAGCACTTTTTTCTGCTACTTCTTTAGAGAATGGAAGAAGGGGTATATCCTCTGTCAGGATTTTTACATCTTTCCACTTTTGAGCATTGGTAGCACCCATATACAGTTCATAAAGTGTAACAGGAGAAACATATATCTTAGCATCATCAGGAAGTTTCCGGAGCGTGGTTTCAGCTTTACCCTTAGCCCGGAGGTAATCTATAAAAATACTGGTATCAACTACCATTCTTCTGTTTTCCATTGATTGAACATCTGTTGATTTTCATCAAAAACCTTCACATCATCTTCAGACCAGACAGAAACACCTTTTATTTTTTCCTTCCAGGATTGGATATCAAAGGTCTTTTTATGCCGGATAAGCATAAAATCTATAAAGTTATCTACTTCCTGTTGCCCTTCCGGAGAGAGCGCATCATACTTTTTTAAAAGCTCACTATTCATGGTCTCCTATTATGTTCCTATTAAACTTACGAATTTCTTGTGCAACAGTCCATTCTTGCAAAAGTGATCACTTTCTTCTATGGTAATTTCATAGAATTCTAAAATCCTTGAGAGTCCAACGACTGTTTCATCCTTACCCATCTGGCAGAACACCTTGATATCATGATGTTTTCCTTCAATCCTAAGTAAAAAGTTCGCCGTATCTCTAAGGGATTGCTGCCTGACAAAGCCCTCTACATACCAACCCACCTCTTCTATACCTCCGGTAGATTTCTGTATCTCGTGCTCAGTAATTAACTGCTGTACTGCAGCCTGATAAGCTTCGCTATCTCTCAGTTGATAAACTACCCAAGCCGAAAAATCAGGACAATAAGCGTTATGGCTGCTAAACCCAGTAGCATAAGTTTTAAGAATTGATTCATCGGATGTTTAGCTTTACTCCTCCAGCTTACGGAAGAA
>CAZFFW010000340.1:0-4822 GCA_964518125.1 uncultured Porifericola sp.
ATCCTGAAAGCGGAGGAAAAAGAAGGCGTATCGTCCTAGGCAAAGCTTTTGTGGAAATACTGGTGTTCCGGAATGAACACCAGTTTTATCCTGCTGATGTTTGGCTCTTCTCCCCAACTAATGCACAGGTTCCTGCTTTTTATGAAGTTTAACCCTCAGAATCCCTTTTTCATAAGACTTTTCCAGCGTGTCTTCATTCACCGCGGAGGGGAGGCGGAACGTTCTCTGAAAACCTGCATACTGAAATTCAGCACGTATCACGGGATAAGCTTCCTGTGATGTCATCTTTCTTCGTGAAGAGATGGTCAGGATATTTTCTTCTATCTTCAACTGCAGTTCTTCGGCATCATAACCGGGGGCGGCCAGTGTTAGGAGATAGCTGCTACCCTGGTCATAAATGTTTACCGCCGGCATAATACTTTGGGCAATAGTGCCGCCTGCCTTGTCACCTTCTACAAAATCTTCAATAAAACTCTGTTGTGGATCTACTGCTCTTTTGATTACTCGTGCCATTTTAGTTGAACATTTTTGGTTTTTCAAATTTATTAGCTGTGGTTGCTGACCATGATATTGGAAAGCACCTTTACCACTCCCGGGGTATGGTCTACGATTTCCCGGACCTTCTTTCGGGCGAGATAACTATCTGCCTGACCATTCAGGTAAACCTGCCCATTGTAGACTTCAACCTGAATCTGCTCTGAATTGATCTGCTGGTTGTTTTGTATGCTATCCTTAATATAATCGGAAATGCCCTGGTCGGAATGCTGGCCGTCATTTTCCACAGTCAGCTGGTTGACCACCGCGACTACGCCGCCTACCTGCAGGGCATTGTATTCTGCCAGTTTCTTGTTTTCAAGGCTGCTTACGCTGCCCTGCAGGGTAGCGACACCCTGCGCTACTTTCACGCTTACGGAGGACGTATCCGTCCGCAGGTTGTGGTTTAACAGCTTGTTGTTGCTGTTTGCTGGTTCCATATGCATATTCGTTAAAAGCTTGTTTATGATTCATTTTTATACGCCCCAGGGGTAGGTTTCCGGGGTTTTGTCGCTGGCTCCCGGCATGTGCATCGGGTGCAGCGGGCGGGTATGCTCAAACTGCAGAAAAGCGTCGTAGCGTTCCGGGATGATGCTGGGTACATAGTTGCCCTTTCGCTCAAGCTCCGGATCATACACCACGCCAATTGCCCGATGGGGGTGGGGTTTTTGCATCAGCGTTTGACCCGATAAATCTCTGCTGAGGAGCAGGGTGTTACCCTCATGGGCCTGATGCAGTATCGCTTCCCAGCTGTTTTTCCTGGCCTCTGGTACGCTCATGGCTTCCATCGGGGCTCCCCAGCGGTCTGCCGCGATGACACTTCCCCGGTAAGCTCCAAAACCCAATGCGAACACCTTGTGCCTTCCGTAGCGCTCCCGCACCAGTTGCCCTACATTGACCAGTCCGTCGGCCGCCATATCGGTAGCCCGGGCATCGCCGATGTGGGTATTGTGTTCCCATACGATCGCTTTGGCATCACTGCCGTGGAAGCGCATCAGCCTATCCAGGGTATCGGCCATATGGGTGTCCCGTACATTCCAGGAATCCGGTCCAAAACTGATCATGGACCGATAGTATTTCTCTGCATTGTGCACCACATAGGCGTTCTGTTCGGTGTTCAACACCGCTTCCTGGTCATGATCGTAGGTAGGGACTCTCTCCCGGATACGCCTGAGCAATTTCAGTACATCGCGCTGACAGGGAGCGGGTACGACTTTTTTTGAAGCCCAGGCGTACTGCTGTCCGTCCTCTCCCCGGTAGGGCTCAAAACAGCTGATGAGATCTCTCACCTCCCGGGCGGCTGTCCGGTCTTCATGGTCCAGGTAGCCCACCATGGCTTCCATAGATTCCCAGAGACTGTAAACGTCCAGGCCATAAAATCCCACCATATGTCGCCGGGGCACCCCCTGGTTATAGCTTCTGAGCCAGTCCGCCAGGGCCGCTACTTCCCAGTTGGCCCACATCCAGGTAGGCCAGCGGTCAAACTTCCGGAGTACCTTACTGGCGGAGCCGTACTGGGGCTGGTAGCCTTTGATGTAGCGGTTGAGCTTATAGCAGTCGGGCCAGTCACCCTCCACAGCGATATAATTAAAACCTTTTTCCCGGATAAGCCGCTGGCTGATCAGGGAGCGCCACAGGTAGTACTCGTGCGTGCCATGTGAGGCTTCGCCCAGCAATACCACCCTGGCGTCGGCTATAGCCTCCATCAGAGGGTCCAGGTCTTCCGCGGCTTTGATAGGGTGACAATAGCGGCTGATCTCCCGGCTAAGCGCTTCTGATTGTGTATCCTCGTATGCGTCCATATAGTTTTTAAATGCCTGAATAAACTTCATTCCATTCCTCATATTCAACTGCTTCTATCATGCCGTCGCCGTCAGTATCCCAGTATTCATACACGCCCCGGGCAAACTCTTCCTCTGAAATCGTGGCATCGCTGTCCAGGTCCCAACTATTAAAAAAGTCTGTATCCAGTACGGCCTCCATATACTCATTCTTGGTGATGATCTCGTCCTGGTTGATATCCCAGTCGTTAAAATCTCCATAAATGGTTTCATTATACTCATTTAAGTACGTATTGACCGCATTGCTCCACTCGCTTTGGCTTAGGGCATTGTCATCATCAACATCCCAGATATGGTAGTAGACACCGTATAATTCGCCGTAGGTGATCATATCATCCCCATCCATATCCCAGTCTGCTACATAATCCGAGGCGATAAAAGCATCAACAAATTCTTCTTCATCAATAAAATTGTCATCATTGACATCCCAATCTGCGTAGGCACGGTAATCTTCTGTCCCACAAGCCATTAAGGTGACCGATAGGAAAAAAATGAATACCTGGATACTGTAATTTTTTGCTGAATACATGCTAACTGCTTTTTGGTTGAAAAGGAAATGGCCCCTGTGTCTGGCAATTACTGTCATGCCTGCGTTTTCCCTGGAGACATCCCCGCATGAAGGCATCATGCTTTCATCAGCAGGAACATATGCCGCCTGAATAAGGCCAGATAAGATCGTGCTTTATGCTGGCACCTCAGTCGTGCTTTATTGACATTTTCTGCTCCACACAATAGCCTTCTGCGGTATTTAAACTTACACCATGATATATTGATTGAACCGATGAATCATCAGCTTCTAAACATGAAGCTATTACATTAGTTTCATCTATTCAAGCCAAATAGTTGGTAATCAGCGCATTCTTCCAAATTTGTTATCCCGATTCCCGATACTGTCTTGCCTCATGAGCTTTAATGCTTATATAGCATAAGTTCTTTCCTCTGTTCACCGAAAAATATTATCCATTACAAAATGACCATACACATCAACCAGCTGAGTTTTTCCAGCCAGCAAAATCTGACCACCATAGCTGACACCCTGGGAATTCAGTATGAGGATATTTCCCCCCGGGAATTCCGCCTGGATATACCAGCAGATAAGCCTCTCAGTGGACAGATCAACAGCCTGCAGTTTGACGCTTCCCTCAATGTACTGCTCCTGGATATTGAGCCGGAAGTGGAACTGCAGCTACACTACCAGCCAGGCAGCACTCCCTACCTGCGCATGCTGTTTTGCATAGAGGGTAAAAGCGAATGCCAGATGGGAAGTTCCGGTTTTTCCTTTCAGCTAAGCCCCTTGATGAATGCCAGCATGGCCCGCTCGCATACCCACTCCCATAGCATTTCGCTTCCTCCGGAACAGCGGCAGCAGTTTTTGCTGCTCAATATGGAACAGGAAGCTTTCGTCGCGCACTACCCCGACAGCCAGGATATGCTGCTGGAAAGTATGAGGGGCCACCAGGATGAAGATCACTACCTGCACATCGGCTACTACAACCTGGCGATTGCTTCAGCCATCCGGGAATTGAACCAGCATGACTACCAAGGTGTGGTGCGTTTGCTTTTTGTACATGCCAAATGTCTGGAGATTATGGCGCTGATGATCCACCAGATCTACCAGGAGCAGCAGAGCGGTAGTAAAGTGCTGCTCAACGAAAGGGATTTGGAGATTGTGGTGAAAGCCAGGCAGCTGCAGCTGGAGTCTCTGCGGAATCCCCCGACGATCAGCCAACTGGCCAGAATGGTAGGAACCAACGAAAATACCCTGAAGCAGAATTTTAAAAAAGTCTACAATATGACCATCAACCAGAGCCTTACCGAAGCCCGGCTGAACCATGCCAGAATGCTACTGGCGGCCCGTGAACTCAGCGTTAACAAGATATCAGTAGAAGTGGGATACCGCAACCCCAGCCATTTTGCGCGGATTTTTCGCCATCGTTTTGGAATGCTGCCCAGCGAATTCCTGCAGCGACTCAGCGATTAGCGCTACCCATAAGGCGCTTCACAAATGGGTATAATTGGTTAGCCAGGCTGGGCTGTTTTTCCTGCCGGGCTGGTTATTTTAATAATTATTCATCATGTAACATTACGGTAAAAGCATAGTGACATTTCGGCTTCATGAGCATATTGCTGTTATTTAACTTATTTTTTTGGCGGTGAGGAAATTATTTACTGCATTGTCTTGTATTGGCTTTCGGGTTTAGTATAATCGCTGCTTATCCGAATCGTAGTCATAAACACTTCTGTATTTTAAGAAAATATTTTGGGTTTTTCTTGCCGATATACCCATACTGGCAGATGATAAATCCTTAAAAATTTAGGTTCTACATGAGTATTAATTTGCTATTGAAGTTTATTTGTAGAATTTTACCACCAGCCTTGTGCCAGGATAAACAGTATGCTATGCACATTTTTATTTTTATAGGTATGGGCAAACTGGCATCAGGTAG
>CAZFFW010000341.1:0-4820 GCA_964518125.1 uncultured Porifericola sp.
CCATTCTGATAAATTCAAGGCCATCAGCTTAGAACTCTGCATCTCGGAATGGGAGACCTACTATGTGAGCACAGACATCCATCCTTTCACCCGTCAGTATCTTAAAGCCATTCTCTGGGATGATCCGGAGATCAATGTCAAAACCTCGCCCATGTCAAAGATCACCGAGGCCAGTACCCCGACGCTGGCACGGGGAGTTTGAAAAGCAGGTGCCAATCTATAATGCCTACGAACTCTACCATGGCCTTCAGGATGTTAAGAGTAGCCACCAGGCTAATCGTCGACAAAAGCTTTGGTCATGGCATCACCAAGCCCCGGGAAAGACTGGCCGCCATGTGGCATAACTGGCAGTGGGTCCAGTAAGTACCTCTGGGATGAGAAGGTCGAACTTACGGTGGAAGTGTAATGCTCACTTTGCATTTTGCTGCAAAATACCTGCACTTCACTGCAAAAAGGTAGTATGAGAAGCTGTAAGCTGGTAGCTTAAGAAGACTATTTAACCAAACTGCCATGTTCAAAAACTACCTCATCACCGCCTGGCGGAATATTCTCAAGAACCGCACCTTCAGCCTCATCAATGTGCTGGGCCTTGCTCTCGGTATGGCTGCCTGCCTATTGGTACTACAATATGTTGGATTCGAGTTAAGCTATGATAATTTTCATACAAAGGGAGATAGAATTTATCGTGTAGGAATACACACTGCAAGACCTGATAGTAAGACGAAATTACTGGTAACCGGACCGGGATATATTCAAATCAAACAGGATTTTCCTGAAGTAGAAAGCCTGGTTAGGCTAGTAGATATCTGGGAGGTAATTTTCACCCATGAAACTGAGGATGGCAAACCTTTACATCAAAAAGTGACAGGTGTCTTTTATGCAGATTCAACTTTATTTGAAGTATTTGATTTCAAGTTAGTACAGGGCAATTCAGATAAGGTGCTAAGGGAACAGAATAGAATGCTCATGAGTGAATCAGCGGCAAAAAAATGGTTTGGCGATCAGAATCCCTTGGGTAAAATACTGATCCTGAATAGAGAAGAATCATTTGAAATCGAAGGGATTTTTGAGGATGTGCCAGAAAATTCCCATATCCATTTTGACTACCTACTTTCATTTTCGTCACTCAAACCACGATTCAACAGGCCTTTAGAGGAGGATATGCTGTTCGATGATACTTACACCTATCTACTTTTACGCAAAGATGCCGATATACATGAATTTTCTCATCAACTGAACGACAGATTTGATGACTACTTCGCCTATATCACCAGAATGATAGAAGGATGGTCCGGGAGTTTCTTTTTGCAACCATTATCCGAGATACAGACTACTGCTGACCTAAAAAAAGATGTAGCCACACGCCAAAGCCCAGATAAACTTTATGCTTTAGCCCTGGTTGGCATACTCATCCTGTTTATGGCCTGGATTAACCACATTAACCTGGCTACAGTTCGTTCAATTGAGCGGAGTAAAGAAGTAGGTATACGAAAGGCTGCTGGAGCAAATCGGTATCAACTGATTGGACAGTTTATATTTGAGTCAATTCTACTGAATCTGGTTGCTTTCCTGATGGCAATAGTTATCACAATGCTTTGCCAGGCACACTACAGTCAGATAAGCGGTTGGACAGATGCTTCACGATTGTGGCATATACCTTCCTTCTGGATGACCCTGATTATCTCCTTTTTAGTGGGTAGTCTGTTATCAGGACTATACCCTGCCTTTATTATCACTGCTTTTCGCCCAGTCATAGCCTTAAAGGGTGGTCGCCAAGGTTCAAAGGGTGGAAAAGGGGTCCGTAGTATTTTGACTATTGTACAATTTACCACTTCTGTCTCACTGATCATTGGTACTTTGGTTATCTATAGCCAAATCAATTTTTTGCAACAGCAAAATTTGGGGTTTGACCAGGAACAAACCTTCGTATTACGTATTCCAGACCAAAACACCGCAAAAGAAGGTAGCAATGGTGTTTTTAAACAGAAAGTACTATCAATCAAAGACGTACAAGAGCTTACATTTACTTCTAACATTCCAGGTAAGAAAAACACCAAAGGAATAGGGGGGCGTATTAGAGTTCACCTAAAAGATGATCAGGCAGATATGAAGGAGTTTGATACATTTGGTGGAGTAGATTATAACTTTCTGGATTTTTATAATATAAAACTTATAGCAGGGCGTAATTTTCAGTCAGATAACTCATCAGACCAATCCTCATTTATCATAAGTGAAAAAGTAGTTAAAGAATTAGGTTTAGCTAGCCCGCAGGAAGCTATCGGTCATATCCTGGTAATGAATGCTGATTGGAGATATGAAAACAGCACATCGGAGGAAGGTAAAGGAGAAATCATTGGTGTAATTCAGGATATTGGATTAATAGCGCCAAACCTAAGGAAGCATGAAGCTGGTTCTGTAGGGGATTTAGGTCTGATACTTATTCCAGGCGATCATGTAAGCCCATTGCTAAGGGCGCAATTCTTCAGCCTCAAAGTAGATATGGCCAACTGGCAGGAAACTGAAGCGCAGATCAAAGCTGCATTTGAAGAAGTGTATCCAGATGAATTATATGAATACTTCTTCCAGGATGAGTTTTACAACCGGCAGTACCAGGCCGATATACAGTTTCTCAACATCTTTGTCTTCTTTGCCTTGCAAGCCATTTTCATCGCCTGCCTGGGCCTGTTTGGGCTGGCCGCTTTCCAGGTGCAGAAGCGCAGCAAGGAGATTGGTCTCCGCAAAGTATTGGGAGCCAATATCCCCGATATCTGGTTGTTGCTGGCCAAAGATCTCCTAAAGGCATTGTTAATTGCCTCCGTCCTTGGCATACCGCTGATCAACTACTTCATGAAAAGCTGGCTGGAGGAGTTTGTTTATAAAATCCCGCTCAGCTGGTGGATGTTCGTCCTGCCGGTAATGTTGATGATTCTCATCGCCCTGCTCACTGTCAGCCAGCATCTTCGTAAGGCAGCGAGAATGAACCCAGTGAAGCTGCTGCGGTATGAGTAGCTATTTAAAAAAAGCATTTTAAGTAAAATGAAACCACAGGTCTGCAGTAAACTGGCTCTTCTGGAAATCCTGGCTACCAGGGACCTGTGGCTAAGCTTAAGCCTGGATTTGCTCCATCAATTTGAAAAAGCCGGCATCAATGTGGAGCTTTCGGAACCTGAACTTCCAGCCCTTGCTGGTCTTGACCACAATGCTGTCATCATAACGACCGGTGGCAATTATTGCAGGTATACTATCGACTTCAATTACCAGCATATCATGGGTGACATTTACCTCATTGTCGCTCACCGGGCTGATGACCAGATTCGTGGCCTGATGCCGTTTGCCATTAGCATCTCCACCCGGACCTACATGGTGGGCTTCAAAATCTTTTAGCTCCTGCCAGGTCTTCATATGTCCAAAGGCTCCGCTATCGTAGCCGCCAAACTCGTCTGGTTCAACCCAGCAGTTCATAAAAGCCTCTACATCTTTGTTATCGGTGGCTACACAGTAGGTGGTCACCAGGTTCTGAATTTCAAGAAAGTCTTCTGCAGTAATTTTCATTTTTGTACAAGGTTTTGGATATGGTTGAAAATAGAAGTTGCGGTATAGGGTATATCAATACCCGGTTCGGTGATCTGAGTTTCAGGGCTATGCGTCTGCAAAAAGCTTTTGATCCGTTGCCTTTGCTCGGCCGTATAGCGACCGCCAATCAGCACCAGCTGGGGTTTGCCCAGTTCCAGCACCTTTTCCTTTCCTTCTTCTTCCGAAAGGGTTCCGTAAATGCTAAGCTCGGGTATTGTACTAAGTTGGCGTACTACCTCATCCCGACGGATGGGACTGCCGCCGAAAAGGACAAGTGTTTTGGCTTTGTCTGTATCATAGACATGCTCTGAAATAAGTACCTGATTCATAGAATTTTTATTGAGTTGAAATTTTACTGATGACAGGCTAACCCAAAGGGCTATATCAGCTTAAATAGTTATCAGCCGAGATCCACTAAGGTTCGTATAGGGGGATGGGCTGCGCGTTAGTTTATTAAGTATCTACTCCCCTCAATAAGCCAGGGAAAAGTCATGCAATAGCCACTTTTCGTTGGTAAAGCCTTCGGTAGAAGTAGAGTATGCTGCCTACCACTACTACATGCATGACATTGAGCGCTGTGGCATAGGCCATCGTTACTCCCGGAATACCTACAAAAGGATTGGCGAAGGAAAGTACCAGCAGCACAATAGCCAGTATACTAAAGTTGCGGTAGCCTTTGCTGGTATATTTTTCCATCAGAAAAAATGCAACGCCTGATAATAGCGTGGGCACAATAGATGACATAATGATAGGCATGAGCGTCATGGGTTCGTTGACTGGCTGTAAGAGGATATCATCAGAAATGATACCTGCCGAATGGAATACAAAAAAGAGAACCGCATTGAGCAGTGAGGCTGTAATGGCCGCTACCAAAGCAGCAGTAATGATGGATTTGAAATTGAGTTTCATGGTAAAGCTGGTTTAAAATAACGTTTATGATGTCTATACAAATGTTATGATCATAACTATACGATTTAAAATTTAGGAAATGATTTAAGTACTGCGACAGATTTAATTTGTGTATAAATCAAATTGATCAAAAGAGAAGTTGACATTGAATGGCTCTTTTCCTGACTGATCGGCAAAGCCTGTAAATATTTCCTTGAGTCTCTTTTTCAGAGCTGTTTTTGAATTGTAGTCTTTTGGCCTGAGCCATTCGTATTTGATTTTTCTCCACAGTGTTTCTATTAGGTTCATATGAGGGCTGTAAGCAGGCAAATGAAAAATATATAGGCCTTGCTGCTGCC
>CAZFFW010000342.1:0-4814 GCA_964518125.1 uncultured Porifericola sp.
CTTACCACTTAGGTTGAGCATTTTTTTCTGCTGAATTCCTGGTCCTCTACCGATCTCAGCTGGAATCAAACCTGCGAGGAAGCTCTGTCAATACGGCTAAAAAGCTGAACTAAGCAGCTCAATTGGCGGGAAAGCTGCTGATGCTGCAGTATTCTTTCCTCTGACTTGATATAATGTTTGACAAATGATTATCTTTCAAAATATCGTACGCTACAATTTATAGCAAAATTGATGGAGCCAATCTATTTCTGGTACATCATCAGTATTGTATGAGGCGTACAAAAAACCAGCATGCAGGTCCTACAACAACCTATGAAAACAGCATCTGCCGTAATTGAAAATTACCAGGGAAATGTGATCATTTATATCACCCTTTTTTACTACCTGCTCATGTGCTTTCTTGCACCGGGCTTTTTCTCTGTGAGCAATAGCTGGAACCTTCTCTATAGTTTTTTGCCCTTGCTCATGGCTGCTGTCGGACAGACTTTTGTCATCATTACGGCAGGTATAGATTTATCCATTACTTCTATTATCGCACTGAGCAGTGTGTTGGGAGGATATATGATGAGTGCAGATAGTGGACTTGGTCTCAACAACTTTGCGTCTGTTTCTCTGGCTATGGTGGTGATGCTGGCAAGCGGGGCGCTGGTAGGCTTGCTAAACGGGATATCAATCGTGCGCCTGAGGATGCCTGCTTTCATGGTTACCCTGATAAGCATGATCTTCTTCAGCGGATTGGCTATCTGGATTACCCAATCCCAGAACATCTACAATCTGCCTGAAGCTTTCGTCAACATGCCCTATACTTTTTTTCTGGGTTTACCGCTTCCCGCATACCTAGGGATCGCTTTGCTATTACTGGCTTATGTACTCCTGAACCGAAGTCTGTGGGGCAAGTGGATTTATGCGGCAGGGCTGAATCCCAAAGTGGCAGCAATTTCAGGTGTAAAAGTGGGTAAGACCATCATTGCGGTTTATGTTTTTAGCGGTATCTGCGCTTCCCTGTCGTCCATACTGTATACTGCCCGTCTGGAAACTGGCTCACCCGTGATGGGACAGTCTCTTTTGCTGGACATTATCGGGGCGGTTGTTATCGGGGGAACTAGTTTGTACGGAGGAAAAGGGAGAATCAGCTGGACAATTTTCGGTGTCTTTTTCATCGTCATGCTGGATAATAGCCTCAACCTGATAGGCCTTTCTTATTTTTTGATTATGATGGTCAAAGGTTTGGTCATTTTGCTGGCAGCGATGATTAATTCAGGGAGGAATTTTTTCATGAAACATTAGCCGATATGCTCCTTAAGCTGCAGAATATATCCAAAGTATTTGGTGAAGCCAAAGTGCTCAATGCTATCAGCCTTGACGTATCAGAAGGGGTAATACTGGGCCTGGTAGGGGAGAACGGGGCTGGCAAGTCCACCCTGATGAATATTATGAGCGGGGTGTTGTCGCCTTCTGAAGGGAGTATGCATCTAAAGGGCCAGACTTATCAACCCGCTAATCCACAGGAAGCGCTGAAAGCAGGAATTGCCATGATCCATCAGGAGCTCAACCTTTTTGCTAATCTAAGCATAGAGGATAACCTGCATCTGCTGAATTTCCCCGCAAAAACTTTCGGCCTTTCCTGGATCAAAAGGAAGCAGACCAGGCAACAGGCCCAGTCATTACTCAGTAGAGTAGGGCTGGAACTGGATACCGGCAGACTGGTAGAAGACCTTACGCCTGCCCAAAAACAACTTCTTGAAATTGCCAAGGCTCTCAGTTCCTCACCCCATATCATTATTTTTGATGAACCCACCACATCGCTGACGAGCTACGAAGTGACGATTCTATTTAAGCTGATAAAAGAGCTGAAAGCTGCCGGATTAGCCATTATTTACATTTCGCATAACCTGGAGGATGTGATGCAACTGGCTGATCAGATAGCAGTGCTGAGAGATGGTAAGCTGGTGGGGCATCACACAAAACAACAAAATTACCAACTGCCAATGATCATCCACCAGATGGTGGGTAGAGAGCTAGCGCAATTTTTTCCTGACAAGCAGGCCAGTGTCACCAACGAAAAATTACTGGAAGTTAAAAAACTGGGGGCGGAAGGACTTCTGCGTGATATTTCCTTCTCCATAAATAAACAGGAAATCCTGGGCTTTTACGGATTGGTAGGTGCTGGCCGCTCAGAAATGGCCCGTTGTATCTACGGCCTTGACCCCCTGGATAAGGGGGAAATTTATTGGAAGGGCCACCGAATCAACCATCCTCTTCCCGATTTGTGGATACAGCATCAAGTTGCATTTCTTACCGAAGACAGGCGGGATGAGGGGCTACTGCTGAGCGAAAATCTTGAAAAAAACATCTCACTGGCCGCACTGCCTCACCATACCAGCCCTTATTTTCAGTTGGTAGACAGCCAAAAAATCCACGAATCGTCAAAAAAGATGGCTGAAGCAACGAGAATCAAATTTCAGGATATGAAAACACAATCGGTAGGTACGCTGAGTGGTGGAAACCAGCAAAAAGTAGTGCTATCCAAATGGTTGCTGATTCAACCGGAACTGATGATCATGGACGAACCTTCCAAGGGTATTGATATTGGAGCCAAGCATGAAATTTATAAGCTGATGCTGGACCTGGTGGATAAAGGAGCGAGTATTTTACTCATTTCTTCTGAAATAGAAGAACTGCTAGGCCTTTGCGACCGCATCATCGTCATGAAAAGCGGTCATTTATCTGCTCAGTATAAAAGAAGTCAGTTCAAACGATCCGACATTCTTGAGGCTGCACTACACCAGAAATAAGCCATAATATGATGTTGTATCTTACCAAAATAAAAAAGGAAATTATTGAGCAGGCTACTGTTATTTTATTTGTGTTGATTGTTCTGGTTTTCAGCCTATTGTCTCCGCAGTTTTTCACCTTCGCCAACCTGGTCAATATACTGATACAGGCTTCCTCGCTGGCTATTGTTGCCAGCGGGATTACACTTGTACTACTTACGGCGGGTATAGACCTTTCAGTGGGCTCCATCATGTTTGTAGCAGGGGTCATTTCGGGTAAACTGGCAGTCACAGGATCTCCTGTATGGTTGGTTGCCCTGCTGGTCATGATGACCGGACTCGTATTTGGCCTGCTCAATGCCCTGTTTATCGGGCGCTTCAAGGTAGTGCCTTTCATTGCCACACTTGCCACTTTGTATATAGGACGGGGATTCGGGCTATACCTTTCTGATACCCGGGCTATCAATCTGCCTGAAGCTTTTCTACAGATTGGCAGTGCCAGAATTTTGGGTATTCCGTTTCCAATAGTGGTGATGGTACTTGTGGTTGGAATAGTGCATCTGCTTCTGTCGCGTAGCGTCTGGGGACGGCAGATTTATGCTGTAGGGCACAGTAAAGAAAAGGCTGTCAAAGCGGGTTTGCCTGTTGAAAAGCTCCTGCTCAGCGTCTATCTGATATCCGGTCTATGTGCGGCTATTGGAGGACTGGTAGCAATGGCACAACTGGGAGCAGTGTCGCCTACCTTTGGCTGGCAGACAGAGTTTACGGCCATTGCCGCTGCAGTATTGGGTGGAACGAGTCTTTTTGGGGGTAGGGGAAACGTATTTCCAGGAACTGTGATAGGTGCAGTAACCATTCAGGCATTGCAGAGCGGCCTGGTCATTGTCAATGCCGACCCTTATTTTTATCCACTGATTACCGGTTCCGTCATATTTTTAATAGTCCTGATAGATAGTATTCGCAACAGAGAACAGTTAAAAAGAAGGAGGAGAGTAGCATGAAAAGAATTGCCGGTAAATACCTTAGTTGTTTCATACTAATTATGAGCATTGCTGCCTGCCGGACCCAGGATGAAGAGCGGCCATTGATCGGAATTTCATTTGAGACCTTACAGACTGAGTACTGGGTAGCCAGTATAGAGGCTATCAAAAGTGAATGTGAAAAAAAAGGTTATGCTTACCTGGAGGCAGTAGCCAATGGAGATGCCAATCGTCAGTTTGAGCAGATCAATAATTTTATTTCAAGAGGGGTAAAGGGCATTGTCATCGCGCCAAAAGATGCCAATACCGTAATTCCGATCATCAAAGCTGCCAATAGGGCCAATATTCCCATTGCAATTTATAACAGGTTACCAGCAAAAAATTCCGGAGAATATACTACCGTTGTAGCAGATAATTATGAGATAGCCAAAAAAACAGTAAGCACAATGGCCGAACTGGCGAAGGCTGGAAATCAAAAATACAAAGCCATGATTCTGATAGGCGATCTTGGCGATATCAATGCCGTAAACCGTCGTAAAGGGTTCAATGATGCCATTGCAGAATATCCAGAACTGATAGAGTTGGTGGCTGAGGTACCCACGGAATGGAACCAGGAAAAAGCCCTGGCCGGAGTTACCAACGCACTACAGGCAAATCCTGACATTAATTTCATATTCTCTTCTTCCGACTTTTTGTTTCCTTCGCTTATCTCAGCTTTGAAAAATGCCGGCAAGTATCATCCTGTTGGGCACCAACATCACGTGATATTGGGAGGCTTTGATGGTGATCAGTTGGCTTATCAGATGCTAACCGAAGGCTATCTGGACGCCGATGGTGTCCAGGATGTATATTATGAATGTGCAGCTGCAGTAGAGGCGATTATCCAGAGGTTAGAGGGAAACCATGTTGATCAGGTGATCCTGGATCCGGGTTTTGTGATCCACCAGGGTAACCTTCAGGAAGAATCCGATAAGATGTGGGGCGCAGCAATGTTTTATAAAACGCATTGAGGAAAGGAGAATCGTTTTTTTTATAGTTTCAGAGGGCTTAACTGTTATTT
>CAZFFW010000343.1:0-4771 GCA_964518125.1 uncultured Porifericola sp.
TCTACAGGTGTAATCTTAAACTGTGTATTATTGATGAAACGATTTACCAGTGTGGAGTTCTGCTGCTCATTGATAGGCCACAAAGGATTATTATAGATCGGATGGGCATTATTTCCCAGATATCTTCTGTAAGATCTCTGTCGTAAAATGGGGCTGGCATTTTCATTGGCATAGTAGTAGCCTTTATAATCTCTTACATCAAAATCGGCTGGGTTTCTGAGCAGCCCCAGCATGGACCCAGATGTATTATTTCCCTGTTGGATGCGATCCGCCACGCTGTTGATATAAGCAGTATTGCTTTGAACCTCTAACACAGGGTTGAAGGTATGCTGAAGATTGGATCTTAGTGTAGTTCTGCGATATTCACTGTTTCCCTGCTGGATACCTTTCTGGCTGAAATTCCCGAGGCTAAAGAAATAGGTAGTCTTTTCATCACCGCCACTTACGTTCAAATTATTATCAAAGAAGTGCCCGTTTCCAAACACTGCATCAAAGTTTTCATCTACGAATTCTTCTCTGGCATTTCTTTCAATAATGGGATAATACCGGGTACCATCAAGCGCCTGGAAGAAACCACCACTTTGATCTACGATATCTTCTCCACCTGGTCTTTCAGAGATCTTGTCACCGAAAGAACGCGAATCTGTTGGACTGTATACACCATTACTTCCCTGGCCAAAAGCTTGCTGCCTGGGATGAAACTTGTTAATCTGATCAAGAGAGAAAGTGGAACTGTAACTGATATTGATCTTTTCACCTTTTTTACCCTGCTTGGTAGTAATGACGATAACGCCATTTGCGGCACGGGAGCCCCACAAAGCAGCAGCGGCAGCTCCTTTTAGTATGGTCATAGAAGCTATGTCATTGGGGTTAATATCATTGAGGCGTGACTGCTGCTTTACACCACCGCCTCCGGAACTATTGCCCTCCAGCGTATTACTGATCGGAATTCCATCTACCACGATCAATGGCTGGGTATTTCCTGCAATTGTGCTCATTCCCCTGATCTGAATGAAAGATCCAGCACCAGGGTCTGAACTCTGCTGCGTAATTTGTACTCCCGAAGCTTTACCTGCAATAGAGTTGATCAGTCCAGTTTCACCCGAAGATGCTAATTGCTCCCCGGATACCACCGATTGCGTTGAACCCTGAATATCTGCATCCTCTTCAAATCCAAGTGCAGAAACAATCACTTCAGATAGTTCTTTAGTATCAGCTATCAAGCTTATATTAACAGTTGAATTGCTACCAACTTTTACTTCCCTGGATTGATAGCCGATAAAAGAGAATATAAGCGAGGCATTTTCAGCAGGAGCCGAAATTCTGTATTTGCCATCAATGTCCGTGATAGTGCCTGTACCACTATCTTTTAAAAGCACGTTTACTCCTGGGATTGGGTCGCCACCTTTATCAGTTACCTTACCAGTAATCTCATTGGAGCTTTGAGCAGGTAAATCTAAAGAGTAAAGAAGCATTGAACAGACAAAAAAGCTGCTCAGTAGCTGGTTGAGTAGTGAAATTTTCATAAATTGAAGTGTTTGTAATGAACAAAGATTCCCTGCTTCATGCCTTTTGCATGAAAGAAGACGCCAATCTTGACAGGGGAGAAATTACATTCAGCGAAGATGTTACCGCATCTTCGCTTTTTTTATGCCTGAAGTCTTTTCTAAAGGTTGGATGCTCCACTCTCCTTTAAATTTCAGAAGAGTTATTATTTGCTGCCAATACGAATTTAGTAAGCACATCTTACTTAACAAATAATATTCTACATAATTTATTTTTAAAAGAATAAAATACTATAATTTCAATTTTTACCGATAAATAAAGATATTTTTTAAGCTTTTTTGCTTGTTAACCAATAATATTATTTCATTCAGATCTTTGAAGAAGCTGTAGATACATCTCAAAAGCTTTAAATGTCTAGTAGCGATATCTAATTTGATAGAAAAACGAGAGGGTAGGAGAGCATTGAAATACTTTGGTTATTCTGTTATACAACTAGCTTATACCATTCATGACTTTATACTTATATTTTTTCATATAATACCTAATCCGATATATTATATTATAAAATACAATCAATATTCATTTTTATATGTTATTAAAGCAATTAGTAGCTTTTTTTAATCTGAAAATATAAGAGCAAGTAAAACATTTTCAACATTTATTCATTAAGCAGCTTTTTTGGAAGTATACTGTTTTTGAGTGCCTGTGGTCCGGCTACTTGCATTACAGCTACCTGGACTAATCCAGAAATTCCGACAGGTGATTATGTTAACATATAGGTTACAGCAATGACTGAAAATATAGCTGCAAAACAAGTGGTGGAAAACGAATTAGCTGAAAAATTAAGTGCTCAGGGTGTAAATGTTGCCAAAAGCATTGATTTGTTCCCTCTCAGACTTCAAAAAGAAAAAATGGGAAGTCAAGATGATTTGCAGGCAGCTATGGCGGAAAACGGCTTTGATGCTATTCTCACAGTCAACCTGCTTGAGGAGGAAACAGAGACGCGGTATGTCCAGGGAACTCCTTTCTGGCCACCTATTAACCGCTTCGGTTTTTACGGTAATTTCTGGGGCTAATACAATCACTGGTTCCCGATGGTCTAATATCCAGGTTATTACACAGAAGGTGAAATCTACTTTTTTGGCTTTAACTTAAACTTGTTGAGTTAATTTGGCTTATTTTTTTAATAGCAAAACATTTGAGATGAATTATTTATGTAGTACAAATAAACCGACATTTTTTTTAGTCTTCTTACTTCTTTTTTCTTCTTGTAGTACGGTGAGCGTACTTAGTTTACAGGAAGCCGAGGATTTTGAATTGGATACTTACCAGACTTTCAATTTTTATGATGTAAGTCCGGAAGAAGAGATTTTGTCTGAGAGATACAGGCAGAGTATGGATTATCTCAAAGAATCCATAGCTCAGCAGCTTTATGAAAAGGGTTTGGTTAAGGTCAATGAAGATGCGGACCTGAAAGTAAACATTGGTATAGTAGTAGATGAGCAGGTGCAAACACGCCAGACAGATATCAGGGAGGCTCCCATCTATATTGGACAAAGACGTTACCGTTGGGAAAGCAAAGAAGTAGAAGTAGGTCGTTATCAGGAGGGCACAGTTACCGTAGATTTGGTTGACAATCAACGTAATCGGTTGGTGTGGCAAGGCACGGTAGAAGGCGTTATCCCTGAAAATCAACGGAAGCTCAATCAGCAAATTGACCAGGCCACTGAGAAGTTATTTGACTCCTTATGATAAGGACTGCATACCGCACTTTTTTGCTAAGCAGGCTATCAGGGCCATCCCGGTAGGGCTCAGCACACGGTGTTCTAAACCCTGGTTTGTGTTCGGCATGAAATGTTCGGCATGAAATGTCCGGCTTGGAAGGCTTTCCTAGCCGGGCTCACACAAACTTAAATGGAACGTAGTTTAGCTTTTACCTGAAATCTCTTTTTTTACTTATTTATTTTTCTTTCAATGAAAAGGACCAGTAAAAGGACCAGGCTTCCAGCGCCCATGGAAATCAGCAGATTTTCTAAGGACAAAGGTACCAGGTTAAAAAAGGTGTCTACAAAAGGAAGATAAATCACCGCCATTTGTAAGGCTACGGTAACTACCACTACCCAGACCATCAGAGTGTTGGTCCTGACAGCAAATGGTGAGTGCGCAGATGAACGTAAGGCTAATGCCTGAAAGATTTGAGCAAAACCAATGGTAGCGAAGATCATGGTCTGCCAGGTGAGATCATCGGGATTTTTGGGGTCAAAATAGAACAATGCTACTCCCAAAGACACGATGGCAATAGCCATTCCTACTATGCCCAACTGATAATAATCTCTTTTATCCAGTGCCCCTTTACTAGGTTTTCGGGGTGGCCTATGCATGGTGTTTTCTTCAGCAGGTTCTGTTCCCAGCCCTAGTCCCAGCAACCCATCGGTCATTAAGTTGAGCCACAGCAGCTGTAAAGGTTGTAAGGCGATGGTCATACCAAATAAAGGAGCTATGAGCATCACCAGTACTTTTCCTATATTGCCTGCCAGGGAAAACTTAATAAACCTACGCAGGTTGTCGAAGATGACCCTGCCTTCCTCTACAGCTGCGACTATGGTAGAAAAGTTGTCATCAAGCAGCACCATATCAGCGGCTTCCTTGGCTACTTCAGTGCCGGTAATACCCATGGCCACACCAATGTCGGCTTTCTTCAAGGCTGGAGAATCGTTCACGCCATCTCCGGTCATGGCCACCACCTCACCTCTCTTTTGAAGGGCATGCACAATTTTCAGTTTATCTTCAGGAGAGACGCGGGCATAAACTGAAGTATTCTCAGCCAAGGCAATAAGCTCTTCGTCATTTACTTTCTGTAATTGCTCTCCTGAGACAGCTTCTGCTTTCTGATCAAACTGTAGCTCTTTTCCAATGGCTGCCGCTGTGAGAGGATGATCTCCGGTAATCATCACCGGTCTTATGCCAGCTCTTTTACAGTTTTCTACAGCAGTCTTTACTTCCTGTCTGGGAGGATCCATCATGCCGGTGAGACCTACAAAAGTGAGATCCTGTTCTACAGACTTAGCATCTTCTTCAGTGGGCAGCAGACGGAAAGCTATGCCCAAAACCCGGATGCCATTCTGAGCCAGTTTGGTATTGGCGGTGAGTATCCTTTCTTTCCAACCCTGGTCAAGTGGTTTTCTTTCTCCATCCACCCAGATATGCGTAGAGATATGCAGCAGGGCGTCGGCTGCTCCCTTGGTACAAACCAGGAACTTATTTC
>CAZFFW010000344.1:0-4710 GCA_964518125.1 uncultured Porifericola sp.
CTCTTTGGGGTAACTGCTGGCTACCCGGGCATAGTTGTTTCCGAAGGGAACAGTGCCCGCTTTGAGATGGCAGTTCTGGCAATTGAGACCGTTGCTCATTTGCCGTACTTTTCCCATGGGACCCAGGTACACTGAGGTATGACTGACCAACTCCCGGCCATAGCGGATCAGTACGCCCTGAGCATCATCCGGAATGGCGGAAGTATCGGGGGGCGCCCACATACCTGGGTTTTTGGTAGATTTAAAGTGACTACCAGCTGTAGCTACATTTTGAGAACCTACGGCATTCATGGGTATGACCCCGCTGGCATAGCCCACAAACAGCAGGGTAGCACTAACGACACAGCATATCAGGACGATCACCAACTTGATTAACCTCCTGACATATTGGATGAAAGACTTCTCTGACATAAAACGCGAAGGCTTAATGAAAAGGAAATGGGTGTTTGAACATCAATTGGGAACTTCTTTGATATAGCCCCATCCCTCGCCCTGCCGGGTGACGATCTGCAGTATGCCGTCCGGCACAGTACTTACACTGGGTAATAACTGGGACTTACCCACCTGCCGTCTTTTCATCGTGCCTTCACAAACTTTGATATGTACTTTGTCATTGTTAGCAAGTGCTTTGATGTCATCAGCGACTGAGGAGTCATCTTTTTTGACCATAGCGATCGCACCTCCGTAGACAACTACTTCAAACTCTGAATCAGGATAGGCTTCGCTCATCATTTTGACGTGCCTCATGGTGGACTGATGGGCTGCTTCGTCCTGACTGGTTACGTCAAAGACAATTTTAACCGGCTGGGTTTGCGCCCATGCCTGAGCCGAAAGGCCAAGAAGAAGAAAAAAAATCAGGTATTTAGTCATGGCTATTGTGTTTAAAATGATAAAAATAAAAAAGAAGCTTCCCGGTAATGAGCCGGGAAGCATAAGGAAGAGTCAATCATCCGCCAGCGTAAATGTAGGCACAATTGCGCTCCTGTGCGCGGCCCAATGCCCATACCCCGGATGGTACTACCTGGATGCCGGGAAGTAGACCCGCTACCCAGTCTTTTTTGACATCCTCAGGCTTCAAGCTCATTGCCTGCGCAGCAAAGCCGCTGTACACGCTGAGTGCCAGGTCGCAGACGCAGTACATAGCGCCCCGCTTCTGCTGGTCTTTGATCCCGTCAATGCCAGGTACGGGGAAATCGCCTTCTTTGGGTTCGTAGTAAAGGTTGCGTTGAGATGGGGCCTGTGTGGAATTATCGTTGATTTTGAACATCTCGCCGAAGTTGTACTTCTTCCAGAGTCCGTCTTTCATCGCAAATGGAATGGCATTGTGGCGCAATACCACCATGGCCGTCAGGTCATTGTCAGGTGTGCCGGTTTGGTTATTGCTCAGCATAAACGCCCAGGGCCAGATGATGGCCAGACCATCATGAGGCTCGGTAGCATCATACACTACCCGATGGCTCCCTTTGACTTCTTCAAACCATTTTTCAGCCTCAGCCAGCGATCCGTCAGTGGGCTGAAAACCAGCTCCACTGCTGATGCCAGCCAGGGCGGGAACGCCTAAACCGGCCGCTCCCGCCGTAGCTACAAGTTTACTCATAAAGTTTCTGCGCGAGCTTGAGCTGTGTGAGTTTTGATTGGTAAAATCCATAGTGTGTGTAGTTAAAGTGAATAATAAATTTTATAGTGAATTGGGCCTGGGTTCATTTCAGGGTTATCTCATCATATCATTCATGGGTAGGACTTCTCCTGATCCATAGCTAGAAAAAGCATTAATAATCCACAGCCTCTCCTGCTTGATCAGCAGAGAGATGAAGATCAATGAACACCATGATAAGACTCGTAGCAGAGCTTTGGCAGACTTGAATTAAGTGACAGCGATTGCGCAGTATTTCTGGAATGCGCCCCAGGTCAGTATTTCAGAGGTTTATTTGTCTTTGGAGGTTTATCCTTCTTGTTAAAATTATTACACTGAAAAAGCCTAAGTCTGCCTATTAATAATGGCTATTTCTTGATATCTGTAGGGCAGGGCATTAGGCCATTTCAGCCATCATTTTCCCTACATGCCCGAGCACCTCGTTGAGTTCTTTGGTCGGGCTGAAATCCATAAATTTCACATCCTCTTCTACGATAGCGGTATGCCCCGGGGGCAGGTAGAAGATATCTCCTGTCTTCAGCAGTTCTTCTGAGCCGTCGGAATAAATAATGCGCATGCTTCCTTCCATCAGGTAGCCCCAGTGGGCACAGTGGCAGTGATCATTGGGCAGCCCCTTCAGTAATGGGGTAAAATCGGTACCTGCGGACAGTTCGTTGTAGGCGATGGTCATGCCGCCGTAGCCGGATAGATTACGCATGGTAGTACCCTGGTTTTGCATGGCTACTGGAATGTCTTCTTTGTTGATTTTCATGGTTGTCGTGTTTTTAAGGATTGCTATTATTATCAATAGGTTGATTTTACAGCCGGGGAAGAGAATTGGAATTTAGCAGACGCTATAGTTCTGATATTTTTCATAGATTTTGCTAAAGTGTATAATTCGGCCCACAAAAGAATCTGACAATGTGTCTATTTCTTCCAAATTTATTTTAAAGACTTCTGAATTTGTTGCAAAATCACCCTACTGTGCAGAATAAGCAGGAAATCCGATAGCTTCCACCAGCTTCTGAAAGTCCGGCTCATCGTGAAGATTATAGAACTGCGGTTCGCTGATCAGCCAGGGCATTTCCATTTCGTGTTCTTCGTAAGCTTTCTGTAACCACTGAAGGGCGGCGGCTTTGTCCCCTAAGGCTGAATAAATCACCGCAATGAAGAAGCGAATGGAACCGGCATCGTTTGTAGTGAATTTCGCTTCTAGTTCGTTGATCAACGCCCTGGCTTTTTCTTCTTGCCCGGAGTGAGCGTAGGCGGCACCCATCCAACCTAATAAACGAGAGTTATGATACTCTGCTTGTACCATAGCCCGCTCAAAAATAGAAAGAGCCTGTTCGTACTTACCGGTGTTTAATTTAAGGAAGCCATAAGATTCTAAGGTGGTATAGTTGTTAAACGTTTTTAATCGGGTCTGAGCAAACTCTTCTGCTTCCTCGTACTTACCATTATAATAAAGCGCATAGATCATTCGCGTATGCGGAAAAAAAGGGTCAGTATTTTGCAATCGTTGAGCATACTCTAGTGTTTCCTTGTCTCTGCGGACAAACTGCAAAAATTCTGAATAACTTCGCAATGCCTGCGGATGATTGGAAATAATTGCTTTTTGATATTCCTGCTCTGATCTATCAAAATCCCATTGATAAAACAGATGATAAAATGCCTTCCAAACAAGCCCTTCGGGAAGAGTAGGGTTTAGCGCTAAGGCTTTTTCTATCTGTGGTTTAGCTAATAAAAAGGCTTTCTGGAGATCAAGTTCAGAGTGATAGATAGTCGCCATACAGATATAACACTGAGCCATTCCCGCGTAAGGCAAGGCAAAATCAGGATCTATTGCCATAGCTTGCTGAAAGTATTCAATTGCCTTGAGGTTTGATTTTCTGGAGTATGATCTAACCTCATAGTTACCCTTCAAAAAAAGGTCATAAGCTTCAGGCTTCACGGCCTGCTGTGGCAGTGTATCGTCTTGCTTTTTTGGCAACTTTGTTTGCAATGCCTCGGCTACCTGAGATGCAATATCGCTCTGCACTTCCAGTATGTCCTGCCACTTGCGGTCGTATCTCTCGGCCCAAATTTGCTGTTCGGTTTGGGTGTCTACCAACCGCACTTCAATGTGAACCTTGTCTGCCTGCCGTTGAATACTACCCAGCAGCAGGTGAGCTACCTGTAGCTCTTCCCCTATTTGCCGGGCTGATAGATCATGCTCCCGGTAGCGGCCGGTGGACAGCGGAGAAATTAATACTAAATCCTTCACCTGCGACAGATGCCGGTTGATGGCGACCACTACTCCTTCGCTAAAGTATTCGTATTCATGATCTAAGTTTAGGTTTTTTAATGGAAGTACGGCCACCGAGCGTTCCGCAAGTGAGTTAGCTGCTTCGGTCACTGGAGAGTCAGTCGGCTGGGAGCGAGTAAACCAAAAGACTGAAAGTGCCGCTACAATGCACAAACTAGCTGCTATTCCAATGATCTTAGCAGGTGAGGGGCGCTTGTTAGATGAAGTAACATGCAGCGTATTCAAAGTGCTTTCTTTAGCCCTGAACCTGGCTTCGCCGGGCGGATAGCCGTAGTATTCCGTGAAGCAGGTTGAAAAGTAACTTTGGCTACTGAACCCTACTTCGTAAGCTACTTCCGAAATGGGGCGGTCGTCTTTTTTCAGCAAATCAATCGCCCGTTCCAGGCGATATTCCCGGATAAATTGGTTTGCCGACTGGCCAGAGCTTTGCTTTATTTTACGGTGCAGGTTGGAGCGGCTCATGTGCATCTGCTCGGCCAATGCCTCTACACTGAACTGATCATTCTGGAGATTTGCTTGCACCACCTCTTCCAGCTTTTGAATAAAGGTAGGTTTGTTTTGTTTGCCGATGAGATGGTCAGTGCTGATGCTCATGTTGTAGTCTGCTTGTGTAAATTGAATCTACCATAATTTTATCACAAAATAGCGGTCTACATCAATTTCATAATGCAATTCAGAAAATACACAACCAGATTACTGTTACTTAGCCAAGACTTACTCACTCTTTCAGCTCTACGGGAAATACTTAGATAAAACCCCTCGCTGGTATTTT
>CAZFFW010000345.1:0-1107 GCA_964518125.1 uncultured Porifericola sp.
CCGGAGAGCATATGGTCAATCCGGTGGGCAATGGGCTGGCCGATAGTGATATTGGCTCCCGGAACCACGCTGAGCTTTTCTCTTAAATCAGATAAAAAGGCATCTTCTGACCGATCCTGCAGAATAAAAGGGGCATCCACCTCTGAGGCATTTACGCCCTGGGCATGCTCATCCAGTTCTGCCCGGCCTGTACGGCGTGAAGTAACTTCAATCTCCGGCATAGAAAGCAAGATCTCTTCTACCAGCGCACCGGTTTTGTCAGATTCTTCTAAAGAAATACCGGGAGGTGTCACTACGCTGATGACAAGGGAGCCTTCGTTAAATTCAGGAAGAAAACTCCTGCCCAGTTGGGTCATCATCCCTATGGCGATGGCCAGCAGTATCAGTGTAAAAGCTAAGACTGCTTTGGGAAATTTGAGTACCCTTTCCAGCACCCAGCGATAACGATGGGAAAGCCAGCGTTCCACTTTACTGCCTTCTGCTTGTTTTACCAGGCGGTCATGATCTTTGAGCAAATAGCTGCTCAAAACGGGCGTAAGCGTTACGGCTACCAGCAAAGAAGTCAGCACCGCTGTGATAAATGAAATGCCCAGGGGCCGTAGCAACCGCCCTTCCATACCTGAGAGGAAGAACAGGGGAATAAAGGCAATAATGATGATCAGCGTAGCAATCATGATAGAGTTTCTGATCTCTTTGGAGGCCAGGTAAACGATCCGGATTACGGACTGCCTTTCAGCTTCGGGTTTACGGGCGTTCTCCCGCAGGCGTTTATAGATGTTTTCCACATCAATGATGGCATCATCTACCAGTACGCCAATGGCGATGGCCATCCCGCCCAGGCTCATGGTGTTGATGGTCAGGCCCAGCAGCTTGAGCACGATGATGGTGACAAACAGGGAAATGGGAATAGCCAGCAGGGAAATAAGGGTGGTGCGCAGGTTGAGCAGAAATATGAAGAGCACCAGCGTCACAAAGATTGCCCCCTCCAGCAGGGTGGTCTGCAGATTATCAATACTGGCCTGTATGAAGTTGGCCTGCCGAAAAATTCGGGTGTTGATCTCTACCCCTTGAGGCAACTGATTTTGCATCGCTGCCAGTTCGGCGTCA
>CAZFFW010000345.1:1117-4650 GCA_964518125.1 uncultured Porifericola sp.
TGCTTGAGTACGGTCAGAATCACTGCATCTTCACCCATCATGGAGCCGTCACCTATTTTGGGTGCTGCACCGATGGTAAGCTCAGCCACATCGGCAATGGTGACCGGTGTCCCGTTTATTACTTTGATCAAAGACTGTCCCATCTCCCCAAGTGCGGTGGTTTTTCCTTCACCCCGGATGATGTACTGGTTGCCGTATTCATTGATAAAGCCGCCCGAAGCATTTACATTGGCGCCCGACACGGCTTCTTCCAGCTCTTTGAAAGTGATGCCGTAGTACTTCATCCGCTCCGGGGAAGCCAGCACCTGGTACTGCTTGTACTCCCCACCGATGACGATGACCTGGGAAACGCCGCCCACTGACAGCAACCGCTTGCGGATAGTCCAGTCGGCAAGGGTGCGCAGTTCCATGGGCGATACTTCATCAGAGCTTAGGCTGATGAGCATGATCTCTCCCATAATAGAAGACACCGGTGCCAGCACCGGGCTGCCAATGCCGGGAGGTAGGTTTTCTCCTACCTGCGTGAGCTTTTCGCTCACAATCTGCCGGGCTCGGTAAATTTCTGTTCCCCATTCAAATTCTGCCCAGACAATGGAAATCCCCATGGCAGAAGAGGAACGAATCCTCCGCACATTGGGCGCACCATTCAGGGCTGATTCAATCTGGTAACTGACCAGTCGCTCCACCTCTTCGGTGGCCATCCCGTGGGCTTCGGTGAGCACTGTTACGGTCGGTGCGGTCAGGTCGGGAAAGACATCCACATCCATCTCCAGGGCAATGACCGCTCCGGCTACCGAAATGGCAATGGCCAGGAAGAGCACCAGCAGCCGGTTTTTTAAAGAAGCATCTATGATTCTGTTCAGCATACGATTTCCTGGTTAGTGAGAATGTCCGTGGGCCGGCACAGAAGAAGACATAGAAGCCATCTTGACCTGGTAGGCTCCTTCAGTGACTATCATGGCCCCGGCATCCAGGCCATCCAGCACCTGTACCTGTAGTCCGTCATCAGCGCCCAGGCTGAGCTGCCTTTTGGCAAATGATTCTCCACTGAGCTGCTCATAGACATAATAGGAGCCGTAATCTTCCATCAGGGCAGATTTGGGAATGACCAGCACGTTCTGCAGGGGCTGCGTTTTGAGGTATAATTCAAGAAAAGCACCCGAAAGCAGGTTTCCCTGGTTGTTCAGCTCAAAATAAATGGGCAGGTAATGATCCTCTCCTCCGGCACTTTTTCCGTAGGAGATCAGCCTGCCATCAAAATCTTCCAGCGCATGTACCTGGTCCTGGTAAGCCGTTTTGAAATTAGCTGAACGGATCTGTGGCAAGCGGTTGAAGTATTTTTGAGAAACTTCTCCTTTGATCATCAGCCGCCGGTCCTGCGAAACTATCGCCAGGGGAGCACCGCTATTGACATAGGCTCCTTCTTCCACCAGGATGTTTTTGATAAAGCCCGCAGTGGGCGAAGTGATCTGCTGACCCTGATTGCCATAATTTGCCGAAAGGTTATTGTAACTGGCCTGTGCCACTTCAAAGTTGGCTTTGACCTCCTGGAAGTTCTTTTCAGAGATGATCTGATCTTCCACCAGCGCCTGCGCCCTTTCGTAATCCGCCCGGGCACGTTCAAACTCAGCTCTTGCCTGTTGCAGGCGGGTGCCCAGGTTGTTTTCGGTAAAACCGGCAGATTGGATGCTGAAGAGTCTTTCTCCGTTTTGCACCGGCTTACCTGCGACTATCTGAGCGCCTGCAAAAGTAACATTGCCGCTGGTACGGGCATTGATCACACTTTCTTCACCCGGCACAGGCATGATCTGACCCGAAGTTCTGATCACCTCGTGAATATCTTGTTTCTTTGCGGCCTGCACCTGAAAATCTACCTTCCAGGCTTGTTCCTTCAGGAAGGTAACTTCTCCCTCTTCCTGCTCCACGGTGCTGGCCTGTGCCTGCTCGGTGGAAGCATAAACTTCCAGGTCGTCAATGATGATCCGCTCCTGCAGGCCGGGGGCATCCAACTCAAACAGCAGGCGGGCTGGGCCAGCCTCTGTAGGCCGCAGACCTGGATTGAAAATACCCGGAGACGAAGGGGATTCCACCCGCTGACGGATGCCCTTTTCACCCTGGAGCAGGCTCACGGTTACAGAGCCTTGCGTAACGGGCTTATAATCTTCCATCTTGGTAAAATGTGCCGCAAAAGAGCTGACCTGACCTACCACCAAAGGCTTAAATTCCACAAAAAGCTCCAGGCTGTCGGTCCAGATGGTGTAGGATACCGCTTCTGCCTCATGCGCGTGTCCACCCGCTGCATGCTCGTCTTCACCATGGCTATGGCCATGATCTTCTTCTGAAGGCTGCTGGCAACCATAGCCCAGCAAGGCTATGATCGCCAGCCACCAGACTGACTTATACATGACAAAAAGAATTTAGCGATGATTAATGATCATGGTCCTCACCATCCTCGTGCATGTGCTCGTGGCTTGTGGAGTCAGTTACCATAAACTCTTCCTGCTCATGGTCTTCATGATCAGCGTGGGTTGAGCCATCTTCGTGGGTGTGGGTACCGTCCTCATGGCCATGGTCATGTTCTGCGGTGGATGAACTGCCACAGGCAGACAGGTAGAACAAAGATACGATCAGTATATAGATGAAGCTTTTCATTTTCTTAATGATTTAAATTGGGAAATAGATAAGACAGACCCGTATCGTCTATGCGATATAGGTCATAGGCATCATTTAAGAAAACGAAGGAGGGCCACGACGGCTGGCTTCACTGATGATAGATAGGCAAAATCTTTGGTCCCTGCGCCAATCCGGAGGCCTGGGGACTTTGTAGCGGAGAAAGGCCTGGCAGCAAAGGCTGGCAAGCAGTATTGCAGGCAGGAAAAGAAGGGGCAGTGAAAATGAAGCACCCACAAATTCCCCGAAATGGTGGCTACCCAGGTTTGAGTGGGCAATCAGGCTGGAAAGGTCCAGCGGTAAATTCTGCCCTTCAGAAGAACTTTCCCCTTCCTGATGATGATCATGGCTATGGTCAGCGTGCTGATGCGGCGCTGTAACATGCTCGTCGGGCTGGTGTGCGTGAGGTACGGCATTATGCAGCAGTACCGCTCCGTAAAGAAGCAGCATGAGCACACTAGATATGGTAGATCGCCATTTCACTTCTGCAATATTAACAAATTTCTGAACTTTTAAGCCTGTATCCCTAATTTTGAAGTCGCTTCCTAACATGTATTCTGCGCATTGTGGACCGGCCACATTTGACTGGACACTGAGTTAAGCCTAAATCACTCAACTTAGCTGACATGAAAAAAGAAAGAAAATAACCGCCGGGCCCGGTACGACCGAGCGTTTAAGGTGATGGCTGTTCCGACAATGGCAGGTAAGGCAAGGGGGATAGCTATATTGGCAAACTTGTATTCATCAAGTATACTAATTGTAGTCGCATAAATGCTAATAAAAATCAGTTCATAAGTAAGATGACACTATTAGTTTACATCATTAAACGTAGCAAGATACTCGCTTCAGTTTGTAACTGAAGT
>CAZFFW010000346.1:0-4637 GCA_964518125.1 uncultured Porifericola sp.
CTCAAGCCTGTAAAAATGACAGCCAGAAAGCGCAAAGCATAAAAAAAACCCGGATAAATCCGGGTGAAATACATGCTACTGTTTGAATCTTTTTTAGTAATAGCTCAAGGCAAAAAGATCTTCCTGTGGCCACTCATGCATCTGCTCAAAGGACTGGTGCATGACATAGTTTACCCTGCCATTGAAGTAAGAGCTTCTGCGGTTGCTGGTATTGGCCAGTACTACCCATGAGATACCGTTGTCCAGGCGCTTCATGATTGCAGAAGTACCCGCGAGCGTACCGGTGCGCCACCAAGTGCCATCGGGGGTAACACCTCTCCAGCCATAAGGACGGTTACCGCCGTGCCCGGGAGTGATCATGGTCAGCAGAGACTTGTTAGAAAGTATATCAGGGGTATTTTTGAAGCCATCCACTGCTACCATAAACTTCAGCAGATCGGTGGGTGTAGCCAGCCAGCCGCCAGCTGCCGCCAGCGCCTCAATATCAAAGCTATAGGTAGTAGGCATTAGTGCACCGGAGCCGTCCAGCGCAGGGCGTACATTATTGTAAGAGAAGTCGTAATAGGCAACCTCGTTCTCGAAGCGGTCTTCCGGCAGATTTTTTGCCAGGCGCATATTGCGAATACCCAGCGGATAGAGAATATCTTTTTTTACATAATCCTCATAAGCATCACCAGAAACAGCTTCTATCACTTTGCCCAGCAGGGCGTAGCCGAAGTTTGAATAATCATAGTATGCACCAGGGCGGTAAGGCATACGCTTGGAAAGGATAAATTCAATAATGGTATCCAGGTCGGGAGCCGCAGGTCCGCCCATCTCGGCAGCGATCTTGTGCGGGATAAACATAGGATCTCCATACGAACGCTTACTCCAGCCTGAAGTATGGTTGAGCAGATGACGCACTTCTATCTGATAAATCTTCTTATCTTTAATGTTATCATAGATGCCCCCCTTGAGTATGCCTTCTTCTCCGAATACTTTATCTTCCAGCTGTAGTTTGCCTTCTTCGTAGAGCTTCATGATGGCAACTGCGGTGATCAGTTTGGAGACACTCCCAATACGGAACAGGTGATATGGCTGCACTTCTTCCTGGCTCTCCTGGTCGGTGTGCCCAAAACCTTTGGCATAAATAAGCTGTCCATCTTTTACAATTCCCATGGAAGCCCCTACAATTCCCTGGCGACGCAGAAAAAGATGCATAGAGCTATCTACATGGGCCAGCTCCGCGTAGCTGGAATGCTCATTGGATAAGTTCGTGATGCTTTTGATCACTTTCATCTCAGCACTACCAAAGGCTGCGTTGTCTTTGTCAGCGATAGTAAAAGGAATACCAAGAATGAGGAGGGTAAATACCACACCTGCCACTAGCCTGCTGGGGCGTAGCAAACTCACGATCCAAAGGAGGATTCTTCTTTTCTTCAGCATTAAATGATCAGGTTTATTGTCTCCATGCTATACCAATCTTAAACCACTTTAGTTCATTGGTAAGCGCTTAAATGGATTTGTAACCCTAAATATGATGCATAAAATGAAGCCCCGCAAGAGGCTTATTAGATAGCTGCAAGAGATTAGTCATTAAGTACCATAAAAAATGCTTTCTCTCGCTGAAAAGTAAGAATTTGTACTTATTTATACTTTCCCACAAGCAAGGCGAAAGGCAACACACTGTTCAGTATGAAACAGTAAGTGTACGCCAGCTTACAATTTTACAATTCGTGACAACTCACTAATCACTGATATCCAAGCTATTACGATAAAGGCAAGGCTTTGGCAAATACCAAATGTATAAACCTAAATTTTTTTTGCCATGAAAGCCACTACTAATATTTCTTTACTAATCTGCCTTTTGATTTTGTACATCCCTCAGACCGAGGCACAGTCTCTCATTAAAATAGAGCACCTGCAAAACAAGCCCATTGTCATGGGGCAGCTTAACGGACGCAAGGCTTACTTCCTGCTGGATACCGGCTCGGACCTGACGCTACTACACGAAGGTAAAGCCGATTATTATGACTTCAGGATCAAAAGAATGGCCAATCCGCATAAAATAAGCGGCGCAGGAGGCAGCATCGGCTATATTCACCGGGCCGGAAACATTGACCTCATACTGGGTACGTTGCCGGTTACTACTGCCTACTTTACCTATGACCTGTCTGATATCATCACATCCATTTACCGCAAGACCTTCATCCGGATCAGTGGTATTATCGGTTCGGATGTGATGATCAAATACGGCTTTGTCATTGACTACGGCCAGAAAGAGGTTCATTTTGATGAAACCCTGGCAGCGGCCGTAGTGCCTGTTATCCGCAAAGAATAATGGCTTTGCCGGACTTTCCTGCGGTATCACTATAGGTTACAGCATCAGCAGCCTTCTCCAGCGGAAAGGTATCACCTATATCGAAAGGAATCACGCCTTTTTTGACCAGGGAGTGGAGTTCCATACCCAGTTTGGCTTTAGTACTCAGGCTGGATTCCACCATCCAGCGGGATAGCCAGAAGCCCCTGATAGTAATTTCGCGGAAGATCAGCAGTCCGCTGTTAAAGCTGGAATCCTTACCGCTTAACAGGCCGTAGACGATCATCTTACCGCCTTTACCCATACACTGCAGTACCTCTTCGGCAGTCTCACCGCCTACTGCCTCAAAACAGGCTTTCACCCCTTGCTTGTCGGTCAGGGCTTTTACCCGTTCGCTGATGGAATCTTTTTCGGTATTGATAACCGCCTCGGCGCCCATCACGTGCAGCATATCCGCCTGCTCATCACGACGTACCGTACAGATGGTACGGATACCTCTTTCCCGGGCGATCTTGACCACCATTTTGCTTACCGCCGAATAGCCGGCTGTGAGCAGGAGCCAGTCGCCCTTCTGAAGGTTAGCCTCATCCAGCATCGCCAGCGCCGTAAAGGGGTTCACAAACAGCTGCGCTCCTTCTTCCCAGCTGAGACCGCCAGGCATGGGTAACAGCTGGCTGGCCGGTACCACTACATATTCTGACCAGGTGCCCAGTGCGGCAAAGCACACTTTCATTCCTTTGGCCAGTTTGCTCCCCTCACCTACTCCGGTACCGATCACATCTACCTCACCTGCTCCTTCGAAGCCTGCGGGAGAATCCGGAAAACGGGGCCTCAAACCATAAAATCCCTGCACAAACAGTGAATCAGAAGGATTGACGGGTGCTGCCCTGACACGAATGCGGACTTCACCAGCCTGGGGTTCCGGGGTGGGTACTTCTTTGATTTCCAGCACATCTCTCGCATGGCCGGTCTTATTAAATACTGCTTGTTTCATATCTTATTGTCTAGCTTGGTTCATGCAAACAAGCTTAAGGATATCCCTTTTGTTTTACAAATGTACTGCTGGCTACAGATGCATTTCTGTCAGGAAATGCTTAACTTATTCTATTCGTTCATCCATGAAAACAACCTGAGCCATGAAGAAAATACTGCTACTGACCCTGCTCGTTTCCTGTTATCTGCAACTCTTTGCCCAGGCAAAAAAAGAGGAGCCCAAAACTTTGGAGCCCGGTGCCAAAGCACCTGACTTTGAGCTAAAAGGCATAGACGGGCAAATGCACAGCCTGTCGGAATATGATGCTGCTGATGTACTGGCAGTATTGTTTACCTGTAATCATTGCCCTACCGCACAGGCCTATGAGCAGCGGGTCATTGACCTGGTAGATGATTACCGGGATAAAAGCTTCCAGCTGATAGCTATTTCCTCTAACGCCCCTGACGCCATCAGTCTGTCAGAGCTGGGTTATTCTGACCTGAGCGACACTTACGAGGAGATGCAGATACGGGCTGAGGAAATGAACTATAACTTTCCTTACCTATACGATGGAGATGAGCAGTCAGCAGCGCTGGCCTATGGCCCGGTAGCGACACCGCATATTTTCATCTTTGACAAAGACAGAACACTTAGCTACGTAGGCCGGCTGGATGCTTCGGAAAAACCCGGAACTGCTAATGCTGAAGATGCCCGACAGGCCATAGACCAGCTGCTGGCTGGTGAAAAGGTCTCCAACCCACAGAACAAAACCTTTGGCTGTTCCATCAAATGGGGCTGGAAAGATGAGTGGGTGCAGAAGCAACTGGACGCCTGGGCACAGGAAGAAGTGACGCTGGAGCCCATCAGCGCCGACGGTATCCGGCAGTTGATCACCAACAACTCGGATAAGCTGCGCCTGATCAACGTATGGGCTACCTGGTGCGGCCCCTGTGTCATGGAATTTCCGGAGTTTATTGAGATTGACCGCATGTACCGGGGACGAGACTTTGAATTTATCACCATCAGTGCCGATAAGCCGGACAAGCAGGATAAGGTGCTGACCTTTCTGCAGAAAAAAGAGGCCTCCAACCAGAACTACATTTTCAATACTGATGATAAATATGCCCTGATTGAAGCGATTGATCCTGAATGGCAGGGAGCCTTACCCTATACCATACTGGTGGAGCCGGGGGGTAACATCGTCTACAGCCAGCAGGGAACCATTGATCCGCAGGAGATGAAAAAGGTCATTGTAGATAATCCTTATATCGGCCGCTACTACTGATGTATTTCAGCCGTATCCGTTTCACCAAAATGACAAAAGTACAATTTGTTTAAAGAATATTTAAATAACCATTCCTGATT
>CAZFFW010000347.1:0-4556 GCA_964518125.1 uncultured Porifericola sp.
TCCGCTGGCTGGGAAATGGCCGTAGGGTGTTGAACAACAAGGGCAAGATGGTAAAGCAGTACCAGCCCTATTTTTCTGTTTCTCCCGCCTACGAATCTGCTCCTGAACTCATAGAAACAGGGCATACCTTCATCCTTTACTACGACAGCCTCGGCCGGCATGTAAGTACGTTTTTCCCGAACCAAGCCCTGCAGGAAATTCATTTTGATGCCTGGAAAAAAGAGATCTGGGACCAGAACGACATGGCTCTGCAAAGTGCATGGTACCAGGAAAGATTTAATCGTTTAATAGATAACGAACTAAGTGAAGAGGGGAAAGACCCGGAAAAGGAGCAGGAGGCCGCTGCCAAAACCGCTGCCCACGACAGTACGCCATCAACCGTACATTTTGATACCCTGGGCAGACCGGTGATGACCGTAGCCCACAACAAAAGGCCGGACAACAGCGATGAATTTATCCGGACATCCATCAAGCTGGACATTGAAGGAAATACGCTGTCGGTAACCGACGCCCGGGGCAACACCGTCATGGCTTATCGGCACAATATACTGGGAGGCAGGGTTTACAGCAACAGCATGGACGCCGGGGAACGGTGGCATTTTACCAATGCCCTGGGGAAACCGGTCAGAACCAGGGACAGCCGCAATCATACGACCACCATCAAGTATGATACCCTGCATCGCATCACCGAAAAACGAATTAGCGGAGGAGATGGCTCTCTATCACTGGATCACACTTATAGCAGAATCGTTTACGGCGAAAATCAACCTGATGACAAAGCCAGGGGATTAAGGGGAATGCCTTTCCAGGTTCATGACAGCAGCGGGCGTGTTACCAATGCCAGATATGACATCAAAGGGCAGCCTGCCGAGATGCAGAAACAATTGCTGAAAGATGCCAAAGCAGAAATCATAGATTGGAACAGCACGACAGCCGGTGACCTCCTCAGTGAAGAGACCTTTACCAAACTCATTGAGTATGACGCCCTGGGGCGGATGTCCCGGGAATACAACTGGCACCGTGATCCAGGCAGCGTCACAGTCTATGAGCCGGTGTACAATGCCAGGGGCTTACTGCAGTCAGAAGACCACATTAGCGGAACTGCTCGTAATGGCAATACCTACAGCGGAGGCAGGCGTATCACTGCCTTATCCAGTCTTCAGTACAGTGCGCAGGGCCAGCGTACCCGGATGCAATTGGGTAACGGTACCCTGACCCGCTATCACTATGACCCTGCTACCTTCCGCCTGGTACAGATGCGTACTACCCGTACTCCTAAAGGTAACCTGCCATCCGCCCCTTCCGGCCTGAGTGATGCCAATGTGCTACAAAATCTCTATTACACCTATGATGCGGTCGGTAACATTACCGAGATTCATGATGATGCGTTTGAACCTGTATTTTTCAATAACCAGGAAGTAGCACCTCGCAGTCGCTATGAATATGATGCGCTTTATCGCCTTATTCGTGCCGAAGGCCGGGAAAACGACACTTTCAATAATGCTCCCCAGGCTCCAGGACACGATGCGCTCAGGCATAACTTTCCCCGCACAGATCAGGCTTTAAGAAACTACTATCAGACCTACAGCTATGATGAAGTAGGCAATATCCTGGAAATGCGGCATTTTACGCCAAATGAGCGCTGGACACGTCAGTATACTTATGCTTCCGACAGCAACCGTCTGATCACTACCTTTACGGGTGGCAATCCGGTCAATGCCATTACGTACCGCTACGATGCGCATGGCAATATGCTCAACTACCGCAACACGTCTGACGACATGCGCCGCGACTACCGGGATATGATGCAGCACCTGGATCTGGAGGGTGGCGGCGATGTCTGGTACCAGTATGATGAAGCCCGGCAACGGAGCCGCAAGCTGATAGAGCGAAACGATGGCACCCTTGAGGAAAGGCTCTACCTCGGCGGTATGGAGTTGTACAGGCGATGGAGGGGCGATACCCTGCTGGAAGAAATAGAGACCCATCACCTCTTTGTAGATGATCAGCGTGTGCTGTTGATTGAGAATATCCTATCTACTGACAACAACAACCTGGCCACCGGCACCCTAGATAGGTATCAGTACAGCAACCACCTCGGCTCGGTAGGGCTGGAGTTGGACGGCAGCGCCGACATCATCAGCTACGAGGAGTACCACCCTTACGGCACGGTGGCCTATCGGGCGGCCAATGCCAGCATCCATACCACTGCCAAACGCTACCGCTATACCGGTATGGAGCGCGACGAAGAAAGCGGGCTGAACTACCACACTGCCCGGTATTATTTGCCCTGGCTAGGCAGATGGTTCAGTGCCGATCCGATTGGGATTGAAGATGGATTGAACCTTTATAGATATGCGAGAAATAATCCTGTCCGTATTGAAGATCCAACAGGTATGTATGGAGAAGCGGGACATTTTTATACTGTCTATTATGTCTCATTGGCTGCAGGCTTTGATCATGAGACTGCTTTTAGAAATGCCTTCTATGCCCAGTTACCTGATGAAGTTGAGGAATTAGACGCTGTCAGTGTACAAAAAGATGTAGTTGCGGCTAATGCAAACCCTATAAGTCAGGTAGATTCACTTCTAGAAGGAGCAAGTTCCTATTTATGGGATGCCCAGCGTGCTATTTTACATGAAGCCTCCGGGGGGCAATATGACCCGGGGCCGTCTTCACCTGGAGATCAGCAACTTGAATTTGCACATTTGTCTGCCAGGAGAGATAATATACAAAAAGGCCTTCATGTATTGACAGGAGAAAGCTCAGCAGCAGAAAGGAGGTTCAGAAGTAGTGAAGTGAGCCGTCAAACACCGGGTACCTTAGAGTTCGGACTTAATCTCCACGCTTTCGGAGATAGCTACGCGCATAGCCAGATAGATAACCCGGGGACGCTATACGAAACAGGCTGGGGCCATGCTGCTGAATTGCTAAACCTAAGGGACGGGCATGCTCCCGATATTATTCCCAATAGGCGTGCACTTTATCAGGAGTACGTTACTAATCTTTATACTGCACTTAGGACAGAGGCCGTAGCGCAAGGGCTGTCTGAAAGAATGAGCCTACAGCAAACTTTGCAGTTTGCTTCCAATGTAGGGGAGGATGTTCATTATACGGAGACACTATATAGTCAGGCTAGGAACATTACAATAGAACGGACAAGGCAACCAACAGAAGGAGAGCAAATATCAAGAATCAGACAAATGACCCAAAATAGAATGGGAGTGGCCATGAGGTCATTTGCTCCCGAAACCCATGATACATCTTCTTGGTCCAGTTTTGCCCCTTCACATACTGATCTTTTGCCTAGTGGAACACTCAGGAGGGCCGAAAGTCAGGCCCGTGATTGGGCAAACCGATAGTGACTATTCAACTAAAAGATAAAAAAACTAACCAACCCACACCATGATCACGACACTTTACAACCAATCATTCAGGCCGGGCCAGCAGCACCCACTGGTAGGCCGCCTCCACCGGATTCTTTTTGTTCTCGGATTTATGAGAGAAGTGCCGGCGAATCCACTGGTATTTACACGGGAAAGTCAGAAGGTGCTCTCCCAGTTTCAAAAAAAGCACCGGCAACAGCCAAATGGCCTTCTGAATGAAAAGACGAGCATTTTATTGGAGCAGGAGTATGTCGGCAGTGGTCATGGGCAGCCCTATCAGATACAGGGTGCCGTTACTAAAGAAGCCTCCGAACAAGGGATAGCAGGCTTATTGGTAGAAGCGATGGTGGTGCTGTCTGACCGGGTACGACAAGTAGCGGAAGCTACTACCAGCGAAAAGGGTGAGTATCAGCTGACATTTGACGAAATGTCCTACGCCGACCTGGGCAATCCTGAGTTACAGCAGGCTACCTTCTTTCTCCAGGTGGAGCAGGATGAAGAAATACTACAAAAAACCGAACAGCAAAGCACTAAACCGGGTACATATACCATCAATATAGCAGTAGGCAAAGACCGACCGGAACCCGTGGAGCCCGATCCTGAAGAACCCGATGATCCCGGCCGAGAAGATCCCGATCCCAATGGCCCGGGTAATGGTGATGGCAACCGAGGCGAAGAGAAAGGCTGGGGAGTGATCCGGGGTAAAGTACTGAAATCCGACCGGCAGGCCGCTCCCGGCCTTAGCGTACAGGCGTTTGATAAAAACATCGGTAAGGATGTCCCCCTGGGAAAAGAAACGAAAACCGGTCGTGGCGGGGATTATGAAATTGAATATGCCCTCAACGAACTGCCCCGTGGCAAGGAATATCCAGACATTTTTGTAAAAGTACTGGATGACAGCGGTAAAACGATCGGGCAGTCTACCGTGAAGTATAATGCCCCTGTACCTGTAGAAGTAAAAGTAAATGTATTGCTGGGCCCGGAGAGCCTGCCGAAAGAAGATGAATATACTCAAATCAAAAAGGAACTTCAAGGCTATCTCAATGGTGCGAGTCTGGCCGATATGGAAGAGGATGAAGAACATCAGGATATCACCTACCTGGCCAATAAATCCGGCCTGGATGCACGGATTGTGGCCATGGCCTCTTTATCTGAAAAGTACGCCAAAGC
>CAZFFW010000348.1:0-4528 GCA_964518125.1 uncultured Porifericola sp.
AAGCAGGCTTCAATTCTTCCATTGGCGCAAGCCCAGGATTCTCCTCAGCCTGGGGGCTATCGTATCTCCCCCGAGATGCCATTTCAAAAAGATACCATATATCTTAAAGCATTGATCACGAAAGCGAAAGAGGTAAGGCGTACCCATATAGATGAAGCCAAACCCCTTTTTGAAGAAGCGCTGGAAATCAGTCAGCAATTGAGTTCGTCCAATTTTGAGATCCAATCCCTTTATGGTCTAGGTCTGTGTTACGGTATGCAAAGTCAGTACGCCGAATCCATACAATACCTGACGAGAGCCCTTCGCATTGCCGAGCTGACCCAGGAGCACCTATGGCAGGCAGACATACAGAACGGATTAGGTATTGTCTATAAAGGTTTGGGAGATTATCCCAAAAGCTTAAATTTTTATGTCAATGCTTTTTCTTTGTATGATTCACTAAAAGTTGAAAACGGCATTGCAAGCAGTTATGATAACCAGGGTATTCTTTATGATTTGATGGATGAAGACGCAAAAGCGCTGGAGCAGTATGAAAAAGCATTGGCAATTTACACCAGTAGAAACGATCAGCGAAGTGCTACTATTGTCAGATCCAATATGGGGCTACTTCTTTTGAAACAGAAGGATTATGCAAAAGCCGTTGACGTATTTACCCAGAACCTTACTTATTATGCCGAAAATGATATGCCCCGATACGAAGCTGAAGAGCTTGGTAACCTCGGCGAAGCCTTGTATCAGTCAAAGCAATACCAGCTGGCGCAAAATTACCTGATGGCTTCTATTGATAAAGCCAGCAGGCTTGGCCTGGATGATGTAAAGCTTAATGGGATGTACACTTTGTCAAAGACCAAGTTGGCAGTAAACGATACACAGGATGCATTAGCCTATGCCCTGGCCGCAAAAATGCTGGCAGACTCGGTTAGAGGCTTTCTCTTTCTGTCAAAATCTGAAGAATTGCTATCGTCTATTTATCAGAAAACTGGCGATTACCCACGGGCGCTGAATCATTTCAAATCACATAAAGCCTATGAGGACAGCCTTTACAACCAGGAAAAAGTGGCGGCCTTTCAGAAACAACAGGTTTTGCTGGAAGTAGCCGAAATTAACCGGGAACTGCAGGCACAGACATTGAATATGAATATGATGGCTCAGCAACTGCTGCTTGAAAAAAGGTGGAAGTGGGCTTTGGGTATTGCTTCATTTTTCATCCTGCTGGCAGCTATATCTTATCTGCAAAAATACCGTTTCCGTAAAGTTTTAACCAACAAGCTCCAGAAGCAGAACCAACTTATCGCTGAGCAAAAAGAGCAGATTGAGTCTTACAACCAGGAGCTTGAACAGCAGTTCAGGCTCAGGACCGAGATCAATGACACCATTCATTACTTTGCTACTTCACTCTACGGAAAAAACTCTATTGATGAAATTCTCTGGGATATTGCCAAAAACTGCGTCGCCCGTTTGGGTTTGGTAGACTGCGTGATTTACCTGCTGGATGAAGAAAAGCAGGTGCTGGTGCAGAAAGCAGCTTATGGAGGGAAAAATCCCACGGAATTCACCATCCTGGAGCCCCTGCAAATTCCCATCGGGCAGGGAATCGTTGGACATGTAGCCCGGACGGCTGTTGCGGAAATCATAGCAGATACCAGTCAGGATCCCCGCTACCTGCAGGATGATGAAATGCGCTATGCTGAACTGGCGGTGCCCATCATGTTACATGAAAAAGTGATTGGTGTCATTGACACCGAGCATCCTGAAAAAGATTTCTACCAGGAGCATCACCTGGAAGCCCTGAAGACCATCGCGGCCATCGGCAGCAGTAAGATCGCCCAGGCGCTGGCGGACGAAGAGGCCCGCAAGGCCCGGCTGCTGCAACTGGAAGCCGATAATATCAGAAAACTGGATCAGCTCAAATCCCAGTTCTTTGCCAATATCTCCCACGAGTTTCGCACTCCCCTGCACCTCATCCTGGCCCCCCTCAGGAAAAAGGAGGAAGATATTTCTCTGGACGAAATGGGCATGATGGAAAGAAATGCCCACCGCCTGCTCCGGCTCGTCAACCAGCTGCTGGACCTGGCCAAAGTGGAAGTGGGCATCCTTCAGCTGGAGTTACAGAAAGGCAATATCATTCAGCTACTTCAGCAGATTGTGTATTCTTTTGTACCGCTTGCGCAAAACAAGCAGATCACTTACCAGGTGGATATCCCCGACCGCGACCTGATCGTAAGTTTTGATCCGGACAAGCTGGAGAAGATCGTTTATAACCTGCTTTCCAATGCCATCAAATTCACGCCTTCGGGCGGTAAAGTCACATTTCATGCTGCCATAGAGTCAACCAGCCGCTTACGACTGGTGGTTTCTGATACCGGACTGGGCGTACCCGAACATTTGCAGGATAAGATTTTTGACCGCTTTTACCAGGTGGACGGCACCCAGACCAGGGCGTTTGAAGGCACCGGCATAGGGCTGGCGCTTACCAAAGAACTGGTGGAACTTTGCCGGGGTACGATCAGCCTCAACAGCCTGGATGGCAGAGGCAGCTCCTTTGAGGTGGTATTGCCGCTGGATTATGCAAATTCAGCAGCCTCCCCTGCTCTGCAACTTAATCATTACCCGCTCAGCCTGCCCGATGCGCCAGCTCATTTTCCTGAAGCAGCGGTACAAACTCTGCCAGATGCTCCGGACCACAGGCCCAGCCTGCTGCTGGTAGAAGACCATGAAGAACTGAAAGCTTACCTGAAGCAACAACTGGCTGGCACCTACACTATATCGCTGGCTTCTAACGGTGAGGAAGGCTTCACGGTGGCCAAAGAAACACTGCCCGACCTGATCATCAGCGACATCATGATGCCGGGCGCAGACGGCCTGAGCTTCACCAAAAAGCTCAAGGAAGATCCGCTCACCAGTCATATTCCTGTCATACTGCTCACGGCCAAAGATGATCTGCAGAGCAGAAAGGCCGGTTTTGAGCTGGGCGCCGAGCAATACCTGGTGAAGCCCTTTGAAATCAGTGAGCTTCAGGCCAGGATCAGCAGCCTGCTCTCCCAGCGTAGCAGACTACAGAAAAAGTACAGTCGTGAGGTGCTGCTACAGCCCACCGCCACCACCATCCCCGACCGTGAAGCCGAGTTCCTGGAGCAGGCCATGGCAATCGTAGAGGCACATATCATGGACGAGGATTTTACGGTGGAAAGCTTTCAGCAGCACATCGGCATGAGCCGCATGCAGCTACATCGTAAGATCAAAGCCCTCACCGACCAGTCGGCGGGCGAGTTTATTCGGTCCATCAGGCTGAAAAAAGCTGCCGGCTTGTTACAACAATCGGGCATGCAGGTAGCCGAAGCTGCTTATCTTTCCGGTTTTAACCACCTTTCTTATTTCGCCAAATGCTTCAAAGAAACTTTTGGCGTATCACCTTCTGCCTACCAGGAAGAACACGCGCAAAAGGCATAAAGATACATTTGTGTCAGAGATTGTTACACCAGTGCTTGCAGATTAGCCCCTGTCATCCAAGAGCAGGCTGCTGGCATATACTATTGTTACACCGCTGTCATTGATAGGGATGCGCGTGTCAATGATGATCATATCCTCCATATACCTTTGTGATGCTGGCCGAAATACAAACCGCCGGTAAATTTAACCAAACATGATCATCAAAATGAAAACTATCCACTGCCTCATCATCACGCTTTTTGCCTTCATGGTACTGACCTCCTGCGAGGAAGATTCGCTCACTGAGAGCCTCTCCGGGAAAACTACCTTAAGAGATACTGCACCCTCTGAAACCTGGTTGCCCGAAGAAGGAAGCGGTCAAACTTACCCCTATCCTACCATTTTACACCAGACGTTCATACCGAATAGCTCTTTAGTAGACCATACTAAATGCCTCACCTGGAAAATCAGCTGGCCTGAATATGCTGCCGGTTATGATGAAAATATGATTCCAACTGTGATGACATTGACAGGGGGGCAACTCAACAGCATTAACTTTCTGAACCAGAATTCACCTCAAAATACCTATGCAACTACACTTTCACTATACCACGATAATAAGGTGCAAGGATCATATTTAATGTGGATGGAGCTTGACCATGCTGATATATTTGAAGCTGAGGAGTTCGTGTTTTTCAAAGAGGTAAATTACTCGGTAAGTCACATACAAGACCTGGTGACAAAGAGACCTGATTTGTGGGATAACAAATGGATAGACACACCCATGACGCCTGTTTTAGAAGAAGCCACCTATCAGGAAGGAGACGTTTTTCTCTTAAAATTGGATAGAGCTAAGCTTTATGGTGGAATCAGAATTGTTTCCATGACTCCCCGAATCATAGAAGTGTACCTGGCCGTGCCTAATACCGGACAACAGAGACCGAGCACCAAAACAGAACTCAGCTTCTGAAAATCGGCTGCTCAAGACATAATTTGAACTTCAGAAATTGTATGGAGGATAGCCTCCTAACAGCCAAGAATGGCTGAATGGGAATACTCTAAGTTATCCTCCTGCCATTTTCCAAAATTTAACATCATC
>CAZFFW010000349.1:0-4384 GCA_964518125.1 uncultured Porifericola sp.
TTCCCAATTTACCCATTTCACAGTTTTACAAGCTCGGACTGGATAGCTCAGCGCCTTTTTACAATATCGTGGGCGGCGCACAGGATCTGGGTACTTTGCTAGGCCCCTCCCGAACCATGAACACAGAAGGCATCCGAAACCAGGATTGGTCAGTACCTTTGGGCGCGGATGGCTATGACTCCTCTTTTGACCCCGAGGATCCTAACATCGTGTACATGGAGATACAAGGAGGGACTTTGTATAAATATGACAGAAGAAGTGAAGAAGTATTGTTCATTCAGCCGCAACCAGCCCCCGGTGACGCTCCTGAAAGATGGAACTGGGATAGCCCGCTGCTGATCAGTCCACACAATCACGAGCGACTTTACTACGGCTCACAGAGACTTTGGCTGAGTGAAGACGCAGGACATTCCTGGACACCGATCAGCGAAGACCTCACCACCAATACCAACCGATATGAGTTGGAGATGATAGACCGGGTCTTGAGCGCTGATGCCCTGTACGACAATGGGGCTATGTCTTTGTATGCTACCCTGACTTCCATCTCGGAGTCACCCCTGTCGGATGGCCTGCTCTACACCGGCTCAGACGATGGGTTGATCAATGTAAGTGATGATGGTGGTCAGAACTGGCGAAAGGCCGGAGCACTGCCTCAAGTACCCGAGCGGTCTTTCATCAACGATATTGAAGCTTCCCTACACGACCAGAATACGGTGTTTGCCGCGGCTGATGCCCATAAGTTTGGCAATTTCACCCCTTTTCTATTCATGAGTAATGACAGAGGGAAAAGCTGGCGCTCCATCGTCGGGGACCTGCCCGAAAGCACGATTGTCTGGGTGATCAAACAGGACCATATTGACCCGAATCTTTTGTTTATTGGTACTGAATATGGTATTTACTTTTCTCCAAATAAAGGAACCAACTGGATCAAAATAGACGGCGGCGTGCCCACCATTCCCTTCAGGGATATTGAACTTCACCAGAGAGACCATGACCTGGTGGGTGCTTCTTTTGGGCGGGGCTTCTATGTGCTGGACGATTATACTGCGCTCAGGAACCTACCTGAAGTGGTGAGCCAAAAAGAGAATGCGCTATTTGCCGTGAGAGATGCCTGGTGGTACATCCCGAATGTACCGATGCAGGCCAAGGGTATGCCCAGCCAGGGGACTACTGCCTTTGTGGCCGAAAACCCTCCATTCGGAGCTGTTTTCACCTATTATCTGCATGAATTGCCTGAGAGCCTGAAAGCACAGCGCCAAGGTGCCGAGAAACCTTTAAATGAACAAAACCTTGATGTGCCTTTCCCCGGTTGGGATAGGCTGCTGGAAGAATCAAACGATGATTCTCCCCAAGTTTTGTTGTTGGTGCGCAATGAGGCCGGGGAGCCACTGCGCTGGCTGGAAGGAAATGCCAGTAAGGGCCTGCACAGAACAAGCTGGGATTTGCGTCTCCCCCCTCCCGACCCTATCAACCTGGTAGAGCCTGCTTTTAAGCCCCCATGGGTAGGCGATCCTCAGGGTCCGTTGGTAGCACCTGGCACTTATTCTGCCGAGCTATACATCTACTACAAAGGTTCGCTGGAAAGCCAGGGAGCTCCTCAGGAGTTTGAAGTAAAGCCAGTGCCATCTGCACCCGAGGGAACTGATTTTGAGGCTGTGGCAGCCTTTCAACAGAAGACCAGTGAACTCTACAGGCAGGCAAGTGCTGCCAGCAAACAGATGGATGAAGCAAAAGAAAGCCTACGGTATATGAAAGCAGCCCTGATGAAAACATCCAAAGCGGCTCCTGAGCTTTTCACCCAATTGGATCAGTTGGAGGATAAACTATCGGATATGCGCATGCGCCTATCGGGTAATACAATCCGACAAAGTATGAATGAAGCGACAGTACCCTCTATTATGTCTCGTGTGGGATATGTAAAGAACGGGCACTGGGATACCCGGCAAATGCCCACTGCTACCCAGCAAAAAAACATAGAGATAGCCGAAAAAGAACTGGCCGAACTCAGCACAGCCCTCAGCAATTACTTTGATGAGTTGACTGAGTACGAAGCGGCTATTGAAGCCGCAGGCGCTCCCTGGACTCCCGGGCGAAAGATGCGGTAGTAAAGCTAGCCCGGTCTGTTGCATGGCTTTAAGTGCAGTGTGACAGACTGGGTTTTATTGATTGCGGTTTAAAAGCTTTTGAAAAAGGTAAGAGGCCCGGCAAGCAAGTGCATAGCTGTGGACTGATGCACCTCCTATCCGACCTAATTTTGCTATATTTTTTTGACAACCGGGGAAAACGCTTACCCCTGACGAAAGCGCAATTACGTCCCAGGATTACTTTGAAGGTTTGGAGGCTTCTTAGGTCCTTCATGAAGGATAAGTAGTACTTTGCAAAACCTGAGGGATATTTTGGATTATTACAGAATCACTGAAATATCTGCTTTAGGAGGACTCTCACCACCTTTTTGGCCAAATACCCTTGTAAATGTTCATGCTTATTATTTAAAATCATTCCAGATAATTCTTGAAGTAAGGAAAACTGTTTTGTAATTTTACTTAAATTTATAATTAGTCTAAATAAATAATGCTGCGCTATCATTTCCGGGTACTGTTATTTTTTGCCTATTGGCTATTCCCTTTGTTTCTGATGGCGCAACAAACTCTGGCTACCATTACGGGCACCGTTAGCGATGAAAGGGGTGACCTGCTTCCCGGCATTACCCTTATTTTAGAAGGAACTACGCAGGGTGGTGTGACAGATGCAAGCGGCAGTTTTGACATCAAAAACATCAAACACGGAAAGTACAGTCTGAGTATCTCAGGTATGGGTTATGTGCGCCAGTCTACCGAGATTGAGCTAAACCCCGGGCAAACGCTGAATCTCAATTTCCAACTCAAGGAAGACTCCCAGACCCTGGATGAAATCACCATTTCGGGTGAGAGCATGAGTACCATTCTGGAGCGTTCTGCTATGGCTATTGATGCCCTGGAAACCCGGGAAATCAAGATGCGCACCACCGACCTGGGTGAGGTGATGGCCCGCCTGGAAGGGGTAAGCGTTCAAAGGGCAGGTGGTTTAGGCTCCGATACCCGCTTTTCGCTCAATGGGCTTACGGGCGATCAGGTCCGTTTTTTCCTGGATGGCATTCCGCTTGACTATTCTCCCTATTCCTTTGGTATGGCCAATGTGCCGGTCAATAGCATAGAGCGGGTGGAAATTTACAAAGGGGTAGTGCCCATTCAGTTTGGCGCCGATGCTTTGGGTGGGGCTGTCAACCTGGTGACCTCGGATGTACCTGAAGGACTCAGCGGGGCAGCCTCCTACCAGGTGGGCTCCTTCGGGACGCACCGCATTACCTCAAACATAAAGTATCTCAATACCGAATCGGGATGGTTTGTGGATGCCAGTGGGTTTTATGATTTTGCTGAAAACAATTATGAGGTAGATGTACAGGTGGCTGATGAAAGAGGAAGGTTAAGAGAAGTAACCCTACCCCGCTTCCACGATTCCTACCAGGCTTATGGAATTAACGTGGCAGCAGGTGTAAAAAACAGAAAATGGGCAGATGAGCTGAGTATTAAAGGCTTTTACGCTGATTATGAAAAAGATGTCCAGCACAACCAGATCATGGCGGGTATTCCTTACGGAGACGTAAAAAGTTTCAACAACACCCGCGGACTCAACCTGACGTACCGTAACAATTTTGCAGAAAATTTAGAAGTTGAGCTCCTGGGAGGCTTCAATCATACCGAACGTATTTTTCTGGATACCAGTAGCTTTGTCTATACCTGGTTTGGGGAGAGAATCAAAGAATCGGACGGAGAATTTTTGATCACCAGACAGGGAGAAATCGGCGATGCCAGCCATCAGTTCACCTGGGACGATAATTATTTTGCCCGCTTTAATGCCAGTTACCAGTTCTCAAAAAATCATGGTTTGAAACTGACCCTGGCGCCTAGCTATACCTTCAGAACAGGTGATGAACGCTTTATCGGGACTTTTGACCCACTGGCCGAAGAAGGCAGATTGCTTACCATGGTCAATGGCCTGGAGTATACACTCAATGCCCTGGAGGGAAAAGTCCAGAATATTCTTTTCCTGAAAAGGTATGACCAGCGTCTTGAGTCAAAAAGAAAGGTGCCCTCAGATATAGGCTTTGTCCTAACCGAAAGGAGTACACATCATTATGGTTATGGCAATGGCTTTAGATATGATATGACTGACTGGCTTTCGGCCAAGCTGACTTATGAATACGCTATCCGGATGCCCCGGCAGGATGAAGTCTTTGGTGACGGGCAGTTTGTTCTGAAAAACCTTGAACTGGTGCCAGAACGCAGCCACAACGCTAACCTGGAGTTGAGATATGCTAGCAGTAATCCTCATGCAAACTGGCAGG
>CAZFFW010000350.1:0-4380 GCA_964518125.1 uncultured Porifericola sp.
TAGGTACATAGGGTAGTTTAAAGTTTAAGGTTGCAGGTTGCAGGTTGCAGGTTGCAGGTTAAAAATTATAAGCCTTTGATTAACAACAAGTTATACACTTTGCGATACGCATTATTTTGATGTATTGCTTGAGTAACACAGCAGCATCAGCTTAGGCAATTTAATAAATGATATCACGGTTGATTGTCTATCATCCTCTTCTGCGAAGAGGATGGACGAGAAAGGCGATTGTATCGCCACCTTATTAGAGACAAGAATGATCTTTGACATTCTCATGAACCCTATTAAACCAACCGTAATAAAGTTTAATGTTTTGCACATCCATTTTCAGAGGAAATAACTCATAAACTTAGGCATTTCTTTCTCTGTCGGACACGCAAATTACAACATAATTTTGAGAGCCGAGGTATTGACTTTTTGGGAATTGAAAGTAATTGTTGATCAAACGAAATGAGGCAGAAAATTCGGTAGTCATCCTGCACATGCTTTCAATACAAGCTGAAAATGCTTATTATTCTGGTCATATAAGTATCAAGACTAATTTATATTAAACACAAAACTGGTTTCAGTCTTCAAGACTGAAATCATGAATGAATGCAAAGTCTCAGACTTTGCTTTATTTGGCCACTTCAGTTAGAAACTGAAGCGAGTATCTTGCTACGATAAATGATTTACACTAATAGTGTCACCTTACTTATTTTTTATAAGATCACACCACTACATACCATCCGGCAAATGTCACAATTCAACCAACAACCTATTTTACTTCTTTTACTTTGCCTCTTCTTCGTGGCAGGCTTTTCTTCCCTGAAAATGGCGGAGGCTCCTGCTGCCCAGGCCCAAAAACCCAATGTAGTCCTGATCTTCCTGGACGATGGTGCTTTCGGGGATTTTGGTCCTTTTGGCAGACCGCGCTACCCTACCCCACATGTGGAAGCCCTGGCCCGGGAAGGTCGCAGTTTTTACAATTTTTACGTCCCTCAGGCGGTTTGCTCGGCTTCCCGGGCTGCCCTGTTGTCGGGCTGTTATCCGGGTAGAACCAAAGTTTTTGGGGCGCACGGTCCCAACGGAAGAGGACTTGAAACCAACTTCGCAACCCTGGGGGAGGTGATGCAGCAGAATGGTTACACAACCGCTTCTTTTGGCAAGTGGCACATCGGCGACCAGGAAGAGACCCGCCCCCAGGCCCGGGGCTTTGACGAATCCTGCGGGCTAATGTACTCCAATGATATGTGGCTGCACCACCCGGAGAGCCCGGACTACTGGGGGCAGTGGCCGCTGCGCTACTGGGAAAACGGAAAGGTCACTATTGATACCGTAGAGGTGGCAGACCAGAAGAACCTGACAACCTGGTATACCGAAAAGGCGGTGGATTTTATTGAAAGAAACAATGATCAGCCTTTTTTTCTGTATGTGCCGCATTCCATGCCCCATGTACCGGTCTTTTGCAGTGACAAGTTTGAGGGCAAATCGGGTACCGGCATCTACGGCGATGTGATGATGGAACTGGATTGGTCGGTGGGGCAGATCCAGCAGGCGATCAAAGAGCAGGGGCTGGAGGAAAATACCATCTTTATCTTTATAGGATCGGATAATGGCCCCTGGATGAGTTACGGAGATCATGCGGGTATCACGCCCTTCAGGGAGGGCAAAGGCACTACTTTTGACGGAGGCATTCGTAACCCTTGTATCATCAAATACCCCGGCCAGCTTGCCCCTAACACCATTTCGCACCAAGCCTTTAATTCTATAGACATCCTGCCTACCGTCTGCCACCTGACCGGTACACGGCTTCCTGAAAATGAGATTGACGGCAAAAATGTGTGGAATCTTATCTCAGGAGAAAATGCCGATAATCCTCATGACTACTACGCCTTCACCAACGGCTCTGAGTTCCAGGGAGTGATCTCAGCTGACGGCCACTGGAAGCTTCACCTGCCCCATGAATACCGTACAGTGGTGAAAGGAGGCAAAGATGGTATACCAGGCAAATACGTGAATGTGAAAATTGATACAGCCCTCTTTGACCTGGTACATGATCCGTATGAGAAAAGCAATATGCTGGAGGTCTACCCTGAAGTCGCAGCACAGATGCTTGAATATGCCGAAAGGCACCGCAGCAGGTTTTTTACTGAACTAGCCGAATAACAACTAAATGGAGGTGTTTACTGCACCTCCAGTTTGATCTCCCGCACAGCCAGGTTGGCCCCGTTGTCATTCATATACCTGGTCTTCAACGATACCCGTATCAACAGGCTTAAAACCCCGCTGGAAGGGCAGCAGATTATCAGCAAAATCACTTTTCTCAGGCTATCCTGATCAGCTATCGGTAGGGGGCTCTCTTTCGTCCACCATCCGCTGATCTTCTTCCTGCATGGCTTGATGCTCCTGCATCATTTGGTCGTGCTCTTGCTGCATCTGCTCATGTTCCTGCTGCATCAGCTCAAACTGCTGATTGAGTTCTTCTTCAGTCAGCTTTTGGGTATCAGGATTGTCCAGAAATGCCTGGTGCTTTTCAACAATAGCGGCATGCTCGGCGATGATCGCCTCATGTTTGTCTAAGATTTCCTGGTGCTGTGCGCGGATAGCCATAAAGAGAGAATCTTCTTCGCCCTCAAACAGGCCCTGGTTCTCTGAAACCCAGGTTTCATGTACGTTTTCTATGCTGTCATGCTTAGCTTCCATCTGCATGTGCATATCTTCAATTTCAGCATGCTGGTTACGAAGATTATCCAATGCATCCTGGTTTTGTGGACCACAGGCATACAGGAGAGCGGGTAGAATTAGGTAACAGATAAATTTCATGGTTTTCAAACTATTTTATTGATTAATGTGGCAAACGTAACAGATTTATATGTCAATTTGCCTGATGACACTATATTTAAATAATTTTTGCTGCTATCGCAAATGATACATTTTTTATGTAAAATCCAGCCCGGCTGTGATGTTGTCAGGAGTCTGAATTTACAACTTGCAGGCTCCCAAAATTGAAAAACACCATACTCAGCATCATACAATCGCCCGGTATACCGATATGCAAATGAGTAGTCCGGCTTTAGCTTAAAACGCTTTCCAGTCCCTGTCTTCTGAAGTACACAAAGCCTCCACCCAGCATCAGTAGTACGTACATCAAAATTACCAGGAAATTACCAAATCCACTCAACTGGTCGCTGGTCTCGGTATAGGTAAATGCGGGTAAAGCAGCCATGACATTTTTGTCAACCGCTTGGTTTTTAAAAATGAGCGGCGTAAAAAAGGCTCGCCAGTCTTTGGCAAAGCGAATGACTTCACTGCGGAAATGTTCATAATGCCGGTTGGAGGTTCCGGAAAGCTCATTAAAACTGTCCTGCAGCAAAAGCGCCGGAGAGAGCAGTTTTCCCTTTTGCGTCCATTCCTGCTGCCGGGCCAGTTGTTCCTCATACGTATTCAGTACCGGCCTGATTTCTTCCTGTATCACCCTTTGGGATGCCAGGTAACGCTGCCAGAAACCCGCAGCTTGCTCATCTTCAGATGCCAGTTCGGGGTGGTCGCGCAGGAAATTGCTCAGTATGTCATCTGCCTTTTCATTCACTTCCGCAGTAACCAGGCGCAGTTCGTTTACCAGTCCGGCACGGGAGGGCACCGGATAGAGGCTGTTGCCCAGCTGGGCCACTACTGCGGGAATCAGCAGTACAAAAAGTACCCATAGTGAGAGCATGCTCACGGCATTCTGAGAAGAACTTTGCCCCAGCAGGTTGATCAGAAAAGCCAGCGCAAACCAGAAAATCATGTATGCCAGACTTAACAGCCAGCATACCAGCAAATCCGGAAATATCTCTGCCGTCAGCGCACCCTGCAGGCTCAGCGAGAGCAGCAGTGCCAGGCTCAGCAAAGTGCCCAGCACCAGTATTCTCACCAGGGTTTTCTGCCAGAGCCAGTGAAGTACCGAAAGCGGCTGGGCGGCAATCAGTCGTAAGGCGCCTTGTTCCCTTTCCCTGGAAAGCAGATCGTAAGTAAAGGCAATCACAATCAGGGGCAGCAGGTAAATGAAGACAAACGCCAGGTCAAAACTGCCGAATAATAGTTGTACAGGGTTAGCCATCTCTGTAAAATCCAGCATTATCGCCTCCCCTCGCATGCTGGGTTTGACATAGTGGGCAAACATATCACTCTGCCCGGTAGAAAAGAGGGCCAGTGGCTTGGGTGGCATATAAGCAACCCGGGGGTAGTAATTGCCAATGGTAGCGGGCTTATCGGGCATCTGCCAGGAAGACACATTCACAGTATGGCCAGCCGCAATGGAATCCAGCAGAACCAGAGCGTTGGCATCTGCCTCTTGTACCTCATGCTGGGCAGCAGCGATGGCAGCCAGACGCTGATCTACTTTTTGCCGGCCATTGT
>CAZFFW010000351.1:0-4360 GCA_964518125.1 uncultured Porifericola sp.
GTAAACGAAGGGGTCTGTAAAAGTAGGGGTTCAATAGCCCGCGGCTCCACAAAAAGCCTCATTTCTTTGGTGATTTGGGGCTTTTTTGTTGTTTGGGGTACAACCTGGGGTACTACATTTCAAAAGCGGATACAAAAAAAAGCCCCAACCAATGGCCGGGGCTCGCTGTTGATGCCTATCGATTTATAACGCTATTGGTGAAAGTCGTTGTAGCTTTTTCTCTTGAAAAGTACCTTCCAGTCAACAACTAAATTGCCGTCATTGTTATGTTTAAGGAACCCGCCATAGCCCTGCATGCAAACAAAGAGATGCCAAAGGCCATTGCCAATGATACCAAGCTCTTTCTGATGTTTCTTGATGAACTCATTTAGCGCCCCCTGTGACTTAATATGAGCCTCTGTGTAAGCCTTTAGCTGTGCTATGATAGGATCATCTGTTTTCATGAGGAAATACCGGTCACGAATCCTGTCAGCGTCCTCATCGTTGAATACTGCCCTGCCATCTATGATCCTGATTTCCTGCATGGAAAGACCGACTACGTACCTATTTGGTAAATAATTCCTGATGGCATTAAAAGCATCCATGAGGTTTCCCCACTGCTTAGCGGCGGCCTGAGTGATGGGGTCATGCAGGAACACATCATGTTTGGATAATTGCCCCTGTACCATCTCATCAAACTGTGCTTTAAAGGTCGGCTCATTGTCAATGACCTGATTGTATACATTCTGATCAAAGGGGCTTTTCATGATTTTTTCAAACTCACCTGCAAACTCATTAATTTTGGCTGTCAGTCCCTGGTATAATTCAATGCAGCTTCCAAGGTGGGGGTCTTCAAATAATATTTCTGATTTCTTCGTCATGATTATTTAGTTAAAGGTTTAGATATAATTTGATTTTCTTTCTCGTTCTCCCGGAGGAAATGTGTAAATGATCCGGGTGAATCGTCTATCTTTATTTCGACATTTGGGTCTGGTTCTTCATCGCTGTGCTGTAGAAAGTCGAGAAACGTCCTTAAAACTATTATTTCCTTTTTGATCTTCTTTTTCACACTGTCCATGGCTGGTATGTCGTTGGCAGCAATGGCCTGAACTAGTCGCTTCCTTAGCTCGATCCGGTCTTTTTCTTCTGAATTGTTCATCTAATTTTGGTTATGTAATTTTATAATTTCCTCTGCTATTTCCGTTAAAGTGACCTCATCCAAGTTTGATAGCATTGCTTGAAGTTGTGAGGTCACATTGATATTATTCTGTCTGGGTATGGCATACTGCAATAATCGCTCATACAAAGCAATCCGGTCTTTTGGCTCCAGTTCCTTAAAGTCATCTGCAATGTCCTTCCAGCTTACTGACAAGAATGTTTCTATTTTATCCCGTAGGCGGGCGGTCACCTTGTTTGGCGTTCCTGCCTGTCGCCCCCCTGTTTTTTTTCCTGCTGCCATATCTATTAAAATCTACTTTAGAAAATGGGTTACTAAATCTGTAACCCGGTTACCGATTCTGTAACCCGGTTCACCATACCCGTGCTATCTCTTTCACCTTTCTGGTTAGCTCATCCATAAGGTCATTGTCTTCCTCCTTTGGCTGTATAGCCGCTAATTGCCTAACTGTAGACCGGAGGTCATGAGCTTGTTTTTTGCTTATTTGGCCGGTGTTCTGGGCTTCTTTGATCTTAGCTAATACCAACGGTTGACCAACGTCAAGAATAGTCAGCAGCGCCAGATTTTCAACAAATTCTTTTTTGCTACCTGAAAGTACCATAGTTTTTATTTTTTGATTTCTGATTTTTTGAATTGATAAAAATTCATTCCTCCATCGTTGCAAAAGGTTTTGGTAAAACTCCTCATCAAATAGAAGCCCAGCGGTAATTTCAGGGCGGTTAAATTGTTCTCTTAACCTCTTTTTATACCTGATCTCATACCTCAATACGTTCCGGTTCCTGTATAACTCCGGAATAAGTTCCCCTTTCAAGGTTTGTTCCTTGACTTTCCCATACATGAGTAACTGACGGTTACCGTTTGAGTAGTAAAGGCCATTGTCTTGCATTAACCGTTTGTAGTACTGACATTCTCCAAGGTAAGGGTAATAACTGCTTTCTGGATGCTTCATAATAATATTGGCTGCAAAGTCGATCCTGTGAACATTTCCTTTTCCCATAGGGAGGTGTAGGCTGTCGCTGATCTGCTGGATAGCTCTTTTGGTGTCTCCCCTTGTGAGGGTTTTGAAATTGTCACCTAGATAATATTTAGGAAGACTGTTTTCTACCTGAACTTTATTTTCAGTTACCTTTATATTTAGACCATTTAAGTGGCCATAAATATATCTACCATACATATTTTGGCCTTCATTTTCAACGCTTGACAAATGCTGTGGTACTTCCTTTAAAAAGTCAGTCCCTTGACATTGATCATTTGAAAGTGATATGTTGATTGTGTCATACATACAGGTTACCGGTTACAAAAACAGGGTACAGAATACAGCTTAATATAGGACTTAGCATTTCTCTAGTACATCAAGGGGTGTCGCGTTCATTCTCAACGCTTCTATTTCAGCCGACAACTCGCCCTCCATGTACATGTGATAAAGCCCTGTTCTGTCGGACTTGCTACCCCGTGCAATGAACAGTTCGATTGCTGTTATTCCTTTTTCTTTAAAATCATCATTGAAATGGAAAATGCATGCGTCATGGGTTCCGTTTATGTCGCCATAACCCACAGGGCTGGTAATGTTTGGGCGGAATACCTTGCTGATCGAGTAGCTTCCTTTGCTGATTACAAAGTCTGCTTTCCGTCCGCTGTAGCTTTGTGGCTGAGGCACTAGGTAGTATGATAGTCCGCCAACGTTGAATGACCGTTTATTGATCAGGAGGCTCTCTAAGAGGTCATAACCGCCTGTGCTGGCCGTGACATCATACCTGTGCTTTGCTGCTGATAGGCGCTCAGCCAGAAAGTAGTCAGTAAGGATCATTTAGCCCTCCTTTCTGAAAAGTAGGCGTCTACATCTGATCTTTTAAAAAGGGTTTTTCTACCTGCCTTCTCGTATGGCAGGCCTTTTTTCATTAGTTCATGAACTGTGGGCAGGCTGATCTTGTACAGGCGGCATACTTCTTTTCTGGTTATCCGCTCATCCTGATCAAATTTTTCTGGTTGCTCATGTTCTTTGAGTGCATCTTTTATCCATCCTTTGATGATGGGTGCCATGCTGGCAAGAGGCATAGTGTAAGTAATCATTTCTTGTTCCATCTTTAATTTTTTTGTTGATGGCACAAACATAATCACTTACACAGTGAGCTCAGGTAAGAATGAGCTTAGGCGGAATTAGTACTAATTAGGACTAACTAAGCAATTGAATCCTGTGGATAATTTTCTTTGCTTCGCTAGATTGCCGATTCAGATTACTAAGTGAAGCGGAAAGGTTTTTGGCGGTAATCAATGCACCTTTTGAGCCTTTAAACAATTGATGGGATTCTACAGAACTTTGCCAATTTTCATTTATATATTTTGGAGCGAGTTCATTAAGAAAACAAGATAGTAGTTGTGTGCTTCTGAGTTTCAATGGCTTCTTAATTGTGCACTGCAAAACATTTTTTAGAATATCTTTACAAATCGGGTCTTCAAAAATATTTACATCATTAGCTAAAATTGCCAGCTTTTCAATTTGAGCATCGGTTAATCTGTTACCAAGTATTGGTTTCTTATTATTATCCTTGTTACCCTTGTTTTGAGGAAGTGTGCCTATCAGATTATTAATTAATTTAATATATCTTTCTCTCCGTTCCCTTATGTGTTCATTTAGGCCCTGATCATTATATGGCGTATGGTCATCGTGTATATTGGCGTTTTCATGTGAAGCCACAAGAACTTTACCCTGCCGTCTTATGTCTTCCACGTCTTTATCATTAATTGCTTTTTTAATACATTTTTCCCTGAAGATCTGATAATCCTTATCATACTTTTGTATTGTCTGGTTGAAGTGTCTAAGTTCTTGATCATACGTTATTCCAAAAGCGCGTTGAATGTCCTCAACGGTCTTTAATTCTGTTATTTCTTTTTCTTTCACAATAAATAATTAAGCTATGCACATATTATCGTCTACATTTTACTTCTCAAAAGGGTATTTCTCACGGTACAGCGTTTATCTAGCTTTAGTCTAGGTTTTAGTTAGGTTATTTCTAGGTTATCGCTTGGTTTGCATTTGGTTATGGTTTGGTTTCCGTTTGGTTTTGTCTAGGTTGTTTCTAAGTTTTAAAACCTTTAAGCGACCCACATATTACCGTCTACATCTTTATTTCCCATAAGGGCATCTCTAACTATTTGCATTTCCGTTTCCTTGGGTATGTTTACATATTTGCTAAAACTTTTGTA
>CAZFFW010000352.1:0-4337 GCA_964518125.1 uncultured Porifericola sp.
GGATTTGTCCGGGCGGCTTTAAAGGTCTGCAAACTGACCGTCAGCACACCGAGCAACAATACCAGGAGCACGGGCAATCCGAAAATCAGTAGCGAATAATCAATGCTGAAGGCGTAATTGTTCAGCCACTGCTGCATAAGCCAGTAGGTGAGGGGTACCGCCGGAACGATGGCCAACAGCATCAGTACTGCCATATCTCGGGTCAGAAGTTTCAGCAGGCCGGGCATTGAGGCCCCCAGTATTTTGCGAATACCGATTTCTTTGGTTTTCTGAGAAACCGAATAAGCGGTAAGCCCGAAGAGTCCCAGTAAAGCAACCAATACGGCCATTCCGGCAAAGATGGCGAAAAGCTTTCCAAAGCGCTGGTCAGTTTTGTAAAGCGAGTCAAACTGCTCATCCAGGAAGAAGTAAAGAAAAGGACTTTGCGGGAAGAATTCTTGAAAGGTCTCCTCCACATCGGCTATGATTTCAGGGTATTTTTCCATATTACCCTCGTTGAGCCTGAGGGAAATGAAGCGGCTGTTTTCTTCGTAAGAGAATAAAATAGGGTCGTAGGCATTTTTGAGGGAAGTATGGTGATAGTCCGCTACCACCCCGACAATCTCCTTAGGCTGTGCTGCATCCCCGGTTTTGATCTCCTGACCGAGGGCTGCCTCGGCGGTTTCAAAGCCTAAAAACTTTGCCGCAGACTCATTGATGATCAGTTTTTGATTTTCATTGCTGAGGTCGGCATTAAAGTACCGACCAGCCAGCAGCGGAATAGCAAAGCCCGGCAGATAGCGGTCGTCGGCCAGCATGACGGCATAGCTTCTGGCCTGCTGCCATTCTTTGCCCGGCTGGCTTGCCTGCGTCCAGTAGTTGTATTCAGTACCTGCTACATTTCCGGAGAGAATGGTATTTTCAACAAAGGAAAACTGCTCCAGCCGGTGACGCATCTGTTCAAAACGTTCATGACCATCTTCCGGTCTTACCTCAGGCCCTTCTATGACCAGTGTTTGGGCAATATCAGCACCCAGAGCCTGAGAACGCATGTAGTTGAGCTGCTGAAAAACCACATAGGTGCCGCAAACCAGCGCAAAAGAGGCGGCGAACTGCAGCACAATCAGGCTTTTGCGTAGAACGATCCCTTCGCGGCTGTTGCTGAATTTGCCTTTGAGTACCTGCACCGGTTGGTAGCGGGAGAGCACAAGTGAGGGATAAATGCCGGAAAGCAGGCTGCCCAACAATATAACCAGCAAAAAGCCGGGCCAGAAGAAGGGATGCGAAAGCAAGCTTACCGCCTGCAGTTCCTTTTCCAGCAGGTCGCTGAGGTAAGGCAGCCCCAGCTGGTAAATGGTGAGTGCCAGGATTGCGCTTAAGGCGTTCATGGCCAGGGCTTCCAGCAGGAACTGACGAATCAGGTAGTTTCTTGAACCACCGGCTACCTTGCGGATACCCACTTCACGAGCTCTTTCAGTCGCCCGGGCGGTGGTCAGGTTGATGTAGTTGATCCAGGCAATGCCTAACACAAATACCGCAATCAGCAGCAGGATAAAAATGTACTGTCCCTGCCCACTGCCTCCCAGGGTATTCTGAAGGGTGGATTTCAGGTAAATGTCGGGGAGGGCTTCGGCAAACAAGCTGTAATTGTCGGCATCTTCCTCTTCTTTACTGAGGACTTCAGTAATTTTTGTAAGTACAGCATCCTGATCAGCATTCGCTTGCAATTGCAGGTAGGTTGGGAAAGCCGACCAGTACGCAATAGACCATTGCCTGGCTTTTTCGCTATTCAAAACCCTGTCTATGTTTACGAAAAGCTGCTGATCTATGTGAGAGTTGGGAGGCAGATCATGGGCGATGGCGCTGATCTGAAAATCCATGGGTTCTCCCATATGGTAAAGGGTAATCCGCTTACCGATCAGCTCGGCACTCACCCTGCCAAAATACTTTTGCGCCAGGCGCTCGGTGATCACAATAGAGGAGGGGTCAGCCAGGGCCGTTTCGGCATGGCCATAAAGTATCGGGAAGCTGAAAACACTGAAAAAATATTGGTCTGTATAGACGAAGTTCTCTTTGTAAGACTCCTGCCGATTCCCGTCATATACAATCAGCGTAGTTTCCTCTCCCCAGAGCCGGGTGGCTCTTTTTACTTCCGGAATATTCTCTGCTATCAATGTGGCGAATCCAGGTCGTAATTCTGCTGATTCTACATCCTGCACATGATTACGGTAAGCCAGCCTGACGATATTTTCTTTATCAGCATGAAAATCGTCAAAGCTGCTTTCAAAATACACGTACTGCAGGATGAGCAGGCAGGCTGCCATGCCGCTGGCTAGTCCCAGCAGATTGATCAGGCTGAAGCTGCGGTGTTTTTTCAGGCTACGCCAGAGACTCAGTAGGTGGTGTTTGAACATGATGCTAATTTTTTAGCAAAGTATCAAAATATAGTGCCACAGCTAAAAAAGAGCATTCCAGGCTAATAAAGATGTTTTCTGTTGGCTAGCTGTACCAAATTAGCACGTCAGGGTGTTTCAATATGGCACAGCAAACGCTTACTCGCTGCTGTCATCTTTGGATGACATAGCTGATTTTTCATGAGCAATCCAGTCCTTCATTTTTTCTTCCAGCACATCCAGCGGGAGGGCACCATCGGCCAGCAGGGTATCGTGGAAGTCGCGGATGTCAAAAGCATCGCCCAGTTCTTTTTCTGCCAGAACCCTGAGTTCTTTGATTTTCAATTCACCGATTTTGTAAGCCAGCGCCTGTCCCGGCCAGGCGATGTAGCGGTCTACTTCTACCTGTATGTCGTGGTCCGTCTTGGCTGAGTTTTCTTGGAAATAAGTCATGGCTTGTTCTCTTGACCAGCCCTTGCTGTGGATGCCGGTATCCACCACCAGGCGAATGGCCCGCCACATTTCGTAGGTGAGCTGACCGAATTTGGAGTAAGGGTCCTGGTACAGCCCAAGGTCTTCACCCAGGCTTTCACAGTAGAGAGCCCAGCCTTCTACAAAAGCGGTGAATCCACTGTTTTGTCTGAATCTGGGCACATTTTCCATTTCCTGTGCCAGTGAAATCTGCAGGTGATGGCCGGGTACAGCTTCGTGGATGGAGAGGGCTTCCATTTCCCACTTGGGGCGACTTTTCAGGTCGTAGGTATTGGCGTAGTAGTAGCCCGGTCGGGCGGCTTCCACCGACCCCCGGCTATAGTAAGCAGTGGTAGCGGCCGGGGCAGAATAATCAGGGATAGCTTTGACACCGTAGGGTGTGCGCGGAAGTTTGCCAAAAAAGCGGATCAGCTCCGGGTCAATGCGCTTACAGATGTCGCGGTAACCGCTCAGCAGTGCCTCCGGTGTTTCGTAGAAAAACTGGGGGTCAGTTTTCAAAAAATGGGTAAACTCGGCAAAGCTGCCCTCATAGCCGGTAACCTGGATGATGCTGTCCATCTGCTCTCGGATACGGGCCACTTCACCTAAGCCAATCTGGTGGATTTCATCGGCGGTCAAATTTGTAGTCGTGTAGTTACGAATGGCGTAGGCGTACCACTCGTCACCATCGGGCAGTTCGCTGATGCCGTAGCTTTCACGGCTGGCGGGAATGTAGGTCTCGGCCAGGTAGTCGCGCAGCTTTTCCACGGCTGGTTTGAGTTCTGCTTCAAAAACCCGCTCTCCTTCGGCCTTGAGCTGTTCCTGTTTTTCCGCTGACATCTCTTTCGGAAAGGTCTGGAAGGTTTTGAGAAATGTCTCATCCACCGATTCTTCCAAAAGCTTATCCAACTGCTCGGCTGTCTGACTCACTGCGATGCGAGGTGGCAAAATGCCCTCTTCACGGCCTTGCTCCATCAGGGCAATCATCTGCTCAATCAGGTCGGAAGCACCCTGCATCCGCAGCAGGATATTTCGGTAATCCGCTTCGCTATGGGCAGGCATACTGCTCAGTACGTTGGGAATGCGGTGCTGCATGCCAATGAAAGTGGTGTTGCTTACCGGGATGAGTTCACTGGGAAAAGCCTGTCCGGCCACAGCATTTTCCATCTGCCGACGGAAGATCAGGTAGTTGAGCTTTTCCTGCTGCTCCATCCCGCTGGTATCAATGTCGGCAATCGCCTCGGCAAAAGTTCTGATGTCTTGCTGACGCTTTTCAATGGCCTGTAGGCTCAGGTCAGTCCAGCGGTCGTTGTACTTTTTGATCCCGGCCGAAGTGGCTGTTTCGGGATAATTCTCATAGCGCCAGTCGGTGTGGAGGTCAAAAAGCTGGTGCATCCGCTGCACTTCTGAGGAAGCGTTTTGCAGGGAGTCAATGCTTAGCTGGAGCTCGGTCTGGCTGTAAACGGGTAAAGAGAAGCTCAATAAAAATGCAGC
>CAZFFW010000353.1:0-4321 GCA_964518125.1 uncultured Porifericola sp.
GGCGACCAGTCGCAGCACAGTGAGGAAACGGAGGAAATTACCGGAGAATACCCGGTCATCTGGGGCAGTGATTTTGGCTTTGCCGACACTACCAACGACAAAGATGCAGTCTACCACCGGCATGCCCTGGTGGAAGAAGTACAAGCAAGACACGCCGCCGGAAACATCATCACCCTGATGTGGCATGCCTGCCGTCCGGTGGATGAGGAGCCCTGCACCTGGAAAGGCAGCGTACAGGCCAGGCTTTCGGAAGATGAGTGGAACGACCTGATCACCCCCGGTACCAGGACGTTTCAGAACTGGGCCAATCAGGTAGATGAAATCGCCGTTTATCTCAAACAGCTGGAACTGGCGAATATCCCTGTTCTCTGGCGGCCGTACCACGAAATGAACGGAGAGTGGTTCTGGTGGGGCCAGAAAACGGGCGAAAAGGGCTATCAGCAACTTTGGAAAAACCTGTATGAGCGGCTCACCAACTATCACCAGCTTAATAATCTGATCTGGGTATGGAACGCCAATGCCACCCTGCCGCGCGACAAGATGGAATATGCACTCTACTATCCCGGTAATGAATATGTGGATGTACTGGCCACAGATATTTATGGCGGTAATTACAAAAAATCAGACCATGACCAGCTACTGGAACTGGGGAAGGGAAAACCCATCGCCATGGGTGAAGTGGGCGGTTTCCCCGAACCAGCAGTCCTGGCGGAGCAGCCCTACTGGGTATGGTTTATGGCCTGGTCTAATTCCAACTACCGGCGCAATCCTGAGGAGGTGGTGAAAGAAATGTACAAGATTGATAAAGTCGTGGGGCTTGAGAAGTTTCGCACTTTAAATCAATAGAGTGTATAACAAAGCAGGGGAGTCCCGATAGGGACATCATGTAGGTAGCTGTACAAATGGATACAGCTTTTTTTTGTGCCGTCAGGTACAAGATGCAGGCAATTGAATACAGCCATATCTGCCAAACCACATAGCGTTCCTACGGCACGCAGGTATTTCTTCAACTGTTTTTTCTACCCACATGAAGTCCCTGACTAGCTACCTAATGAAAAGTATAAATTATAAATGTATGAACCACCCCCTATATGTTTTACACTCAAATCAATAGCAGGGACAGCATGATAATTTTTTGGGATAGCCTTGTTTTACAAGCTTGCGCAAGGCACAGGTGAGAAAGAAGAAATGTATCTCCTGACGATATGAACCCGGAACAGTAAAGAAAAAAGGAAATTAACTCCAGGAAGCAGCGAAACCTGTTTTTTGGTTAGGAACGCGCCTTTTCCATGTTTAGCATGTCTACTACCAGGCCGGCCCAGGTAAAATCATGGGCACCACCTCCCTGTCCGGTGAAAGGATCATAGTACTCTCTAAAGCCACTTTTTTCAATCAGCTTCCGGATACTTTTTACCAGGTATTCGGCTTCACGGACAAAACCTTTTTCCATAAAAAACTGGTGCATGAACCAGTTTAACAGTATCCAGGTAGGGCCTCTCCAGATGTACATCGACGGACCAGGCTTAAAGGAGGGATGGTTCTTAGCCACCGAAGGGATAGGGAAAGGTACCCCGAAATCTTCCTGGTTGAATAAATGGGCGTCAATAACTTTTCTGCTGATTTCATCAGGGATCTCTTTGATGACCAGTGGAAAAAAGATGGTGGGCGTAAGCACTTTGATTTTTTGATTTTGCCTACCGTATACATCCAGAAAGGCCGCAGACGCATCATCATACAGGATGTCAAGCATGCTTTGGATCACGCGTGCTGCCAAAGATTGAAACTCACCAGCATCAGGGTCTTCCAGTTTTTCACAGATCTTGGCCATAGCCTGTAGATTCTGGGCGTAGATGGTATTAAATCCCGATTCTTTAACCAGAAAGTAGTTTTTGGCATAAATCTGCTTAAGGTCATAGTTGTGCAGAAAATTGCGAATATCTACCGAAACTACCTTACAGAATAAACGCCAGTCTGCCTGTTTGTCGGGGAAACCCACTACTTTATCAAAACTAGGCTTCCAGTCCATACCGGATTCAAAGTTGGAGATGATAGTCACCAGCCCATCCCCGTCAAAGTCGCGGTTTTGGGCTATCCAGCGGTAGTACTTCTTCAGTTTGGGCAGCATACTTCTGAGAAACGCCAGGTCACCACTTGCGGAATAAATTCTCCAGGCAGCCTGAGCGGCCAGTGGCGGCTGAATCAGCGCACTCATGTGGGAACGGAAAATTTTGGTTTTCAGCCCGGGCTTAGACTGGAAAATGTCGGTAATCCTCTTCGGGAACACATTGTTCCAGTAGATCATATGCCCGACAAAGCCATCCTCAGCCTGCAGGGCAAACAGGCTTTGGAGGTGCTTTTTGGCCATCGTATGATCTCCCAGGGCAGTAAGTACATAAATGTGCAGACAGGTATCCCAGAAAAACTGAAAAGGATACCGGCCAGGTGAGGGCCGGGTGTAGTGAAAGTCAGTAAGAACGGCATCAGCATGCCCGGAGATCATGTTCTCATACATGATCTTACTGACACGCTGCCTGATTTCTTTTTCAGTCATCTTACTTCACGTACTTATCCCACAATCCATACGTTTCTTTTTTAGGCCCACGGGGAATAGCCAGCGCCGCTACCGCCAGCCCTCCTATGGCCCCGCTGATGTTGAGCAACAAGTTGCTGTCCGGTAAAAACCAGGGGATGGCCGCTACCGCCAATCCGAGCAGAACGTTGAGGTAACGGCCCCTTCTTACCACTTCGCCCATGCAAATGACCGATACTACTATGATGAGCGAGCCGCCCAGGTGGTTAATATCGGCGGCAGTGGCTTCAATACCTACCCCAAAAGCAGTGGGGGCGAACATCAGCCAGATGCCGATAAGGGTGGATACAAGGAGTGTCCAGGGAAAGCTCATGCCCCAGATAGAGGCTTTGAAAACTTTGCCAAAACTGCTGGGCACCTCCATGATTTTAGGAGATCGCTCGTCCATGTTGTGTTCAATAGGCTTGCCCCCTTTCCAGAATACTTTCCAGAAGTTATCTCCTCTTCGCCTGGCCTGCACCATGTGCTGCCCCATAGCCACCACTTCGTCTATCTCCAGGGGAATCATGGGAAGCATGATGGCGGCGGCCAGCAGGCAGAAGGTACACCATTGTCCTACGACTACCGGCTGGGAGATCACCAGAAAGATATGCACCAGTCCCAGGGGAATGACCAGTATCCCGAAGAAAGTGACCATCCAGGGCATGGTACGCCAGCGGGTGGGGGCACCCATCCAGCCCATCAGAAACTCAAAGGTATAGGCCAGTGCGCCAAGAGCGCCATCCGATACCGGCAGTGAATGCGACATATCGGAATTGAGTACCAGGCGGCTGCCTGCTCCAAAGAATGGGTCCCATATCTCATCAATAAAGCCTAGCTGAAAAGCGCCCAGGTAGCGGGAAACCATCCAGCCGATAAAACCTGCGACGATCATGATCCAGCGCTGGGGCCAGCTGGAAGGGTTATAGCTCCAGCCGGGAGGCACCTGCGAACCCATTTTCATATATGTGATCATGTTGGGCATGCCCGGTATGAGTATGGTAAGGGCGATCACCAAAGCTCCTACCAGGGTGTCGTTGATATAAGCCGCGGCATTGGGTGCCCACAAGACCAGGGGAGCAATACTAAGCCATACTCCCACAAAACAGCAGATCCACAGGCTTAGCGGTCGGTTGGGGGAGAGTGTACGCCATCCGAAAAAGATCAGTAGTAAGCCACTGATGATATCACTCCACTTCATAAAAGTGATGCGCTCAGAAAGCGTAAGCCACACCTCCCGACCACCGCTGGGTTCGGCAGTTGCCTGCGCATAACTGAAAGTCAATGGGGAGAGTACCATCCAAAAACCCAGGATTACCAGCATCCAGTAAACCCAGAGGGTCTGCATATGGTGCATGTGCAGCATCTGCATGCGCTGCTCCTGGTCCATCATCTGATGGCCGCCATGCGCCTCTTTTTGCTCCTTATCTTCCTGCTGCTGTTCTTTCTGATGCTGTTGAATTTGTTTTTCAGCCATAGGGCGGCTCACGCCGCGCATGGCCATGCCTCCCTGCATGCCGTGCTTTTCCTGCTTTTTTGGCTTTTTTTCCTCTTTTCCCTTTTGTGCTTTATCCTTATCTTTCATGCTGTGAGTAGTTTAAAAAGTTGAGCGTTTTAGTTAGCCCAGCCCTAAGTCTTTTTTTTGCCGATGATCAGGTAAATGGCGCTTACGCGTACTGTACCACCTCAGAATTCTTTCGGATGCTGGGCAATCATTTCCGGATGGGCACCCCTCAGACGGTCCATCAGCCT
>CAZFFW010000354.1:0-4296 GCA_964518125.1 uncultured Porifericola sp.
TTCTTCTTCTGGCAGCGTAATCCTAAGAAGACAGAGAAAACCCCTACTGAGGTTACTGCTGCGGAAGCAGCTTCCTGATAAGGCTGAAATTGTCAGAAGCCTATGGCTGATCCTCCGGTAAATAAGAAAAATACCATCGGAGACAGAAAGAGGGCGAAAGACAAAAAGAATAAAAACTACATTTTTCAACAAAACATATAAGCAGCCTGATTCAGGCTGCTTTTTTATTGTATGGGAAAAAATTTGTTAAAAAATAAAGTCTGTAATTAGACATTATTAAGTAACCACGCGTGTTGATCGTGAAATTTATAATATTATCGACTAATTTAATTGTAGATTTATAAAATAATCAGTAAAATTGGAGTAATGTATAAATGTGTCAGTACAACATATAGAGTAAGAATGCTTGCGAAGCAGCAGATTTGTTGACAAAAAAGTAACAGACAAGAGCGGCTGTTGCAAAAGTGAAATGGAAAGCTGCTCTTTATTGAATTGGACTCAATAGTCAAAAATAAATTTCTCAATCAAACAATTAACGTGTAATGATGAAAACTTCTACTGGTTTGAGATCACTGCTGATCTTCTTTCTCAGTGTGTTTGCGAGCTTAACACTCTACGCACAGGAAAGAACTGTATCAGGAACAGTGACAGACGGAGAAACAGGTGAGTCCCTGCCTGGAGTAAACGTATTGGTGAAAGGTACTACCCAAGGTACCGTGACCGATGTACAGGGGCAATACAGGCTATCAGTACCCTCTGATGCTACGATTGTATTTACCTCTATCGGTTATGCAGCTGAAGAGGTAACTGTAGGTAGCCAGAGCACTATTAATATCACCATGCTGCCTGATGTACAGGCACTGAGTGAAATTGTAGTGACCGGTTATTCTACTGAAGAAAGAAAAGACGTAACTGGTGCGGTAGCTACCGTAAAAGCAGAGCAACTACAGGCGGTACCCTCCGGTAACGTAGAACAGCAGCTACAGGGACGTGTATCCGGTGTGACAGTAATTACCAACAGCCAGCCCGGTACATCCAGTATCGTGCGGGTACGTGGTTTTGGTTCTTTTGGTGGTAACGAACCACTTTATATCGTAGATGGTGTACCTGTGTCTAACACACAGTTTCTGCAGCCTGATGATATTGAGTCTACTACCGTACTGAAAGATGCCGCGGCTGCTTCTATTTACGGAGCCAGAGCTGCTGGTGGTGTTATCGTGTATACTACCAAGAAAGGTAAGAAAGATGGTAGCTTCAACGTAAGCTATGATGGTGTATTTGGCGTAGTTACTCCCGGTAGAGTAGACAACATCCTGAGCCCTCAGGAAGAAGCTGACTGGACATGGCAGGCGCAGCGTAACACTGCCTGGCAGTTAGGCGAAGATCCTACATTTGACCATCCTCAGTATGGTACTGGTCCCAATCCTATCCTGCCTGACTATATCAACGTGGGTGGACGTTCAGGGGTAGTAGGTAGCGTAGACCTGGAAGCTGAAAGAGCTAATTATAATATAGATCCTGCCAAAGGACCGATTTACCAGGTGGTAAGAGCCAACAAAGCCGGTACCAACTGGTGGGATGAGCTTACCAGCCCTGCGCTGCTGAACAGACACACACTGGGCTTCTCCGGAGGTACTGAAAGAAGTGCTTACTATGTCAGCCTTGGTATCCAGGATCAGGAAGGTAATATGATCAACCAGAGCTTTAAGCGTTATTCCCTGAGGATCAACTCTGATCACAATATCACCAACAAAGTTCGCATCGGCCAGAACTTCCAGGCTACTTATTACTCAGTATTAGGACTGATCGGTGGCAATGGTGGAATTGGTGCAGCTGGTCAGGAGACAGACTTCCTGCAGGCTTTCCGTATGCCTTCTATTATTCCTGTGTACGATGAGTTTGGTGGTTATGCAGGTACTGCGGCTTCTGGCTTTAACAACCCGCGGAACCCCGTTGCCAACCGTGACAGAATCGGAGATAACACATCTTATTCTATCCTGGGCTTTGGAAACGTATATGGCGAAGTAGACCTACTGGAAGGAATGACCTTCAGGAGTAGCCTGGGTGGTGGATACAGCAATGCATACAGCAACTTCTATGGCCCTCCCCAGTACGAAAACTCTGAAAACAACTCCACTTTTAACTACGGAGAAAATGCCAGTGCCTTCCTTAACTGGACATTTACCAACACACTTAGCTACAACAAAACTTTCAACCGCCACACAGTAAGTGCACTGGCAGGTGTGGAAGCGCTGAATACTGGTACCGGTAGGTTTATGAGTGGTACAGGTCAGAACCCTTCTTTCTCTGACCCCAACTATATCAACCTGTCAGTAACCCAAAACCGGATTGTGAATAGTGGCTACGTAAGAGGTGTGAACTTCTTCTCCTACTTTGGTAGTGCCAAGTATATCTACAACGATAAGTACATCATCAATGGTGTAATCAGGAGAGACGGATCTTCCCGCTTCGGTGCTGAAAACCGTTTTGGTATCTTCCCTGCCTTCTCAGCAGCATGGAGAATTTCTGAAGAAGATTTCATGGCAGGTGTCACCTTCATAGATGACCTGAAAGTTCGCGGTGGATGGGGAGAAATGGGTAACTCCAACAACGTAGACCCTAACAACCAGTTCAGCCTTTTTGCAGCTAACCTGGCCCGCTCATTTTACGATATCAACGGATCAAACGGAAGCGTAGCTGAAGGTTTCTTCCGTAACCGTGTAGGTAACCCCTTCGCAAGATGGGAAACTGCCATCACTTCTAATATTGGATTTGACGGTTCATTCTTCGGTGGTAAACTGGACATTGTACTTGACCTGTGGAGAAAGGATACTGAAGATCTTTTATTCCAATTGCCTCTCCCTGCTGTTAATGGTCCTCAGGCCAGCCCTCCTGCGGTAAACATTGCGGATATGCGGAATGAGGGTGTTGACATTCAGGTTATCACCCGTACTGAGCTGGCGACTGACCTGAACCTGGAACTGACTGCCAATGCCAGTTTCCTGAGAAATGAGATTGTAGCCATTGCGCCCAATGTTCCTTTCTTTGAAACAGGGGGTACTCGCTTTGGTAATGTGATCCGTAACCAGCCCGGTCGTCCGATGTCTTCTTTCTTCGGCTACCAGGTAGCGGGACTTTTCCAGAACGAAGAAGAAGTCGATGCAGCACCTGAACAACTTGGCGCTGGTGTAGGTCGTTTCAGATATGAAGATATCAACGGTGACGGTGAAATCACGCCTGATGACAGAACTTACCTTGGTGATCCTGTCCCTGATTTCTCAGGTGGTATAAACGTAAGACTGACCTACAAAAACTGGGAACTGGAAACCTACCTGTTCACCCAGCTTGGTTTTGAAAACTATAACTTCGGAAAATGGTGGACTGACTTCTATCCTTCCTTCACCGGTGCTGCTAAAGGTGTGAATGTAAAAGATTCTTTCATTCCTGCAGAACTTGGTGGTAATGGTGGCAACACAGTGCCTATCTACGAAAACATATCCAACTTCAGCACCAACACCCAGTCAAACTCTTACTATGTAGAGGATGGTGGATATGCCAGACTTACCAACCTGCAGATTGCTTACCGCTTCCCTCAGTCTATGCTGGAGCAGATCGGTATCAACAGAGCGAGGGTATTCCTGCAGGCCACTAACCTGTTTACCATCTCTAATTACTCAGGACTGGATCCGGGAGTAGGTGGTGCAGCTGATACATCTTTCGGTCTGGATACCGGCGGTAACCCTCCTGTAACCAGAGGATTTAACGTTGGCGTAAACTTAGGTTTTTAAAATTGTATGAAATAAACAGTATTATGAAAAACATATTTAAAAGAAAGTTCACTTACATCCTGATGGCGGGGCTCTCCCTGAATGCCGTAGGCTGTAATGAAGATGAATTTCTGGAGGTCCCGGTAACGGGGCAGGTCTCTGAATCCCAACTGCTGACTGCTGACGGCCTTAATGGCCTGCTGATAGGTGTATATGCTGCCCTAAACGGTGATACTAACCTTGGATGGTTCAGCGGACAGGCCAACTGGCTGTGGGGAAGTATCCGTGGCGGAGACGCCAACAAAGGCTCTGATGCCGGTGACTTCAACACCATTACTCCCTATGCCCGTCATGAGCAACTACCCAATGATGCACTGGGTGATAACAAATGGAACGGTAGCTACGAAGGTATCTCCCGTGCCAATATCTTCCTGAGAAACCTGGAGGCTTCTGAAGCATTATCAGAAGAAGCCAAGGCGCCTCTGAGAGCAGAAGCAAGGTTCCTGAGAGGGCTGTACTACTTCGAGCT
>CAZFFW010000355.1:0-4248 GCA_964518125.1 uncultured Porifericola sp.
CAATAAAGCGGCACAGATTGACAATCTTGATGCTGAAAATCTTCCGGGTTTCAACACCTACAACGAAAGCATGGCCAAATGTAAAGGCTGCACGAAGCGCACTATTATTAATCACCGGGAACGGCTCATGAATGCCGGTTTTATCATTAAAGAACAACACTGCGGCCAGGGAGGCGTAGAGATCTGGCTTAACCCTGAAGTTTTAGGAATGGCAAAGTTATCAACTACCTGTGGGGATAACGTGGTGAAAATCGGAGAAGTAGCCTCTCTTTTTTACGAAAAAGCGAAAAATTTTCACCCTTTAGTTCATGAACAACAGGAACAAGAAAATAATAATAGCAATGTTGGTAAGTCAGTAACTACTGAAAAAGACCATGATCAGGAATATGGCGTTCTCCCGCATAGGCGGGATCACAAGAGTGGCAAAGCCAAAGGAACAGGACATGAACAAGACAAGAACACGGAGGAAAATGCTGACCCTGCCTCAAAACGGCAAGAAAAAGCTCCTGAAAAGCCTTGTAAAGCTGAAAAACAGGAACAAAAGCTGGGGGCGGGGCGCATTTTCTTACTTACCCTGATACGTCAGTTCTGGGCTTATGCCCGAAAAGTGCTCTATCCTGATTTGCTACTTTCCGAACCTGAAGAACGGGAAATTCTCAATCTGATCTGGGAATCTGTCTATGGAAAGTTACAATGGCAAGCCAGTGAAAAAGACTGGCTGAACTACCAGGAAACGGCTTATAACCGTATCAATATGGTGGCGCGCTGGCTGGCCAGAAGTCCTGGCCACTGGATTCCCAAACCTCACATTTACTTCCATCCCAGTAACGATCGGAATGGTTTCAAAAAGACCTGGCAATGGTATGTAAAGCAAGAAACACTCAAGCTGGAAATCCGCAACCAGCTCTTGCTACAGCAAGTCAAAACCGAATGGCAGCAACATGAACAGGACAAAGGCCGCTTCCTGGAAAAGACACGTTTACAACTCTTCCGCATCCAGCAGAAAAGGCTGGCCAAATACCGGGATGAATCATTGAATCAAGCCTATCAGCAATGTTTACACCGTTGTTTACACTTGCAAGACCTCAAACGTAAACACCATGCTTAGTGAACGCCTGCAGCGGGAAGCCCTTTCCAAATGCATTGTCTGGTTCTACGATGGCAATGTTCGTACCTTCTATTCGCTGGACAAAACGCACCAAAGGGCAAAAGCTAATCAGGCCTTGGGCATGCGCAGACTGGAGAAAATGCTGATGGAGACATTCAAAGGACAATGGGAAACCGCCATTATCTATGAAAATAAAGTTAATGGCAATGAGCTGGCACGGTTCAAAAGAGGTGCAAGAGTTTAGCCAAATATGTATGACTGGACCGACTCTTGATGTGGTGTGTAAAACTTGAAGACAATGGAAGAAATTAGAAAAACGGGAGCGTTTGAGCGATTTGAAGCTTTTCTCTACTCTAGAAAATTTATCTTCATCGTGGTGATTGCCGGAACCATTCCCATGATCATGCATTCGCATCAGTTATTTTACAATGTATCACCTTTTGAAGGCAACCAACTCTGGAAGAATATCTATGCACTTTTCTATGCTATCAGCTTTGACTTGACCATTTTGGTATTCACCATCCACGTAATCAAACGAAAGCCTGCGCTTTACGCTCTCTTTGTCTTTATCATCAACCTACTGTATTATAATCCCTTTTCCTTTGTTGATCCAGACCTTATCATTGCATTCACGAAAATCTTCCTGGCCGGAGTGCTGGCGTTTACCGGCTACAGCTATGCCGAGCTATTTGTGGGGAAAGTAGCCGAAAACCAGCGATCAGCCAGAAAGAAGCCTGTTTACAGGGCAAATTCCCATTCAGTAAACGGGCAAAGTAAACATGATTTCAATTGTATAAAGTGCGATCGAGTCTTTCACTCCCAAAAGGCATTGAATGGGCATATGAAAGTGCATTGACAATAACTTTAATGTATTTAAGCATTTGCTTAAACTTTTATTTCTTGCCTTCGTTATTTAAGTAACTGCTTAAATAATAGAAGTATGACTAAATCATGTATCCGGGTATTTGCTGATGTAGCACAAATCCAGCAATGCAAAACCGAAATAGACCGGGTGGAGCCGACCATTGCCAACATAGCCAGGGCCTTGAGCCTGTCAGGCAATGAAGTCCGGCTTAAAATCCTTTATCTGCTCAGCAAGGAATCCCAACTGTGCCCTTGTGATCTAAGTGACATTTTGGGTATGACCGTACCAGCCATTTCGCAGCATTTGAAAAAACTGCGTGAGGGAGGACTTGTGGTGAGCGAAAAAGTAGGACAAACCGTATTCTATTCACTTCACAAAGAGAACCTGAAGGTAATCAATCCCATTTTAGACAGCCTTGCAATAACAGAACAAAAATCTACTGTGTCATGAATACAAGTAACCAACATTCCAAACAGTCTGCGATGTCAACCAAAAGCGCGGGTGCCGGATTGCTGGCTGCTATAGTGGCTTCTCTGTGTTGTATTACCCCAGTATTTTCGCTGTTGGCAGGAATTGGTGGTATTGCAGCCACTTTTTCCTGGATGGAACCTTTCAGGCCGTACTTAATTGTGCTGACAATTGGTATACTAGGGTTTGCGTGGTATCAGAAACTCAAGCCATCCCGAAAGCTCTCGGGACAAGAAGAAATTGACTGTGCTTGTGAAACAGACGAAGAACCTTCATTCTGGCAATCAAAGAAGTTCCTGGGAATAGTTACAGTGTTTGCGGCCCTGATGCTCGCTTTTCCTACCTATTCGCATATATTCTATCCGAAAAATGACAGTACTAGTGTTATTGCCGATAATGATCAGACGCAAATCAAGTTAGCCGATTTCAAAATCAAAGGAATGACCTGTACAGGCTGTGAGGAGCCTGTAAAGCACGCGGTATCCTCTTTAAATGGTGTACAAGAAGTATCTGTATCCTATAGGGACGCCAGCTCTCAGGTAAAATACAATGCATCAATAGTCGGTTTAGACAAAATTACGGAGGCGATCAATAGCACAGGATATACCGTGTTAGATTCAAAAATAAGCGATTGGCGGGGACAATCTGATATTTTCCAAACAGTAGAATTTCAAACCATAGAATTACCCGTCAAAGGGATGACGTGCTCGGGATGTGAGTCTCACGTGACTCATGCAGTCGGTGAACTTGCCGGAGTGAAAGAGGTAAAAACATCCTACGAGATGGGTAATGCCATTGTCAAATATGATCCGGATAAAGTAGAAAAAGACAAAATCATAGAAACGATCAATAAGACCGGATACAAAGTAGTAAAAAACAAAATTAAGGAATAATGGGAAGTTTTGACAGGCAAAAACATTGGGAGGACATTTATCAATCAAAACAATTGGAAGAAGTAAGCTGGTATCAACCAACCCCTAAAACCTCTTTGAGTTTCTTAAAGCAGTTTAATATACCTAAAGATGCTAAAATCATAGATGTTGGGGGTGGGGACAGTTTACTGGTAGATCATCTGATTGATTTGGGTTATCAGAACATTACAGTTCTTGATATTTCTGAATCAGCACTTAAACGAGCAAGGCAGAGACTTGGTGATCTTGCCAATAAAGTGAAATGGATAGTGGCAGATGCTGCAACTTTTGTAGCAACAGAACAATACGACTTCTGGCATGATCGTGCAGCCTTCCATTTTCTAACGGAAGAACAAGAAATTGAGAGCTATTTAGAAAATGCCCAAAGAAGTATAAAGCCAGACGGAATACTTGTGCTGGGCACCTTTTCAGAAGAAGGCCCACAGAAGTGCAGTGGGATTAAAATCAAACAATACTCAGAATCAACAATGACAGCTCTCCTTCAGAGATTTTTTGAGAAATTAAAATGCATAACGGTTAATCATAAAACTCCCTTTGAGACAATTCAGCAGTTCACTTTTTGCAGTTTCAGAAAGTTACAAATAGACCTTATTTAATATTGAAATGGAGAAAGAAATCGTATTACAATCCACCATCACCTGCCCAAACTGTGGGCATAAGAAAGATGAAATCATGCCTACGGACGCATGCCAATACTTCTACGAATGTGAAAATTGCAAAGAAGTGATCAAGCCCAAAGATGGTGATTGCTGTGTATATTGCTCTTATGGGACAGTCGCCTGTCCTCCGATTCAGGAAGGTGGAAAAAATAGCTGTTGCTCATGAAAAAATATGATGTAATCGTCATCGGATCCGGTATGGCCGGAATGACCATC
>CAZFFW010000356.1:0-4244 GCA_964518125.1 uncultured Porifericola sp.
TGTCTCAAAGTCAAAAAATCCCGGTTAAATGTCAAACGGCAACTGCTTAATCTTCAGTTGCTTCCTGGTTTTCCAGCACATAGGCTGCCAGTTCATCTACCTTCCAGGGCATCACCCTTCCCTGCGAAGTGAGCCTGGTTTTGCCTACCAGCCGTCGGCTGACCGGGCTGGCCACATTGCCCCATTCGTTACGGATGTAGGTCATAATGGAGGCAATTGCCGCGTCATCTAGCGTAGTATGGGCAGGCATTACCGGTAGAATTTCAGGCGCATCATAGATTTTGCCTGCTACTTCCAGCGGACCTTCCATACCGTGAAGAATGATCAGGGCTAATTGCTTATCATTGCCCAAAACCCACTCAGAACCTGCCAGGGGAGGGGCAAAGCGATTGAGGCCGGCACCGTCCGTACCATGACAGCCGGAGCAGGTGGTCAGGTAGTGCTGCCGGCCCAGGGCAAATTGCTGCTGTTCTTCATCGGTAAGCTGGTTTTTCTGCACTGCCTCGGATTTATTAATTGTATGCCCAGGCCATTCAAAAAGGGAAGCCAGCACCGCAAAATTGGAATTATCATTTTGTTGCAGCACTTCCGGGGCGGCTGCCAGTGTGATAGGTTTCGTTTTTGCCTGTCGCCCCTGGATAGAAAGGGAGGTGAGTAAGGCTTTTTGCCGCCAGCCAAATTCATTTTCATCTACATTCAGCATGTCTAGCAGGGCTGTCAGTTGAGCTGGATCACGGTTGCGGATGACCGCACTGGTCAGCATTTCCAGGAAAATAGCCTGTGAAGGTGTTTCCTGCTTCCAGTCCGTAGAATTCCAAAGTGCTTGCAGGAAAGGGAACTCCTGAGCGTGCAGGCTGCTGAGCACCGCATCCCGGATGAGGGCTGAGTTTCCGTGTTTATCTGCGATTTCAGCCAGTAGGGGATAGGCAGTTTTTTGGTCTAAAACCTCAGCGGAAAGGGCCATTTGTAGGACCATCTCTTCCGTAGCCCTGCGTGCGATTTTTGGCAGAATTTCTTCCAACCTTTGCCTGATGCCCGGAGATTGAGCGGCTATTGGCTCCAGCAGCCTGAGGGCAGTAGCGCTGACCAGTGGATCAGGGTCGGATAGTAATCTGAGCAGCAAATCCGAGTTAATTTTGCGCATCCCTTCCAGCGTCCAGAGGGCATGAAAACGGCCCAGGTTATGTTCCTCATTTTCAGCAAGATCGCCTAACAGCCTCACAGCACCTACTGGCTTTCGCTCTACCAAAAGACGCTGCGCCATATCCCGGTACCAGCCATCGGGGTGGGAGAGTAGGGAAACAAGTTTTTCGGCAGAGGCTTCAGAAAGTCTCCCGGGCCGCTGCGGCTCCCAGTCTTCCGGCACGATGCGCCAGATACGCCCCCGGTTGATGGGAAGCACCAGCTTGCGTTCAATGGTTTTTTCCTTGAGGTAGGGTGTGATGTACTTGCCATGCTGCACCAGCCCGCGGTACATATCAGCTATATAGAGCGCGCCATCCGGTCCTGAGGTAATGCTCACCGGACGAAAGCGCTCATCTGTAGAAGCGAGAAATTCTGTGCCGGGATGCGGGTCATAGGCGCTGAGTTGGAGTCCTGCTTCTTTCACCACATTACGCTTCACCAGGTTGCCGGAAGGTTCGCATACGAAGACATTACCATAAAATTCCCCTGAGAGGGCGGTGCCCCGGTAGTAGAAGGGAGAACAGGCAGAAGTAAATTCCAGCAGTTTACCATCCTCGTCCAACGTACCCGGTATATAGCCCCGGTTAATGGCCGGGTTTGGACGGATGGGATAAATGCGCCGCTCCACCGTCAGGCCATGGTCGATACCGGTGGTTGCCACATGGTTTGCATTTCTGGAAAGATAGTTAGGCGGCACCAGGTCGGCATGCAATTGAGACCAGTTGTAATTATAATACAGCCGGCCCTGGTCGTCCTGGCTGATACCCCACTGACCGCGAAACTCGGTACTGTCGCGTATCCACTGCCCATCCTCCAGCCGGTATCGCAGACGGGATTTGGCATTGTAATACCAATTATCTGCCGCCCTCAGGAGCCCGTTGCCGGAATGTTCGGGCAGGGCAGAACCAGCATAGTCAGGGTCAATGAGCGTTTTGCTATCAGCTTTCAGGTCACCGTCCAGATCTTCAGTCATCCAGAGCGCCTGGTTTTCTGCTACCAGAGCCCCTCCATCCAGCAGTGCCAGGGCCCTCGGCATGATGAGGCTATCCAGGTAAATGGTGCTTTTATCCATTTCACCATCGCCGTCGGTATCTTCCAGTACCGATACACGGCCTACCGGTTCATCTTCACCTTCAGCCTCAATATTGGGCATAAAGCCACGCATCTCTACCACCCATAGCCGGCCATCCGGATCAAACTGAATCACCACCGGGTCCTGCACCATCGGCTCGGAAGCTACCAGTTGTATCTTAAGACCAGGCTCTATCCGGAAACTAGCCAGTTCTTCTGCAGGTGTTTTAGGGGGAGAGGGGCCTTCATCGCTTGTAGGTACTGGTTCGGGAGAGCAGGCCAGCAAGCCTGTAAGGATAGCTGCAATTACACTTTGATGAAGAGATGACTTAGACATAGGTCTGATGCATTGTTAAAATTGAAAAATAATATACTATTTTTCAGTTAATTTTAGGGTATATAAAAGAAAAAACACGGGCATTGACAATTTTTTACCTTTCCAATTACTGAGAATTCGTCTATCTTAAAGGTCATTATTCATACAACGACCTTAGCACAATGACCAGAATCACTACTGCAACCTTCGGCCTGATTTACCTATTGCTTCTTTTCGCTGGCTGCAGCACACCAAATTCTGATACGGCAGGTTCAGACACATCCACTGTGGAGTCCACCGGATTTCGGGTTGAAGCAGATGCTGACGAAGCTTCCATTTCCGTCTACCGCGAGGGTAGTACGGAACCGGTGCTGGTGCAGCAGGCAAAAGAAGATTTTCGTCCCTACCTGCACCCCATTCACTCTCCTGACGGACAAAGCGTACTTACCGAATATAGCCCTGGCCACCATAAGCACCAGACCGGCCTGTACTGGGGCTTTACCCAGGTCAACGGCCGCGACTATTTTCATCATCCTGAAGGTGACTACTGGCAGAAAGTAAGCGCAGAAGTGCTGCAGGCCGAAGGAAAAAGCGTAAAGTGGCAGACAAAATACCACCTGCTGGATGAGGCGGGAGATCCACTGCTGGAAGAAACCCAGACCTGGAGCTTGCGCGCAAAGGACGGCAAATATCTGCTGGACCTGGAATGGCAGGGTAAAGCACTGCAGGAAGTGACTATCGGCAAGTACGACTACGGCGGACTATTCCTGCGCATGCCATGGCAGGAAGGGATGCAGGCTGAGGTGGTCAATGCCGCGAGGCAGCGCAACGAAAAAGCCGAAGGTCAACGGGCAATGTGGCTGGATGTAGGTATGCAGCTAAAAGGTCGTGATGATTTTGCCCACATCGCCATCTTTGATCATCCCGATAATGAAGGCTTTCCCCAGACCTGGCGGGTAGACGGTCAGTTCGGCGTAGGTCCGGCACGGGCCCGCATGGGTGACTGGTCCATCCCAAAGGGAGAAACGGAAACGATTAAACATCAGTTGGTAGTTTATAGCGGTGAACTGGATGATCTTGAACTCACTGATCTCTGGGAAGAATACCAAGGTGGCGCGTCCATGTATTCCACGGCCTCATTGTGGAGAATCGCCCAGGAGGAAGGCAGACAGGCAAAATTTCTGACGCCAGATGAAGCTATTGAAAGTATGACCATCCAGGAGGGTTTTGAGGTGAATGTCTGGGCCTCGGAGCCGATGATGTCACAGCCTATGGCTTTCTGCTGGGACGACAAAGGCCGGCTGTGGATCGCCGAAAACCTGGATTATGAATCGCGGGGCAGCGGGTTTTCCAATAACGGGCAGAGCCGCATACTCATCCTGGAAGATACTGATAAGGATGGAAAAGCTGACACACGCAAAGTGTTCATGGAAGGTATCGCTTTTCCCTCTGCCCTGGCAGTAGGTTTTGATGGCCTTTTTCTGGGAGCGCCGCCCAACCTGCTCTTTGTGCCCGACCGCGATGGCGACGATAAAGCCGATATGGATGACATTGAAGTACGGCTCACCGGCTGGGGCATTCGCGACCGCCACGAAACCCTCAACAGCTTTCACTGGGGGCCGGATGGCTGGCTTTATGGATTACAGGGCTTTGCCACACCCTCCAAAGTGCG
>CAZFFW010000357.1:0-4226 GCA_964518125.1 uncultured Porifericola sp.
TTTTGTTTAAGTGCGGCAGCGTGGATGATCACATCCATACCTTCACAGGCTTCGCTCAGTGCCTGCTGATCCCGGATATCGCCTAAAATAAATTTTATTCCGGAATCCTTCGCTGCAGCAATCGCCTTGCGCATCTGGTACTGTTTGTATTCATCCCTTGAGAAAACAGTGACTGAACGGATGTCAGGAAAGGAGGCCTGAAAAAGAGCGACCAGGGCCTGACCAAATGAGCCGGTCCCCCCGGTGACTAGTATATGCTGATTTGATAAATTCGGCATGTCCTTATGTTCTTTCTTCCGCTTTCAAGTCTTGCAACAGTAAACGACATAGTTTCAGGTCATATTCACTAAAAACTCCCAGGCTGGCCTGCTGGTCTATTACGATGTGGCCAACTTTTCCGGTAATAAACTGGGAATGCTCTCTGAAAACACTGGCTTTGGTCACCGATATACCTCCGGTATATTTGTAAAGGGCTTCTCTCTCCAGCTTGGTAAATTTGTCCTGGTTCAGGATCGGCTGCATGCCGTGCCCATGATGCTGGAAAAAGGAATGTGTATCCGGTCTGACACTGATTAGTGAATCAGAATTGAACAGAAACAGGGTGTTGATAGCATCATCCAGGATTTCTGAACCAACAAATGGGAATTCAATGGACAGTATCGCAATGGAGGAAGGGTCCAGTTGTTGGATAGTTTTATGGGAAAGAATGTGCCTGACAGTTTCTACCAGCCCTACATTCAGTCGGGCTTGTTCCTGCGGGCGGCTGATAAACAGGACCCCTTCATGCCCAAACTTGTCATTGACGAACTCCTCAACTTTGGGGTCAGGTGAACTGACTACAAGCTGTCTGATATTATCCGCTCCGAGTGCCTGCCTGATTTTATGCTCCAGAAAATTCTGCTCATCCAGCTTCGTAAAAGCCAGTTGATTGTTGACCGCATTGGCATCCCGTACAGGAATGATTGCCAGTGAATTCAGCTTGTCTCTGTCATAGCTGATGTAATCCCGGTTGATACTGGCCCTGGTAGTCAGGATGCGGCTTTCATTCTTGGTCAAATTACTGCCATGTTGCCGGTAATAAAAGAGAGGGGTACTAATGTTGGAGACCTTATGGTGTGCCGTGAATTTGACCCACAGTTCATAACCATCCTGACAACTGTAATCTTCGCTATAGCCTCCCAGTTCTCTCAAAAATGCTACCCTGATCATGGTACAGGCTCCGTGGGCGGCCTGGTCCAGCAGCGACACATCCTTTTCAAAGTTATGCCGCTTATGAATAGAAACAGGGTTTCCTGCCTCATCAGTGATGTAGTAGTCAGGAAAAACCAGTCCCAGTTCAGGATCTTTCTCCAGCATGTTGGACATCACGAGGAGCGCGTGGTGATCCAGGAAATCATCAGCATCCAGCCGCATGATGTACTTTCCCCTGGCTACCCGTAGTGCTATATTGTTGGTGACATTCAGCCCCTTGTTCTTCTGGAATATGACTTTAATCTTTGGATGTGCAGCATATTTCTCTATGACTTCCCGGGAATTATCCGTTGAACCATCGTCTATGATGACAATTTCAAAATCATCCAGTGATTGGTTCAGCACACTTTCTACCGCTTGTGCGAGGAATTTACCGTAGTTGTAATTGGTAATGTAGACCGTTACCAGCACATCGTTTTTCATAGCCTATCGTCTGTTCAGGAATCCGTATATGGTCAGTTTACCACTGGCCTCCGTGATGACCCGGAGGTGCGTACACTCGTAACCAGCTTTCTCACAAAGCGCAAGGTAAGCGTCCTCATGGTATATCGTATAGTGTTCCACAAAGAATTCCTGCCGTTGGGTGGCAATGCCTTTTTCCACCGCACGTTTTCCTTCGGGAAGCTCTACATATATCAGCCCGTTATCTTTCAGTAAATCAGCAGCCTTGGAGAGCATTCCTACCGGATTTTTGACATGCTCCAATACCTTGTTAAAGGTTATCAGGTCAAAACGGTGGTTTAAGGGAAAATCAGCCAGGGTACCCTGATGTGCTACGCCGACTCCCACATATTTTTTGGCATGTTCTATTGCCAGCGGATCAGGGTCAATACAGGCAGTCTGGTGCACCTGGTCTTTTAATGCACCCAAAAAAACACAGGTGCCGCTGCCTACGTCAAGCACATCAGCATCACGCAGATTTCTGCCAGTTTGGGTGAAGTATTCGGCAATACGGCTGACCCTCTGTCGGTTATCTGATTTTCCTGCGGGCAGGTTCATGACCTTTTCATAACGCTGCTGTATACTGCCCAGGCTGGTCGTCTGACGAATGCTGGCGTTGTAGTCACCGCTATACATATCCTCGTCCAGCAGCTGGTGTTGGTTGTTGTATACAGAGCATTGCAAACACTGCGTAATGACCCGATGATAATCCTCAGCAGGGATGGCATAATCGGTTTCTCCCTCAGGTCTTTGGTTTACCTCCGCTATCAGTTGCTGTTCAGTTGAACCACAGAGATAACATCTGAATTTTTCTGTCTGTCTTTCCATCATTCCAGGATATTCCATTCCATTTTCTGATGCATTTTCACATCAGTTTTCAGTTTTTTCCCGACTACCTGATCAAATTCCCGGGCATCTAAACCGTGGTTGGGCCTTAGTGTGACCAGGTCTTCGGGCTTTAGGATCGTTCCGGCTTTCAGGTCCCGGGCCGGGTATATTGCCCTTCTGAAGCTTACCCGGTGTTCGGCTTCTACCTCCAGCGGTTTTTTTAAAGCATTTCCCTTCAATGCCTGTATTTGACCGATTTTCTGCTCCAGCAAAAGTACTTCGTCTTTGGTTAATGATACCTTATGATCCCGAAATGTTTTGCCCTCTCTACTGTCTGTGAAGTGAAATTCCAGGATTTCGGCACCCATCGCCACCGCTACTTCCAGGGCCAGGGAGCCCTCGGTGTGGTCAGAATATCCTACACTCAGGCCAGTGGTCTTTCGCAGCAGATCCATTACTGAGAGATTGGCATCTTCAAAAGCAATGGGATACATGGAGGTACACTGCAGCAGTGCCAGCATACCGGGATCATGGTAGCGGGCGTCCAGACCTTGTACAAATTCTACAGTTTCCAGCACTTCCTGAAGGTTGGCCAGGCCGGTAGAAATGATAATGGGCTTGCCGGTTTTGACGATTTCGCGGATTACCGGGTAAGCCGTCATGTCGCCGGACCCAATTTTATAGATAGGCATGTACTGGTCAATCCAGCTAATGTATTCTGTGTTCCAGACGGAGGCCATAAAACCAACATTGGCTTCACGGCACATTTCGGCCAGTTGAATGTATTTTTCCTGAGAGAGCTCAAATTTCTTAAAATGGGCATTGCGCTGTGCTCCTTCCAGCCGACTTACCAGCGAATCACCGCTGTACATCTGGAACTTGATGTAATCCACATCGGCAGCAATGGCCAGTTTGGTCAGGCGCAGGGCATAGTCAAAATTGCCTTCGTGGTTCCCCCCGATCTCGGCGATCAGCAGGGGCCCGTGCTTACCTTTCCAGGGAGACTGTATATTCATTTTTTGCTGCTTCATAATAGTGTATCAGTTCGTTAAGCGCGGGCAACGGCCGATAGTCTGGCATTTTTTCCAGCATCCGGCGTGCGATTTCAAAATCCTCAGGCGTATCTATGGCCAGATGGGCGCCTTTGGCCTCCGGATATTTTTCGTTGTAAAAATACTTTCTTTTACCGAGCGCCTCATGCTCATACAGGTAAAGCGTCACATGTTCCTGGTAGCGGGCGTCTTTACCGATTTTTTCCAGCACTTTTTCATAAAAATGAATTTTCAACAGTTCCACACTCATGCCAAAAGGAAAAGTACGGTCTTTGACATTGCTGAGAAAATCCAGTGAAGTATCCTGCCGGACGGCCTCCATCATCTCCTGTACGCAGTCGGTAGCTACAAACAGATTATCACCATTGATCCGAAAGGCATAATCCAGGTCATAAGCCATAGCACAGCGGTAAAAGCGTTCGGCTACATGGTTGAGGCTGCCGCGAAAGCAGTTGATCTGATGCTCCTCACAATATTCGGCAATGGGCTTGTCGCTTTCTTCCTCAGAAGTAGCCACTACCAACTGACAATCAGGGAAGATATCCCGCAGGGTATCATGTATCCGGTGCAGCAGTGCTTTGCCACCGATTTTCCGCAGTGCTTTTCCGTGTAAACGGCTGGAGTTATAACGGGCCAGTATGATGCATCCTATCC
>CAZFFW010000358.1:0-4198 GCA_964518125.1 uncultured Porifericola sp.
CGATAACCAACCCCGAAGACATAAGCATAAACATCACCGGCGACACGGTCAGCATCACCGGCCCCGCCGGCCAGGTGGAGCGTTTTGTGATGGCCGGTGCTGCGGGGGGCTTTACGATGACCGACAGCGAGGGGAATGTGTACCGCGCCACCGTGGAGGATGATGGCGAAAGGGTGCGGGTGAGTAAGGTGGGGGGTGGAAGCAATGGCAGCAATACAAATAAGCCAAACGCAGGCCCGGCTGATGACCAGTTAGATGACTTTGGTAAAACTGTAAAAGGGATATTGATAGCCTTGAGGGATTCACTTCAAGCAGATTCCCAAATGTTGCAGACTGACTGGGAAGAGCAGCATGAAGCCATAAACAACGCCTGGGTAAACACGCTCAACAAGCGTCCGGGCAGTTCCCTGAACGTCTCGCTGCGTAGCGAGGTGCTTATATCGATGCCTGCCGAGGACTTTCAGGCCTACAAATCAACATCTGAAATTAATGCCCAAATCAAAAAGCTTGAAGCCATACAGAAAGTAGGCAGAGCCATTCTTACAAATCAGCAAAAGCATGAATATGTGAACTCATTATTGAGAGAGGATAACTTTTTCACCCTGGTTGAAGAATTAAAAGCTGAAACGGCAGAAGCCGAGGAATCAAATATTAAAGAGTTATTAACCCGGAAGATCAATGACCATAACACGACTAACTAAGATGAAGAGAATCGCAGGCTTTTGGATGACGGTTGGATTGCTGATATGGGTTTCTGGTATTCAGGCGAACACTCTGCGAAAAGTCGATAAGTATGTCCATCTTATCAATGAGCAGCTTCTCGAAAATGAACAGGCCCTAGTGCAGCAAACAGGTACAGCAACGTTTGTCATGGACTGGTCAGAGGAGTTCTTTAAGGAGCGGTATATCACCGAGGAGACGCAGCAACTGCTAAACGAAAAGCTCACATTCCTGGCACAGAACACAGACTACCGTTTTTTTGTACTAATCACACCGGCCTTGCCAACCTACTCGACAGACCTGGAAGCCTTTGTGCAGGAGATGCAGCAGCAAGAGCAACAATTCAATGAGGCTGTTTTCGAACAAAGCAACCTCAGCCAAACCGATGGAAAGAAAGTGGTATTACTATCCATTCTAAGGTATGAGGTTCTGCTCGACCCCCGGGTGCAATGGGATGCTCCGGTTCTATCCACCGCCGCCCTGGGAATCAGTGCCAGTCCTGATGTAAGCCCGGACATTAAATCGGAACTCCTTAACTATAGCCAGCACTGGATTGGCCGGTACCAACATCACAAAAAAGGGCAACACTATTTACTCAGAGCCCGCGACTTCAATGGCAACGGTTATGTAAAGGACCTTACCCTGCACCTATACAAAGAGCTGCCCAAGCCCCTGTCGATCCGTTCAATCTACATCACCCATCAGGGGGAGATCATCGATCTGGGCATTCGGAAAAGTCCTGCCTACGTTATTGGAAATGAGGAAATATACCGTTTTGAGTTTATTGCCGATTCAAGGCTTGAAGATTATGCCCACTTACTCAAGCAGCAAAAAAGCCTCAAAGAGGCACTAGCACAGAACGGAAGCAGCCAGAAGTCGCATCAGGCCGAGGCTTTTAACCGCGTCAACCAAGCCCTGATGACTTTCGATGAGCGTGCACAGTCATTCAATCCGGTGAAGCATGGACTAAAAGAAGGCGCTGTGCAATCGCTGGATGTGTGCCTCCAGTTTGCCCAGTGGTACCGATATCATTATTTCAAAGGCTTGATGGCCAGCGAGGTTGACCTGGCAGATTCACCGGCCGACGATCTTTTTGTCCTTGGCCGGAATCAAATAGTGTATGATCAAACCTTGCAGGCCTTTGATGTCGTGAGCGCTGTGTTGGCACCGGTGGGTCTTGATTTTGTTGGGGATGCTTTCGGTGCCATCTATGCCGGCTACTATGGCGATGCGGTAAATGCGGCCATATACGGTGGAGCGATTTTGATTCCCTTATCCAACGCTGCCGTTTTCCGGGAAGTCGTAACGGGAATAAAGCAGCTTAAAAAGGTGGACGGCCAGTATAAAATTATGCTGAAAGCCAAAACATTACCGACCGGCTTGCCCGCCCGGTTTAGCGAAAACTTCCCACCCGACCTGCTTCTAAAGCTCCAGGCTGATGAATCCGCAGGCTTGGTAAGCAAAATAAATTCAGTTAATTTGACCGACAACCAGCTAAAAGAGCTGGGAAGCCTCCTAAACGGCAGTGATGAGGTTTTTGATTTGTTTAGAGGGAATGAGGGGTTGGTAGACTCGTGGAGTCTAATTAAAAATGCTCCTGATGCTGTCAAGAGAAACACTAATATTCTAGAAGGAGTATCAAAATTAAGTTCGAAAAAATTACCAAATGGGAATGCATTAGATGTTCAACGACTGTTTGATAATGGTCTTTCTAAAACATTGAATAGCGCTACTGATGCGGATAAGCTAAACATCATGTCTAAGCTCGATTCTTGGGATGCGAGTAAGGTTGATGATCTGGCTAGAAGATTAGGAGATAGTAAGTATTCTGGATTGGCAGATGAGCTTGCCGACCCTGATTATTTTAAGTTATATGATGAGATTATCAATGATTCTGGTAATGCAATTGATATAGCTAAACAGGGCGGAGATGATATTTTGGACAAAGTAGGGCGCAGTACTTTCTTTCGAGAGATAACAGATTTAGGAAGAAAGTTTGAAAGCAAAATATTGACTGATCTACTTGACAACTCTAGTGATGCTTATAAAAAGCTCAATCAACTTGTTCCAGATTTAGCAGATCGAAAAGTATTAAGTCAAGTTCAATTCTGCGTGCCAGGCAAAACAGCGCCATGTAATGCGAAGGGGGATTATTTTATTGCTGATGCTGTCTTTGTGAAATATGACTCAAGGGGCAGAATAGTTGATATGGTAGTTACGGACAGTAAGCTGAGTCAGGCTACAAACCTTACTTCCGGTCAGGCTTTGGCAAAAAATGGAGTTGGAGGAACATTATCAGTCAAGAGTGTATTAAAGGATGTGGATGCTAATGGTGTGGCTCTTCCTAATGACGGGATTGCGCAAGGAGTAGAAATACAGCTCAATAGTTTTTATAAGATATACGGTGATGGCTCAAATGCCTTTATTGGAATTCAATGATGATAAGTAAGCAAAATATAATCGAATATGTGACTGATTTGTGTAAGGAGGCTATGGGTTCAGAGCTTGAAGTAGCACAAATTGATTCGGAATTGACTGTTCTATCTGCGAAAAGAGACGATGTGATAAAATCGTTAATGATGTCTTTTAGGTTGTCAGATATTGGGGTATCCATACAAAGCATTGGAGCTTTTTTGACTCACGCAAAGCTGGAATCTTTTATTAAACCAATTGCTAAACAGAATGATCTTCCATACAATAAATTAATAACTCGAACAATGACGTATTCAGCTTCTGACCCAAAATTGTATCGTAAGCTGACTCTGGAAGAAGTGAGCGGTTTTGAAGCATATAGAAAATTGCTGCAAGAGTTCGTATTAAAAGAAATCATCCCCTTTTTCGAGAGCAGAAGCACAATTGAAGGATTGGGCGACTATGTATTACAGCATCCTTTCGACAATATTATTAATATTGGTTTAGGAGGAGAATACCCTGTAAACGTGCTAAAAGCAATTACTATAGCTAAATGGTGTGGGAGTGAAGCTAAATACGAAGAGTACATCAAGGGACTTCAAACCTGGATAGATGAAGACAGGAATGATCCAAATTATGCCAAGATGTGTGATGCCTATCAGGGAGCTTTAGATGAATTAAAAAGTAAATTAGGAGCTGCTCTTTAAGCAGCTCTTTGATTGATTCGTTGGTTAGCCAGCTCGATCAAGGGGTTAAGAGATTGGATACATTCTTTAATAATAGCTAAGTTAAAATCCTCCGTTCTTTTAAGTCTTCCGCAGGGAGACTTAAAACTAAACATGAATAGCAGTGTCTGTGACACGGGCTATTTCCAAATTTGTTCCTACTTAGTTCCTGTGTCAGCCTACAAGTTTAATGACCCGGAGGAGATGTGCCTTGTAACTGGTGCTATCCACTGCCGCCCTGGGAGTCAGCACCAGCCCTGATGTAAGCCCGGACATTAAATCGGAACCCGCTGCGGCAGCACCCTGGCCGCCGATGTGAACATGCCCTTCATCGTCTTCTC
>CAZFFW010000359.1:0-4147 GCA_964518125.1 uncultured Porifericola sp.
GGTATTTTCAAAAATTACTGCGTAGGAAAAAAATACTTTGGTTAGCTTGTCTGTAAAGCAGACTTACCAATACATTGGTAAAAAAAATTCAGACAAATTAGAAGATTTTGAGCTAGTCGATAAAAAAAGAAGGCAAACCCCTAGGTCTGCCTTCTGATTGAACATTTTGATTATTAGTGCCTGTTAGTACCCTTGGTTCTGTACCAGGAATCCCTCTACATTGGATGCGCCATCTATGGCACTCTGAGGAATCGGAAACAACCTTTTGTTTACATCAGCACTGGTCTTTTCGGTCCAGCTGTCCTCATATTTGCCAAAACGGATCTGATCTCCCCTTCTAAGCCCTTCCCAGTAAAATTCAAATCCACGCTCCCGGAACAGTATATCCAGGTCAATAGCATCTAAGGGAGCGGGCGTTTGCTCCGGGCGGGCATTTCTCGAGGTCCTTACGATATTGACATCGGCCAGGGCGCCTGCTGCGTCGCCGGTTCTCAGTTTGGCTTCAGCGCGCATCAGGTATATTTCTGCCAGGCGCAACAGTACCAGGTCAACGCTGCTGAAATTATTGCCATTGGGAGAAGTGCGGCTGAACTGGTACTTGGAAACCCGGAAACCTGTGTTATGTAACCTGCCCTCGTTGGAGAAGTCAACCCGCATCACATGGTTCACATAGCCGATATCTCTGTCGGGGCCGTTTCCTCTGATCTGTTTTACGGGGTAGATCCTTACCCCATCATCGCAGGTGATAAACTCACCATCTGAGTTTTTCCTGGGTCCCCACTGTACCCCACGCAGTATACCCCTGTCCATCTCAAAATCAAGCGGAGCCACACAGAAATAATGATCCTCATCATTCTGGGTATTTAAGCCGCTAAGGTCCATTAGTTCATCCGGCACAAGGGTATTTTTCTGGTAAAACCTGGCATCAGCCTCTGCGGGATCAACATCACCGTAGGCATCCACCCAGGTTTGATAAAAATCAGAAGTAATGGCCGGGCCATCGGTACCGTCAGCACCGGGGTGTTCCGGTCGGGGGAACATCGCCCCGGCAATGGACCAGTACGCCCAGCGGCTGTGCTCTCTTTGCAGTACACCTCTCTGGTCGAGCGAGAAGATGATCTCTGGATTACTGATGTTATCATCATTGAAAAGGTCAAAATACTCAGGAGATAGCATATATTGTCCGGAGTTGATAATGTTACCCGTGTATTCAATCACTTTGTCCATATCCTCGGTAGTGAAATTGGGGGTTCCGTAGGGATCACGATAAACGGCAGCGTTCAGGTACAGCCTGGACAGCAGGCCCCAAACGGCACTTTGGGTCATTCGGCCCGGGCCACGATCATTATTGATTACATCCACCACAGCCAGTAGGTCGTTCTCAATGTAATCAATCGCATCCTGCCTCCTGAGTACCTCAGAAATTTCGCTGGAAGTTTCTTTGGCGAAGACTACACCCCAGCTGTCCAGCATCAGCATGTTCAGGTAGGCCCTGAGTGCCCGCATTTCATAAAGGGCCTCAGTAGCTTCCTGGTCTCCGGTCTGAGACAAAGGCCGGAGTACCTCAATCGCCAGAATAGTGCGGGATATGTTTTTGGCCAGTTCGTTCCAGGAGCTACCTACCAGGTCATTTCCGGGCGTAATCTGGTGCTGATGCATGGCCATGAACTTGCCTCCGTCAAACCAGTCGGTTCCGCCACGGTAGGGCAGTATTCCCTCGTCTGCGGCGATTAGCTGCAAGCCGTAGTAATTAGTATGCCTCCATGTCCAGGAAACCTGCCCGTAGGCCGGAGCGATAGCCCCACTGACAACTTCTGCCTGACCTGAACCGGTCAGGGATTCATCCAGTACTTCTTCCTCCAGGGAGGTACAGCCCCAACTGACTACAGACAGGAGGCTAAAAACGGTAAAAATGATTATGTTATTTTTCATCTTGTTATAAATTTTAGGTGAGCAGCGTAAGTCAGGAGGTCACCCTCATTTGCGTGAAATCCTGAAATTATCCCAAATCCTCTTTCCATATTGGCTCTCACGAGATACTTATTTTTTAGAATGATACATTTACTCCCAGTAAGAATGTCCGGGCAGTGGGATAGGTGAAGCGGTCTATCCCAAAGGTTTGAATTCCGCCGATGGAGCCACCGGTATTGACTTCAGGGTCAAATCCGGAATAATCCGTGAAGACCAGGAGGTTTTGGCCGGTAAGGGAGAAACGCACACTCTGTATCCAGTTATCAAGCCCCATCTTATCTACCGGCAGCGTATAAGACAGCGTAGCATTGTTTAACCTCAGAAAACTTCCGTCCTCCAGGTAGCGGGTAGATACCTCATTGGAGTTGGTGATGTCTTCATTGGGATATTGCACCGCAAAGTTAGTGGTATTGAAAGAGGAGGCCAGGTTACCCCGGTTGAAAATTGACATGGTAGTGTGGTTGTATATCTGGTTTCCGGCCACGCCGTTGAAATTTGCCCCCAATTCAAAGCCTTTATAGCGCAGGTTCAGGTTGAAGGCATAAATCAGGTCAGGCAGGGCCGAACCTACTACCGTACGGTCGTTTTCCAGCACCTGGTCATCGCCGTTGGTATCCCGGAAACGGTTCAGCCCGTCGGGACCTATACCATCAAATTCCTTCATATAAAAGGCACCGATCGGCTGTCCGTTGATATATCCGTTGATAGTGGCCCCGGTTTGCCCGGCGCCAGTCGCGCTACCGGTGGTCAGTACCGCGAAAGGCGAGTTCACCACCTCGTTCTGTATGTAGGTGAGGTTTCCGCCGATGGTGTAAGAAAAGCCACTCTGCAGGTCTTCGGTATATTCAAGGCCGAGTTCTATACCGGTGTTTCGGATTTCCATATCCGGCACATTGGTCCAGAAAGTGGCGGTAGGCTGGATAGGGTCAGCCGGCACCACCTCCAGCAGGATATTCTCCGATACTTTGGTGAAGTAATCCACGGTACCAGACAGGCGGTACTCAAACAGGCCAAAATCAATACCGATATTGGTCTGGGTAGATACCTCCCACTGAATATCAGGATTGGCCAGACGGGTGAAGATGGTACCAAAAGGGTAATCATCCAGCGTAGTGGCATCCTGATCCAGGGGATAGGTGTCGTTATTGGATCTGCTTTCAATGAAGCTGGACTGGGTAATTTTGGAGGGAATTTCCTGGTTACCGGTCTGTCCCCAGCTGGCACGAAGCTTTAGGTTATCAAAAGGGGAAGCTGACATAAAATCTTCCCGGCTGATATTCCATCCCAGGGCAAAGGAAGGGAAGTATCCATATTTGTTGTTTGCGCCAAATTTGGAGGAACCATCAGCCCGCATGGTGGCGGTGAGCAGGTATTTGCCGTCAAAGGAATAGTTCAACCTACCGAAAAAAGACTGCAGTTCATCTTTGATGGCAAAAGAATTCATCGTCGTTGGTTGTTCCTGGGTACTGGTCTGGTCCTGGTAAACAGGCTCTACATCATTGATGGCAAAACCGGAGAGGGCAAAAGATTTTTGGTGGACGAAGGTCTGCTGGTACGAGTGGCCAGCCAGGAAAGTCATATTATGCTTATTTTGCTCCAGCTGATAGGTCAGGGTATTTTCTACCAGTTGGTTCTCATTACGGGTAAAAATGGACGTCAAAGAACCAAATTCCAGCCCTTCCAGAAGCCGGTAAGGTTCCAGTTGTACATCCCGGCTGGTAGTAGAATAATCCACGCCCAGGTTTAGCTTATAAGTAAGCCCGTCGATAATCTCAAAAGAAGGAGAAATATTGGCCAGGATGCGGTTATTATCGGCCCGGTCCTGGTAGAGGTCATTGCGCACGGTGGGGTTCAATATACCATCCAGTAAGGTGGGGGCACCGTTGGTACGCACGGGGATCGTCGGGTTCAGCTGCAGCATATCCACCACCATGGCACTATTATCCGGCCTCAGGTTTTCGGTGCGGGCACCGGTGAAGTTGTAGTCTACTTTAAGGCGGCCATCCAAAGCAGTCTGGTTGATGTTGGCCCTGGCAGAATATCGCCTGAGTCTGCTGTTGATCAGAATACCCTCCTGGTCTTCTACGCCACCGGAGATGTAGTAGGAAAATTTCTCGCTGCCTGCCCCGCTCAAAGACAGGTTCACGTTATTGGAAATGGCGGTTTGGGTTAGTTC
>CAZFFW010000360.1:0-4133 GCA_964518125.1 uncultured Porifericola sp.
ATGCCGGCCATTTTGCGCTGCGCTATCTCACCCAGCGTTTTCTTTCCCGGACCAAAGACGATATGAAGGAAGTGGAGGCACTGGCTGCCGGGCTAAAAGCCTGGTCCACCTGGAACACTACCCATACCCTACAGGAATGCCGGGAAGCGCTGGGAGGCAAAGGCTATCTCTCAGAGAACAGGATTGATCGCTTAAAGAACGATACGGAAATTTACACCACCTTTGAGGGGGACAATACTGTGCTGATGCAGCTTGTTGCCAAAAGCCGCCTGGCGGAGTTCAAAAAAGAATTCGCCGATATTAACTTTTTTGGGATGGTCAATTTTATCGCTGACAAAGCCCGGATCAATATAGCGGAGAAAAACCCGATCGCCGTACGCGAAACCAGTAGTGAGCATTTATTAGATCATGAATTTCATCTGAAGGCTTTCCGCTACCGCGAGATGCGGATACTGAAAAGTGCTGCTACGCGCTTCAAATATTATATTGATCAAGGTATGGACTCCTTTGACGCCTTCAACCAAACCCAGTACCATATGCTCAAGGTAGGTTTCGCCTATATTGAACGGGTGATGCTGGAGCAGTTTTTAGAAGCCATACAGCAGGTGGAGGATGAGACGAGCCGGAGGATATTGAACAGGCTATGCCAACTTTTTGCCCTGTCTCAGATTGAGCAACATAAAGGCTGGTATTTAGAAAACGGCTACATGGAGGGTGTCAAAACGAAAGCGATCAGAAAAGAGGTTGACCAGTTATGTTGGGAACTGAGAGAGGAAGCCCCTGGGCTGGTAGAGGCATTTGGCATTCCTGAAAAATTGTTGCCTGCGCTCATCACAGATGACTGAACAAACGCCTATGTCAGGAACAGTGTCCTGCAATTCTGTGGCTGATCCAAACCAATAGGTTTGTTGACCTTTACTGAATTGTCTATAGAAACAGGGGTTGTGTAGATAAAACTTATACGATCTGAATTAGTGAACCTGCCTTGGAAAAAACAAGCTTGTTGATTTGATAGAGGAAGGAAATATCCTGCTTCTTAGGGAGTAGGCTGGGGCGAAGCTGTATGTAAAGGCATCCGTTTCCTGGTCCTGTTATATTTACTAACTGATGTCTGATGAATTCAGGTGTAAAGCCTAAAGACCAGCAGAAAATGGGAAAAAAACCTCCCGCTAACCTCATCATCAATGAGGCTGCTTTTTCTCTGTTTGAGAGGTCGGATGTACGCTAACACCTGTTGCAGTAGGTCTGTTATTGTTGTAGCCGAAGCCTTTTGGTAGCTTCGTCGACTTCCTGAGCATCAGGACCCAGGCCAGGATCATGGCGATGGTAAGCAGTGTCCAGGCGATGATGAAGAGCTTTACGCCAATATATAAATCCGGTAGTTGCCTCACGCCATCTACCACCGGGCCATACCAGCGGGCACTTTCAAATCCGTAAGGAACCGTCGCGATAAGTATGCACAATGTAATACCGATAGCCCACCAGGTTCCTCTCCAGCCATGGCGCGCCTGGCCGTTTTTCTGATGCAACTTTTTGATATGCAGATAAGTGCCGCTAAGAATCATTCCGCAAAGGACGAGGCCAAAAACAAACCAGATAATTTTGCTTGTCAGCCCTCCGAAATACCCAAAATGCAGCGGATCTGCAGCGTTGGAAGCAATCCAGTAGGGAGAAAGGTCTGAAGTACTGCTTTTTAAAAGCACTTCGCCGGTACGTCGGTCCAGGTTGATCTGATTGCCTCTTTCTCGTATAAAAGCTTTGCTGAGCAGAGAACCGGCATGCCCCTGCAAAGAAACGGACCCCTGATCTTCCTGTGGCCAGGTAAAAAATATGGCGTGGATGTCAAGATCCGGCCATTTTTCCTCGCTAATCTGAATCAGAGAATCCAGCGGGAGGAAAGCTTGGGAAGTGTCTGACTCCGGTTCGGGAATGCCTACTACCCCAAAATTCTCATCTCCTACATAATTTAGTTTTTGAGGCCCCAGCAGGCCGGTATCCCATTGAAATTTTTCATACAGGTAGTAGCTACCGGTAAGTGCGATAAGGAATAAAAACCAGAAGCTCCATACGCCAGCCAGCTTGTGGACCTGTGTCCAGAAGGCGCGGCCCTGCTTTCCGGGTTTGAACTGAAAAAATTTTGTCCACCAGCGCTTATAAAGAAATAAAGCAGAAAGGAAGGAGGTGAACAGCACCAGTCCAAAAAACATGACGAGGTAAGAGCCAATATGTTCGTTGCCAATAGCGAATAGATTATAATGCAGATTCCGAAAAAAAACAGCAATGTCAAATCCGTAATCTGTATAAATTACTTTCAGAGTATAAGGATTGATGTAAATAGCCCGGTAGGATTGATCGGGAAAATAGGCATACGCCACGTAAGGGCTGTATGCATATTCCTGTTTTTTCAAATAGTCAATCTCAATTTCCGGAAATTCCTTTTTTACCACTTCTTCCATTTCTCCCCAGCTGCCTTTCTCTGTTTGTGGCTCTAACTGTAAGGCAGAATTTACCAGCCAGTCCAACTCATGAGAGATGACGGCAAAAGTACCTGTCCAACAGATAAAAAAGAGTAACAAACCAGTAATCACACCGGTGAAGCTATGAATGCGAAACCATGTTTTTGTTTTGAGCGCCATGGCTTTTTGCTAGAGTGATAAAAACCTCCAAAGCAGGTCATGCTTCGGAGGTTTTAGAAAATACTACAGATTAATAGGTGAAGTGTATTACCACAACTTTTCTACGGTACCGATCTGACCCCCTACAAATTTAGATACTTCCGTATAGTCGTCAATGGCATTTTGCCTGATCAGGAAACTGTGCTGAACACCCTCAGGATCGGTTCTACCCCAAATATAGTTGACACCATCTATGGTGGTGCGGGGCAACCAAAGATTATAGTCATCCAGAGCGGTAAATAGCTCCACCTCTTTGGTTTCCATATTGACTCTATATGCTTTACTCGTTGGAGAAGAACCCCATCTGTCGGCAGGGTCAGCCGGATATTCGTAAGTTTCATCTTCTGCCAAAACTATCAGGTCATTACCAAAAGCCATTGGAACAGAATGAATAACCTTGACACCCGGAATGGCTTCTGCTACATCAAAAGCGAAATTGGGGTCAATCATACCATCATCTCCTATTTTCAAGACAGTTGAGGGCGAGCTATAATTTGTATGGTCGCCATAGTGGATAGCGTACATATTGTCAAAAGCAGGCCTTAGATACTTCGTTTGATTGTCTTGTAAATCAGGGGCAAAACCATAATTGGCTAACATTCTATCGTCTTCATGGTAGGTGACCTGGTTGGTAGTAATATCAAAAACCGCCATCTGGGCTTTATTAGGGATTTCCCAGTTATTACCAGCATACCACCATAGTGGAATAATCACATTATTACCAATCAGCTCAAAATCCTCCCACTCACCAAACCAGCTGGCACCTGTCGGCATTGTTAAAGGGGTAACATTATGCGTTTGGGTGATTGCCATTTCCGTAGGGTTAAATTCTACCACTTTCCCTTCAGATAGAGCGAAGAAAAGCGCTCTGGTTTCAGATAAAAACATCGGTTGTGAAAACTGGCCGCTCAATCCTGTGGATGCGAAACTCATGACATCGGCTTCTGATACGCTCAGATCCGTTTTGCTAACATTCCATTTGGTGAGCGTAGAGGCATCTCCATCCCAGGTATAAGGATGTTCACCATAGGCAAAAACGGAGTGTCCCCAGCCAGCACCAAGTTCAACAGCCTCCGAGCTTGTAGGGTTAGCAGGTATTTCCGGATACACACCCATATAATTGATGATTCCCGCCGGAGATTGTGTCCTGAAATTAAACAGGATAGCGGATTCGGCAGCATTTTCGTCCGGATTTAAATCATCCTCTTTCTCGCATGCTGTAAAAAACAAAGCAGATGCTGCGAACAGCAATAAGGCTAGCTTAGCCTGGAACCTCTTCAGTGGTTTTGTGTTGACTTTCTCTTTCATTGAATTAACTATTTGTGGGTATTTAATCTATTTAAAATTGTGAGGTGAGTTTAAGATAAAAGGCCCTGCCAGGACGCTGTACACCCAGGAAGTCATAGACCCGGGCATCGGTGATGTTCTGGACTTCAGCCGTGAGAGAATGCCGGAAAT
>CAZFFW010000361.1:0-4117 GCA_964518125.1 uncultured Porifericola sp.
CGCCAGGATTCAAGGGGCCGCCTAGGTCATCTCTGAGAAAGAGGGTTTTGCTGTGCTCAATTTTTCGCCGCTCAGGAGCATTGGAATGGGGCTCTAGATAGGGTATTTCGGTAGTGGCAGCTCCCAGCACATCTGTAAAATCAAACGGCTGATAAAAGATATCGCTTTTACTGATGTTTTGTAGCTCAAAGGTCTTGCTTTCGCAGGGCAGGCGCAGGCGGTAGCTGTCGCCAAAGGCATTATCTACCTCTCTGGTAGCATCATGGGTGTAATTGTTTCGGGTAAGGGTAATGTGGGTTTTGGCCTGTTCGTCTCTGACTGCCTGGGGAAGGCTGGTATCCGGGGAGAAACGGGCGTAGGCAATCGCCACCGACTGCAGTACATTGCCATATCGATCTGCTTCCAGATTCATTGTATGGCTTATCCTAGGGTCAGTGATATCCTGTTCATAGCTGACCTGAAAGGCTTCCTGTTCCAGCACCTGGAAGCAGGCATGCTGATTGTCTCCTCTGGGTTGCTGCAGTATGATGCGGCAGTTATGCGCCGAAACCTGATAGGGACGCATCTGCCGGCGTACTTCTTCATCGGTGGGGTTTTTCGGGTCTTCGGCTTTTAGGTCAAAAATTTCAGAACGTATTACCATACCTTTACAGGCCCGGGAGGCTTCCCGGTGTTCTTCCCCGGTGAGCTTGCTTAACGCATTTTCATCTTGCAGGTGGGCAGCGGCTTCTTTGACGGCATCGGGGAGTTCTGGTTCAAGTATGGTTCCGAGTTCTCCGGGAAAACGCGCTTCGTAGCGGGCATGCCAGTACTCAGATTGAAAGTTGGTCAGTACTTTGTCTTTGCGAATAAAAGCCCCAGTATGGTACCAGGTCCGAGTAAGTACCGGAGGCTGAAAAGTCTCTTCGGACTGCTCCAGGCTGCTGTCCCTGTTTTCATCCTTCCAGGCAGTGTAGTGTTCGGAGTCTAGCTGCTCTACCATGCCGAATCCGCGAAACTCTCGCTCATGGTGGTCATAAAAACCGTGGTGGTAAGTGTAGCGTGTGCTGAAGCGAGCATTCGTAATGGCGTCTTCTACAGTAGTTTTCACCACTAGCTGTACCGGGAAGGGTAGTTTGGTAATCCAGGGAGTACCGGCAAGTTTATCTTTAAGGTAAAAGTGTGTACTGCTGCGGTACTCAAGGCTGGTGCTCATGCCCATGTTGTTATGGTAAGAAACCAGTACATGTGGTTTTTGGCTACCCATCAGGTCTATGTAGCGCAGGGGGCGAGTACGGTCGGCGTGCAGGCTGCTGCTCCATACCAGGCAGGTAGTACCAGTTCCCAGCAAATCGACGGCCTGCAGGTTGATCATGTTATCTATAGGAAAAAAAGGCTCAATGAGCTGTACATCGGAGAGGCTATTTCCCGACTGGTTGATATAGGCTTTAAAATGGCCGCTGCCCAAATAAATGATGTCGGCAGCACCGGTACCACTGATATCGGCCAGGTATACATATGCTGAATTGAAGCGGTCTGGAAGGTCAAAGTTAGGCACATTACCCATGCTTACTTTGGCGCCAAACTTTCCATAGCCCATGTTGGGCCAGTAGCAGACTTCACTATTACGCACACGCACAATGTCGGTGAGTCCGTCGCCGCTCATATCAGCCAGCAGGATTTTGTTGTGTTCATCAGCAAATACTACGGCAGGTCCTCTGGCTTCATCCAGTGCTTTTACCGACCGCTTATGTTCAGCGTAGCCTTCCTTGCCAATGCTCTCATAGTAGGTAATCACCCGCTCTTCCGTCATCACCAGGTCCGGTTTGCCATCTCCGGTAATATCAAACACTCGCATATTGGGATCGCTCATGTCTACATTGGCCACCTGCTTCAGGGGCGCAAATGGCTTCCAATGCCCATCGTTACCCATGCTGTAGTACCCCTTTACGCCGCCATTTTGTGTAACCATCTCCTTCAGGCCATCTGCATCCAGATCGGCCACCGTGATGCGCGTACCCAGGCCGCTAAAGCTGGGTTTGGGAATGACGGGCCGTGCACTGCCAAAGGTGATGCTGCCTTCATCACGGGTATCGCCCAGGTTCTCTTTATAGTACCATCCGTTACCCTGCTCGGTAAGCAGCCCGTTAATACCTTCGCCATAGAGGTCTACCCACTGATAGTTGCCCCCCAAACCTTCGGGCAGGTTATCAAGCTCTATCTGGCTTAGCTGCTGTATTTGTGTATTCCATTCCAGATGTCGGTAGTCCATGGATAGGGCAGGAAGGGATTTTTTGCTGTAACTACCATCGCCCTTGCGTACGAAGCCGCTGGCGACCACTTCGGAAAGGTAGTTTACTTCAGCCTGGCCAGACCCATTGATGGATGAGCGTGTGTAAGTTAGCTCCAGGGAACGTACCAGGTAGTCACTTCCGAATTCAGTGCCGTCCTGGTTTTTCTCATCAGGGAAATGATGGAACATCAGCACGCGGCGACAAAGACGGTAGGTACGTATCTCAAAACCCGAGCGGTAGCTGCTGAAGGGGTCTTCCCTCGCTGGCCAGGGAATAGTTTCTGTTGGAACAGGATTATCGGGGTCATGTTCTCCATAGTCCAGTACCAGTTCGTAGAAGCAACTAAGGTTGTCAGGTTCAGAAGGGTCGTATGGTTTGTCCGGGTCGGGACTGTAGGGCAGGGCATTACCGTAGATGACACGCTTGAGGTAGTGGTTGGTAAAATGTTGGCGGCCATCATGCCGGTGGCTTTCCTGCAGGGTATCTGGCACCTGATCCAGATTTTCTGCTTTATATTGATAGCGTATCCAGTTACCCTTATCATCGTAGCTAAATTCTGGCAGCCAGGTAAAGATTTTACGGGCATCATCCGGGTCAGCAATGCGGCATGTTGCGGACCTTCCGTAAATGACAACAGTATTTTGAGCAGAAGTTACGCGCCAGTAGGTACCATGGACCGGGTGTTGGATCATCTCAATCCTGGCATGATCGGAAGCGATGCGCGGCCGATAGCGGGAAATCGTATACTCACCCTCAGTTTTCACTTCAGGCATCCAGTTGCCAGGGCCATCTTCTTTAAGGTAGGGCACAAGGTCTTCAGCACCGGCCATCACGAAGTCATCCTGACCGGCATAACGCGGGATGCCTTTGTCAGTCTTCCGGCTAATCTGGGACAGACTTAGCAACCATCCCAGGCCGAAGGGGCTGTTGCCGCCTCCACTGCTGTAGCTCAAACTCAGGGACGGACTGAAGCTGTGGCGACCGGGTGTGATTGGTAAAGGGACACTCAGCGAGGATGTTCCGTTGGCGGCATTCACCTCAAATTTTTCGTCTATCCCCCGAACGGCTCCTCCGCCTTTGGGAAGCTCAATTTTGGGAATGGAGATGTGATTGCTCTCGCTGGCAGCTTCTTGGGTGAGTGTGCCAAGTGCTGTATGATCCTGTATATCCGGCAACTTATCCTTCCCATCACTGTGAGTGTTACGTTCAGAAGCATTCATAAAGGTATCAAGTTAGCTAATGATGATTCATGCGAATCCTGGTAGCTACCATGCAAAGAATGATAGCCAACGCTAATGACATTTATTAGCCTAAAGTTGATAAAATCAAACTATAAAAAAATCCTGGCTAATTGTGCTTCTTCGTAGATAAGCTTATGCTAGTACTTTCTAGCATCGCTATGACGTTGGTGGATGCGATTTAGTCATTGGTAAGTCAGGAGCTAAAAGCGTAACCTGATTTTACAAAAAAGCTTTTTGGCTTTTCTTGGAAGGCAATGTAAAACAGTGCTAAAGCCTAAAACTAAATGTACTGTTTTTTTGATCAGGAAAGCAAAAAATCTATTGACTTTCTTCTGAATTAAAACCGACAATAATCCCTTCTATTCACCTCATTTCACGTACGCGGTCACCTGTTAGACCCCCCGCACAGTGTAAAGCATACAGTATGACCAATTTAGCCCTGCCGGTGGACAAGCCCCAAGAGACTTCGGCATAAAGCCTTTCACGTCCCCAGCAAGTTTATTCCGATTCCTCTTGGTTCAGCTTCCTCACCCACAGGCCCTCCACTCCCCCGGCAGGGCTGCCCATCTGCCATACTTATGTTTCACCGCAGCCCTACACACT
>CAZFFW010000362.1:0-4055 GCA_964518125.1 uncultured Porifericola sp.
AAAATGGTTAGTTTTGTGGTGTTCAACGTCACTCTCTAACCCCTTTGAAGGATGAACTTCACCGAAAAGATAAGTGGCCGGCACCCGGTAGAATATTTGAAAAAGTAGAAGCCCTGATACCTTCTAGACTGATCAATTTAGCGCATAAGAAGTTTATGACTCTCTTTGTAGAGGGACTCATCAGGGGGCGTAGTGTACAGTTTGTAGAAGTAGCCAATCACATATTTACAAAAGTCAAGACTGAATCAAATCTACGCCGTATCCAAGACTTTATAGCTAATTATGAACTAAGCTACGAGCAGGTTGCTCTGCTTTTATACTGCCGCGTCGGCCGATTTCTTCCTACTAAGGGTCCGATCACCTTGGCTATTGACCGCACTAACTGGCGATTTGGGCAATGTGATATTAATTTTTTGGTCATCAGTGCATATTGTAAGGGGGTAAACAGGTGAGCATGCTTGAAAACCAGAGTAGATAGATAAGAGCGGAAGCTTGCTTTATCCTTTCAGTAGAAAAATTAAAAATTACTTTGATTCATTTCTGGAAAAGATCTAAGACCATAAGATGAACAGTGTAAAGTACTTTCAATCAGTCAATTTGACTACATAACCCTTCCAGGGTGATAAGACCAAGTTCCGCCAAAGTTGACATTCAACCAAATGTCCACCATCGTACAGAGATTGACCGTATCCGAACAGCTTCAGAAAAGAAAACCACCTTCAGCTCCGTTTTTGGCACTGGCATAGCCCTTGCCATTTGTTTTACCCAAGGAAAACAAATATGAAAAACGTCATCAGCGACTTTGAGGAAATGGTACTCCTGACAGTCGGCATTCTTTACGACGATGCCTACGGACTGGCCATTACCGACGAACTGGAAAACCGTACCGGCCGAACTTACACCATCAGCTCAGTACACAAAGCGCTGATGCGCCTGGAGGAAAGAGGTATGCTGCGCTCCCATATGGGGGGAGCTACTGAGGAGAGAGGCGGCCGGAAAAAGCGCTTGTTTAATATTACCAACAGCGGCAAGGAAGCTCTTTTTGAAGCAAAGCAAACCCGCGAAAAAATGTGGCAGGCAGTACCAAAAGTGGTGTGGGACCTTAAACTCGGCTCATGCTGATGATGAATGACTAACGATTGATGAAGAAAATGCCGGAAGACAAATACACACCCCCTCGCCTAGCCCGTCGCTTTCTGCGCTGGTACTGCCGTGCTGAACTGCTGGACGAAGTGGAGGGTGACCTGGCTGAGCTTTTTGAAAGAAGGGCGAAAGAGCAGGGACTGTTTCGCGCAAGGCTCCGCTACTGCCTCAACGTGCTCATGTTCCTGCACCCTGATTATATCCGAAAGAGAAAGAAATACTATTCAAACAACACTGCTATGTTTAGACAAAATATGCTGCTGGCCTTAAGAAATTTCAGCAAATACCGGAGTAGCTTCATGATCAACCTGCTGGGACTTTCCAGCGGACTGGCCTGTGCTGCCCTGATCTTTATGTGGGTCAGCGATGAGCTGAGCATTGACAAGTTTCATACAAATGAAGCCAATCTTTACCAGGTGCTGGAGGAAAGCCAGAACGCAGAAGGAAGCTGGGTCGGGGAATACTCATCCGGCCTGCTGGGTGAAACCCTCCAAAAAGAACTGCCTGAAGTTAAATACGCCGTACCATACAGGCTTTCTGCCGAAGGCAATACCATCTCAACCGAAGAAAAGCATATCCGGGGAGCTGTCTTGTTTGCAGGCAAAGAATTTTTCAACACATTTTCCTTTTCCCTAGCGCAGGGTAGCCCGAATCAGGTACTCTCCAACCCCGACAACATGGTGATATCAAAGGCCATGGCGCAGAGCTTATTTGGTAATGATGTAGATGTCGTCGGCAAGGCAGTGGAGTACAACCAAAACCAGGTGTACCAGGTCAGCGGCGTCTTTGAGGGCACATTGCCCAACTCTTCAATGCAGTTTGATTTTGTCGTACCTTTTGAGAGCTACATGCAGCTCAACCCCAATACGCTGGACTGGAACTACAATACTACCAAGACTTATGTCATGCTGCGCGATGGTGCTTCAGTTGCATCATTTAACCAGAAGATTGATGACTTTTTGCAAGATAAGAGAGAAGGAGCTGATGGGGTGACACTTTGGGCCAGGCCTTTCTCAGATGCCTATCTTTACGGCAATTTTGAGGATGGCCAGCTTTCCGGTGGCAGGATCACTTACGTGCGGCTTTTTTCTATCATCGCAATCTTTATTGTGCTCATTGCGTGCATCAACTTCACCAACCTGAGTACTGCCCGGGCTACGCGCCGGCTTAAGGAGGTAGGTGTCAAAAAAACCATCGGTGCCCGGCGTTCCAGCCTGGTCGTGCAGTACCTGAGCGAGTCGGTATTACTGTCCGTATTTTCACTTTGCGCCTCCATCCTGATGGTCAGCTTATTCCAGAATGAGTTCAACCAGATCACCGGTAAGGCGCTGAGCCTGTTTTCACAGCCTGTCGTAATTATTTCGTTATTGGGCATTACCCTCCTGACCGGCCTACTGGCGGGAGCTTATCCGGCGTTTTATTTGTCAGGCTTCAGCCCGCTCAATATATTAAGAGGCGGAGGCCTTTCGTCAAAATTCAACATCTCTTTGGGCGACTTACTGGCGCGTCGTGGCTTAGTCATATTTCAGTTTACCATTTCAGTGATACTGATGGTAGCGGTGCTGGTGGTAGACGAACAAATAGACTTTGTCCAGAACAAAAACCTGGGCTATGACAAAGAAAACATTCTCTATTTTGAGCGTGAAGGCAGAGCCGACGAAAACCTGGAAACATTCCTAAACGAGCTGCGCCAGCTTCCGGAAGTTGCCGATGCTTCCGCCATCGGGCAAACGATCGTTGGTTCAGGGCTCAATACTTTTGGTATAGACGATTGGGAAGGCAAAGCTGAAGGGGTAGAATATCCAGCTTTTGAGATGCGTCCCGTGGCGCATGGGATGCTGGAGCTGCTGGATATCGGCCTGCTTAGCGGACGTTCATTCTCAGATAATTTCAGTACCGAAGAGAGCAAGATCATATTCAACCAGGCAGCCATTGACGTAATGGGATTGGAAGACCCAATTGGTCAAAAAGTGTTTATAGGTGACACCGGACTGGAAATTATCGGGGTCACAGAAAACTTTCATTTTGCTTCACTGCATGAAGAAATCAAGCCGCTCTTTTTTGTACTTCGTCCTTCCTGGACGCACAAGGTTATGGTAAAAGTAAATGCCGGAAAAGAACAGGAGGCGATTGCCCAGCTTCAGGATTTTTACCAGGACTACAACCCTGAATTTCCTTTTGACTTCAGTTTTCTTGACCAGGAGTACCAGGCGATGTACGTAGCTGAACAGCGGGTATCTATACTTTCGCGATATTTTGCTGGTATGGCGATCGTCATCTCATGTATGGGGCTGTTTGCCTTGTCAGCCTTCAGTGCCGAAAGGAGGCTCAAAGAAATTGGCATCCGCAAAATCATGGGAGCATCTGACCTGAAGATTATACAAAAGCTCAGTGGTGAGTTTACGAGTATGGTGCTGATTGCGATAGGTGTTGGTCTGCCCATCAGCTACTTTTCCGTCCAATTCTGGCTCAACGATTTTGCTTTCAGCATTGAACTTGAATGGTGGTACTTTGGGCTATCCGCCCTGGCAGTACTGATCATCGCCTGGATAAGTGTCGGTTATCAGACCATCAAAGCAGCCAGTGTCAACCCGGTACACTGCCTGAAAAATGAGTGAATTTGACAATGAATAATGGTCAGTGAACAAAAAAAAATGAACAATCTTCTATGTCAGAAATAAACCCTACACCCCCTCGCCTCCCCCGCCGCTTTCTGCGCTGGTACTGCCGTGCTGAACTGCTGGACGAAGTGGAGGGTGACCTGGCTGAGCTTTTTGAAAGAAGGGCGAAAGAGCAGGGACTGTTTCGCGCAAGGCTCCGCTACTGCCTCAACGTGCTCATGTTCCTGCACCCTGATTATATCCGAAAGAGACAACATTACCCTACAAACCATACCGCTATGTTTAGTAACT
>CAZFFW010000363.1:0-4044 GCA_964518125.1 uncultured Porifericola sp.
GTTAAATATGAAAATAACTATTCAGTTTGCTTTTGAAATGCTTACCTGGGGACAGCTGGGCCTGCACCAAAAACCTGCCGGACTGCTCAATATAAATGCTTTTTTCACCAGTCTGCCGGATTTCCTGGACCAGCTGCAAAGTGCAGGCTTTCTCAAACAGCCTAACCGAAATATGCTGCTGGAAGCAGATGAAGCAGGCGTGCTTCTGAAAAAAATGACCGCTTATCAGCCACTCAAAGTAAAAAAATAGATCAGCAAACCCCGCAATTGGGCCCGCTTCTATTCATGGTGAATTATTTTCACTATGATCATGAACATTTTTCATCTGAACCTGAGGGTGTTCTATGCGTTCATCCTTATTTTCAGGCTTAACTTTAAGGTTATGATAGAAATCAGACATTTAAAACTTTTGGACGCGGTAGCCGAAACCGGTAGCCTGAAGAATGCTGCCGAAAAGCTTTTTCTTTCACAATCAGCGCTCAGCCACCAGTTACGTGAACTGGAGAGCTACCTGGAAACCCCGGTCTTTTACCGCCTCAACAAGCAGCTGGTACTCACCCCTTCCGGCAAGGTTCTGCTGGACAGCAGCCGGGAAATTCTGTCCAGGCTCAGCCTGACCGAGAAGACCATCCGCGAGATCAGCGATGGAGATCGCGGCACCTTGCGGATCATGATTGAGTGCTTTACCGCCTACCACTGGCTGCCCCGTCTGATGAAAGTTTTTAGCGAAGAGTTTCCCAAAGTGGAATTCTCCATTTCCTACGAATGCAACCGCTGTCCGACCGAACACCTCATCAGCGGTGAACTGGATATCGCCATCATCTGTGATGAAGACCCTAACCCCCTGATCAGGATGGATAAAATCTTTGATGATGAAATCCTGGCGGTACTTCCCGAAGATCATCCCCTGGCGGAAAAGCCCTACCTGCAGGCGCAAGATTTTGAAAACCAGCACCTGCTGATCCATTCGTTCCCGCTGGATTCAGTAACTGTAGCCAGAAAATTACTGATCCCCGAAAAGATCAACCTGGGCAAAGTAACGCAGGTACCCATTACTGAAGCAGCCATTGAGATGGTCAGGTGCGGCATTGGCTTCACTACCCTGCCGGAGTGGATACTGAATCATTACCTCAGACATCATCCGGTGGTAGGCGTGCCGATCACGCGATCGGGCATCAAGATCAGCTGGTACGCAGCCATGCTCAGAGACGCCGAGCGCCCTGCCTACTTTGATGTGTTCGTGCAGAAAATGCATCAGTACGCCCTGCCCGGTACAGCAGGACAACTGCATGAAAACTTTTCATCTAAAAGCTGAAAATAAAGCGTTTGCATCAGGGGGTAGTCGCTGCTAATATGCAGCTTCAAACCAACCCCTGTGATGAAAAACTTTTTACTTACAGCCTGCCTGCTGGTAGTGCTTTGCCATCTGGCTATGGCCCAGACGCTGAGAGGAAAAGAGGTAAGCGGCGCCATTTACCTCCATGATGGTACTGAGATCGTTGCCCCTTTTATCTACCATGAAATTGAGCAGATCATCGTACAAAAAGATACTGCGGGCATGCAGGTTTTTACAAGCTTCCATGTAGATTCATTCTTTTTCTACGATCCTGAGCTGATGTGGCAGCGGCGTTTCCATCAGCGAATGTACCGGGATAGAGCCCATTTCTTTGAAACTGTAACGCCAGGTGAGCTAAGTATCGTCCGGCTCAAGCTTCCTCAAAATGCCCCGGAAAGAATGGTGATCAACGAGACAGACCGGCACCGACTGGATTACAGCTACTTTGTGCTGTACCAGAATGAGCTTTACTTTCTGAGAGACTATGGCCTGAAGAACCTCCGGAGCATTCATCCGGAGTTATGGAAAGAGCTAAAAAAATTTACCCGAAACAGGCAGCTTGATTTCTACAAAATCAGTGATAAAATACAAATAATTCGTAAGCTCAATGAATTGATAAAGAAACAGGATACCTTCAGCCTGAAACAATAAAAGATGAACCAACAAACGATCAAACAGATACTCAGCGAATCAGACAGTATTATTTTTGGTGAAAACTGGCTGGATGCCTCTTTTGAACAAAGACTGAGCGCGGTGCATCCTGAAAATGCTTTTGAACAGCCATACCAGCTAAAAAGTGTAGTCGAACTGCTGCACCATCTGCTGGTATGGCGGGAAGAACTTTTGTCCAGGCTTTCAGGTGAGCCGGCAGTGAAGCTTAGGATGTCGGACGAAAGTAACTGGCTGCCCCTGGAGAAGTTACAGGCCATTGGCTGGGAGCCTATTGTACAGGATTTTTACCAAAGCCAGGAAAAATTCAAAGAGGTACTTTCCAGACAGCAGGATGACTTTCTACTACAGGTGCATCTGGGCAGCGGCTACACCTTTGAGCAACTCAGCAGGTCGCTCATTCACCATGATATCTATCATCTGGGACAAATAGGTTTAACCATCAAACATATAAACGCATGAACAAGCTTCAGTATCCTATCGGAAAATTCAGCATGCCGACTGATCGTACGCAAAACACTATCCATGCCTGGATCAGTGACCTGCGCGCTTTTCCAGAGCAGCTTAGTGAATTGATTTACCCGCTCAGCCAGGCAGCACTACAGCAGCGTTACCGGTCCGGCGGGTGGACCATCGTCCAGATTGTCCACCACTGTGCCGATAGTCATATGAATGCCTTTATCCGCTGTAAGCTGGCCCTCACTGAGGATAAGCCTACGATAAAAGACTATCAGGAAGCTTTGTGGGCGCAGCAGCCTGATGCCACACTGCCCTCCACGGATGTCTCTCTTCAACTTCTTACCGGGCTGCACCGCAGATGGGTCACTTTGTTTGAAAACCTCCCGGAAGCAGCTTGGCAGAGGACTTATTTTCATCCTGGCCACCAGCGGGAATTTAGCCTGCTGGAAGTGCTGGGTTTATACAGCTGGCATAGTCGTCACCACCTGTCACATATTAAATTAGCCATTGATCAGCCTGTATCAAGGGACCAATATGAATAAAAATATCTTTTACGCTCGCCTGGCCGTTGCTTTTCTATGCCTGCTCTGGGGCACTACCTACATCGCCATCAAAATTGGTATTGAGGACATACCACCTTACCTGTTTGCCGCCGTCCGGCAACTCATTGCCGGGCTCCTGCTCATCATGCTTGGCTTTCTTCTGGGTAGGTTCAGACTCCCTCCTATCAAACACGTAGCAGAGCAGGTATTGCCGGGGCTACTGCTCATTAGTTGCGGACAGGGCTTTATGTACTGGGCGCTGCTCTACATACCCAGTGGGCTGGCGGCCCTGATCGCTTCCATGATCCCGATGTACGCCATCATTTTCAGCCTGTTTGTTCCCGCTTCTGCCCGGCTTAATATGAAAGGCTGGCTGGGTTTTTCCCTGGGAGCTGTCGGTATGATGATCGTGTTTAGCGAAAACCTGGCGCAATTCCTCAGGCCAGAATACCTCATTGGAATTCTGATCACTTTTCTGGGCGCTTTTTGCTGGGCAGGGGGGAGTTACCTGGTGCAGGCAAGGGCTCAGCAAGACATCAGTCCTTACTACAAAGCAGGTTTCCAGTTATTCTTTGGCAGCCTGGGCCTGTTCGTATTTGCTTATTTTTCTTCCGATTACACTAATTTCCAGGGTTTTACCTTTGCTTCCCTGGTAGCACTGGCCTACCTGGTCATTCTCGGGTCGCTGGCCGGCTATTTGTCTTTCCTGTTTGCCATAAAGCATCTGCCGGTTGCCCAGGCCACCTTATATTCTTATGTCAATCCTTTGGTAGCGGTACTTTTAGGATGGTTGATCTTCAATGAGCCCCTGGGCTGGCAGCTGGCCGCAGGATTTGTGGTAACGTTAAGCGGTGTATATCTATTGAGCCGGGGATTTGTCAGGCAGAGCGGCTAAATTTGTAGTAGATTAAAAAAAAGTAAGTAAGGTGACACTATTAGTTCAAATCATTTATCGTAGCAAGATACTCGCTTCAGTTTCTAACTGAAGTGGCCAAATAAAGCAAAGCCTGAGACTTTGCCTTCATTCATGATTTCAGT
>CAZFFW010000364.1:0-4039 GCA_964518125.1 uncultured Porifericola sp.
CTGTTGCTGCCAGAACCATCTTCTCTACTAAAAGCAGGGAGGTACAGGTAGACAATAATTCAAAACAAGAATTGGCTGGCAGTATCTCCAGAGAAGCTATTGCAATTTTTCCCATTCCGTTTGAAGACAAGATCACGGTTCTTCTACCTGCTGTGATTGATTTTGAGGTGGAAGTTGCGCTTTATACAACTGCAGGTATAAAAATCCCTGTTCCGTCTCAGCATATCAGGCAGAAAGGGCAGGCTATAGAAGTAAATCTTTCTGATAGTAAAATAGGAGAAAATATGATTATTTTAAGATTAAGTAATGATGAAAAGCAGTGGCTTGTGCACCGTAAACTTTTAAGAAAAAGGTAGATCAAACATTTTTATAGAAATGGTATCATATTTAAGAGTATTTTATCTGATGTATGATACCATTTTTTTTTAGAAATGTGTAGGATAAAACAGCCTAAAGTACGTACAGAATAATTGGTAAAATCATTATTCTTTAAACGTTACATGTTAAACTAGTTTTACTGAATTTGCCACAAAAAAATTATTAATATGATTTTATCATCTATAATATCGTAATAAATAGTCTGTTAATTATGATCTAGTAATTTATTTTTATGTTAGTAAAAAGCTCTTTAATAAGGCTATTAACCACTTTTCTATTTTTGATATTCACTCATTTATCTATGTTTCAAATTGACAAAACGTCCTCACTTGCACAGCAGGAAGGAATGATGTGATATGTTTATTTTGTTAATTTTTTTTGTTATGAGCAGATAGAAAAATTTTGCGTTCAGTAACAGCTAATTTTTCTTACTAAGGTAAGTATTGCATTGTGGTGTACAAATATGTGTCCCTATCCCTCACAGTTTTTGAAGTGAAGAAGCTGGAGTTCTAAAATCAAAACCAGATAGGAATATGGATACATCTACAAAATTGAATTTTACTAATACAGGACTAAATATTGGCTGTATATATATACAGTTCTTTGTTTCGCTCCTTTTTATGTTAACAAGTGCAAACCTCAAAGCCCAAAGTATAGATGGTGAGCTGCAAAAGTGGCATAAAATCACGCTTACTTTTGACGGACCCAATAGTAGTGAGACAGCTGAGCCAAATCCATTCCTGGATTACCGCATGGATGTTACATTTAGCAATGGTACTAAATCCTACATTGTTCCCGGATATTTCGCCACCGATGGTAATGCAGCCGAAACTTCTGCCACAAGCGGTAATAAGTGGAGGGTACATTTTGCACCTGATGAGACAGGCACCTGGTCATACAAGGTGTCTTTCCGTAAGGGTGACAATGTTGCAGTGAATGAAGATCTTCTGGCAGGAACCAGCGCTGGCTATTTTGATGGACTTAGTGGATCATTCAACGTTACTGCTAGTAACAAGTCAGGCAAAGATTTCCGTGGCAAAGGAAGACTTCGTTACGTAGGACAGCACTACCTGCAGTTTTCAGAGACCGGTGAATACTTTGTAAAAGGTGGCGCTGATGCTCCCGAAAACTTTCTGGCGTACAGTGATTTTGATGGAACATTTAAAAATGATGGTAGAAAGGATGATCTGGTAAAAACCTGGTCTGCGCATGTACAGGACTGGCGTACCGGAGATCCAGTATGGCAGGGTAGTAAGGGAAAAGGTATAATAGGATCGCTGAATTATCTGTCTGCTAAAGGCATGAATGCTTTTTCATTCCTTACGATGAATATTAATGGCGATGACCAGAACGTATATCCTTACACTGACTACAATGAAAGAGGAAGTTTTGATGTGTCAAAGCTTGATCAGTGGGAACGCGTATTTGAGCATGCTGATAAATTAGGTTTATACCTGCACATTAAAACCCAGGAAACAGAAAATGACCAGTTGCTGGATGGTGGAGTCCTGGGTATACAGCGTAAACTTTACTACCGTATGCTCATTGCCAGGTTCAGCCACCACCTGGCTTTAAACTGGAATTTAGGTGAAGAAAACGATATCTGGCAAGAGTTAAATGATCCCAATAATCATCATGTAAAATCATACGCAAAGTATTTTCATGACCATGATCCTTACCAAAACCATATTGTAGTACATACTTATCCTAACCAACATGATAATGTATACCCGTATCTTTTAGGAAGTCAGTCTTTACTGACGGGAGCTTCTATCCAGACTTTATGGTCAAATGTGTTTGCCAGCACCAAGAAATGGGTAGACCAATCTGCGGCCAGTGGAAAACCCTGGGTAGTAGCCAATGACGAACAGGGTGACCATAGAACAGGCGTAAAACCGGATGGAAGTGGAAATAACCATGATGATATCCGTAAGCAGACCCTATGGGGAAATCTGATGGCGGGAGGAGCAGGAGTAGAGTACTACTTTGGGTATGAGTTTCCTGAATCTGACTTAACCTGCCAGGATTGGCGATCAAGGGACAATATGTGGAGTTATACCAGTCATGCGATTCGCTTTTTTAGTGAGCATGTCCCTTTCTGGGAAATGAAAAATAACAATGCACTGGTATCGGGCGTAAGCAGTTACTGCTTTGCCAAAGAAGGCGAAAAATATGTGGTCTATCTGTTGAATGGAGGAGAAGCTTCGCTGGACCTCAGCGGCCATAACAGACCTTATGAGCTAAGGTGGTTCAATCCCAGGACAGGATATTTTGCCGCCAACACAAGCACCATTTCCGGAGGGTCCCAGGTTTCATTGGGTATGCCACCTGCTGAAACCTCTCAGGATTGGGTTGCATTGGTATCAGCTTCAGATGGAAGTAATATTAACCCTACTGTAAACATTACCAACCCGACAGAAAATAGCTCAGTGATCGTGGGAGAAAGTGTTACTGTTCAGGCAGAAGCCAGTGATGCTGATGGTACAGTCAAAATGGTAAGATTTTATGAAGCCGGTCAGCTGATTGCCGAGTCTACCACAGCGCCTTTTAGCTGTGTTTTAACGCCAGCTAAATCCGGTAACTGTGTGCTCACTGCTGAGGCCATAGATGACAAAGGGGCTAAATCTACCTCTCAACCAGTCAATTTACTGATACAGAGTACTGAAAGTAGCGGATGTCCTGCTCCATTTGTTGAACAGAACGGTATAGTAGTGGTAGAGGCAGAATCAGGCAGTGCGAGCGGCTGGAGCAAAAGGAGTGGCATCAGTGGCTATACCGGCAGCGGCTACCTGGAGTGGACCGGCAGCGACCAGTTCAACAATCCTGGCGTAGGGAAGATCAGCTACAAGATTTACATCGGCAAGACCGGCACTTATCGTTTCCAGTGGCGCAGCCGTATAGCGGTAGGGTCAAACAATACTGAGCATAACGATACCTGGTTACGCTTTCCTGATGCCAGCGACTTTTATGCCCAGAAGAGCGGCAGCAAGCTTTATCCGAAAGGTAGTGGCAAAAGCCCCAATCCCAATGGAGCAGGCTCAGAAGGCTGGTTCAAGATATACACCAACAAATCAGGTTGGAGCTGGCAGACCACTACCAGCGATAATGATCCCCACGACATCTTTGTCACCTTCAACAGTGCCGGGGTATATACGCTGGAAATTTCAGGCAGGTCCAACGGCCATGCCCTGGACAGGCTGGTACTCTCTCACAGCAGTGTGAGCAGCAGCCAGGCCCAGAGCACGAGCCTACCGGAGTCCAGTTGTGAAGGAAGCGGCAGTGCCAATGCCAGTCCAAATGTGAATGCAGGCTCAGATAAGACGGTAAGCTTACCGGATAACAGTATTACCCTGACAGCACAGGCATCGGATAGTGACGGCAGCATAGCATCCTATAGTTGGAGCAAAGTGAGTGGCCCTTCTGCGAGCCTGAGCGGTACAGGCAGCCAAAGCATGACGGCCAGCAACCTGGTGGCAGGCAGCTATACATTTAAAGTAACGGTACAGGATAATGATGGGGCCACTGCCAGTGACCAGGTAGTAGTGACAGTACAGGCAGCCGCCCCAGACCCGGTAAGCCATGCTATACCCGGCAAAGTAGAGGCGGAGTCCTATGCATCCATGTCAGGGATACAGACAGAGTCCACATCAGATAGTGGAGG
>CAZFFW010000365.1:0-4033 GCA_964518125.1 uncultured Porifericola sp.
CCTCTAGGTTTGTTTCCAACAGGTGGACTGAACCGTAACATAGGAGAAAGTGCCGGGGAGCAGTGGATGCGGGAACATGGGCTAAGTGGTGGATATACCAACCCGGTGTTTACCCAGATGGCTCCGACCAATCAATTTAGCAACACGCTAAATAGCTTCACTGGTAGCCTGCCTTTTGGCACGAATGCTAAACTGACACCTACAGGCAACGGACGCTTTGACTACACCCTCTGGGAAGGCAGGGCCTACTACAGCAATTTTGGCAATATGCTGGGCAGTCTTTGGCTAACAGGTTACGGAGATTTACGCCTAACTAACCCTAGCTACCAGTATGGAAATACCTTTGCAGAAAGAGCTACTAATCTTTCCTTCTGGGGGGATATGTTCAGTGGTACCGATGATCCGAATCTTATTCAGGCAACGGTACCGGACTTACCTATTGGGCCGGGTGGCCCAGTAAAAATGATCAAGTATGCAAAAAATGCGAGAAAGATTGTAGTTTTAGGCGAGAATATGGCAGAAAGGGTGATCCCTTATGCTAAGAAAATTGGTGGCACATGGTTTAAAGCTAAAGGTAAAAATCCTGCTTATTGGATGCGTAACCAAGTTCAATGGATCAGAAGACAAATAAAAGATACTAACACTACTATAGTTGACATAGGGCCAGATCCGACTAGATCAGTAAGAAGTCCGTACTATATGAAAGAACTTAAAATGATAAAAAAATGGCTGGGAATATGATTAATGTTAAAGCTTTGAAATTAATTGAATCTTTCAGAAAGCACTTTAGCTATTTGGAAGAGTATGGATTTGAAGAAAGGGAAAGTCGTGAAGATTTTTTTTATGCACAAACTCTCTTTGTTAATGAACAATCGTCAACTGTAATCTCAATATATTACGAACTTAAAGAAAACTACTTATCAGTTAGTGCTTGGCAAATGATTGATGAAAAATCATGGGATATGAAAAATGATTTATATTCTACAAGCCTTTCCATGATCTTGAATAAAGAGGGGAAATCACAAAAAAAACTTCCTGATTATACCTTACTAAATAAGAAGGTATTTGACCAGTATACAAGCAATTATGCTAAACTTTTTAAACAGTTTGTACCGAGGATATCTGATTTTTATCTAATATACTCCAAAAAATAATTTTCGTTATTTACAATCCTATTCTGCTGGGTTTCGTACCTACGATCCTGCATTAGGAAGATGGTGGCAACAGGACCCTTTGCAGGATGCTTTACCTGGGCAAAGTGCATATCACCAGGCTTTCAACAACCCTATAGCCTATGCAGATCCTCTAGGTTTGTATCCTTATGGTGGGCTGAACCGCAATATCGGAGAGAGTGCAGGAGAGCAGTGGATGAGAGAGCATGGACTTGGCAGTGGATATACTAATCCGGTGTTTCAGCAGATGTCTGCACAGAACCAGTTTGCCAGCAACCTCAATCAGTTTACCAGTAGCTTACCCTCTGGTACTACAGCCAGTTTGACTCCTACTGGTTATGGAAGATTTAATTATACTGTATGGGAAGGGATGGCCTTCTACAGCAATTTTGGTAACATGCTGGGCAGTTTTTGGCTGGCAGGTTACGGAGATTTAAGGTTGACTGATCCTAGCTACCAGTATGGCAATACCTTTGGAGAAAGAGCAGGTAATTTGGGCTTCTGGTGGGATATGTTTAGTGGTACCGATGATCCTAATACTATCCAGATGGATATTAGCGATAATCCGGTAAGTTGGTTAATTTCAGGGGTCGGGGTATCAGCGGCGGCTAAGGGACTGAATGCTGTTATGAAAGGAGGAAAGACTTTTGCTCAATTGGGTAGTGTTATAATGTCGTCCCTTTTAACTGTAAGCTCAAGTTGTATTGAGCGATAAAATATTTGATGGCGCCATAGTGATTTTCTTCACTTTTAGAAAAAGAAAGAGTTTTCCTCACCAGCCTACTAGCTCTTTGTCTGAGGGTGTTATTGAATCTTTCAACATGATTTGTGTCTTTTTTATAGTCTGAAATAATATGCCTTTCTTCTGGTATTACTTGTTGGTAGGCTTCCCAATCATCGGTGTAAAAGAGCCCATGTTTTTTTACCAGATTTGGCACTTTATCCCATAAATTTCTAGCTGCTTCTCTGCCTCTACTACCGATGTGAAAGGCAATGATTTGACGTGTCTCACGACACTGGGCTAACCAAATCCACTTTTTATTTTCTTTCTTCTTAACAAAGCTCCACATCTCATCCAATTCGCTCTTTATGAGTCGTATATAGCATTTTCCCTGCTCTTTTATTGCTTTTATCAGAGGCTTAAAATGCAAATCTTCAGGCACTTTGTCGTACAATCTTTTTATGTAGCTCAACAACCAACAGAGGGAAACTTTTACCGCTCTACAGATACCTCGCAAAGAAAGACGCTCAAGCAGAAGTCTATCAATAAGCTCTATTTTGTCCTGATCAATAAAGAAGTCCTTTCCTCCTTCTACATATCTTTTTAAGCAGCTCTTGCATTTGTACCGACGCTTGGTCTGCTTTTTATTCATGCCTTTTCTAATTACATTCGTACTCAAGCAGTAAGGACATCTTTTATCTTTCATCTTCATCAATGTTTTGATAAAAGAACAGACTTACTGCTTTTTCTGTGTCAGGGACGACTATTTATCACTACCCTCAATTGAAAGCAGCAAGAGGAGGAACACAAACCTTAGCAAAAATTTCAACTTCTACTGGCACACAGAGAATAAGCACTGAATTTCACCACGTATTCATTACTCAACGAATGCAGAAGGCTTATAACTTATCTAACTGGTTAGTAAACAATAGGTTGAATGTATGGAAGTTAAATACTATACAACATGCGCTACTAGATCCGCATCGTTATCAGTTTTTAAGAGCGGGAATAAAGTCTGAAGTTGGTTTCTTTGGAAAGTATAATTGGTTTACAAAGTTTTAATACAGTAGATATGTTCGGATTATTCAAGAGAACAAAAATAGAGGATTGGGAGATTGATTTGCTTAATAATGTACTAAGTAAATTACCCGATCAACATTCGCAAACTTTATTAAAACAAATAGAGGATGGATTACTTAAAGGAGTTTTAACCAATGTTAGCGATATTCCTGGGTATATTGCATTTACATATAATCCTGAGATATTAAAAAAATATGATAATAAAAGTGAAAAAGACTTTAAGCTTACAGGTATCAAGGTATTTGATCAGAAATCATCAACCTTTTTAAAATACACTATCTACATCTCAAGTGGGACTATATCTGGTTACTCTATTGAATGTTCTAAAAAATGTAAAGTTGATGTTGACAGAATAGATATTTCAGATTACCAAAAAATCCCAATTAGTAGTGATGATTATTATAAGATTGAAAATATTCTAAATAGTGAGGAAAAAAAACTAATTAATCCTTCAGAGATATTCATTGTTACAATTGATAATAAAGAGTACTTTCATCTGAAGGATTTAGAGGATGGAGATTTTATAGGTATAGATAGAAATAAAAAGGTTTACGAGATCACTCATGATCCTCTAAAAATAACAGTACTCCAGAAAGAGTTAAAGGATGTTTTGTAAGAAAAACCTTAACTTTTATTAGTTCTACAACTATTCTCAAAAAGAACTTGAATACCTTCTTCTTCTTACGTCAGTAACGAGAGTAATGCGTCGTGCAACGATGGGACGTAGATGTACACTTTGATGAGATGATGGTGCTCAACGACTCCGATCAGCCTACAGTAATACAGAGCACAGACTTTTATCCCTTTGGCATGAGCCACCAGCAGCCCTTGGCTGGGACATTGCCCAACAAGTACCTTTACAATGGAATGGAATACCAGACCGAAGCTGGCTTGGATGTCTACTCAGCTGGGTTCCGTACCTATGATCCATCATTAGGAAGATGGTGGCAACAGGACCCTTTGCAGGATGCTTTACCTGGGCAAAGTGCGTATCACCAGGCTTTCAATAACCCCATTGCTTTTGCAGACCCCTTAGGGCTTTGGCCTGAGCCTGGATTGA
>CAZFFW010000366.1:0-4014 GCA_964518125.1 uncultured Porifericola sp.
AATACCGGGGGCTGGCAGAACTGGCAGACGGTAAAGGAAGAAGTGAACCTGTCAGCCGGAGAGCAGACGCTGCGCATGCAGTTCAGCGGTGGAAGTGGTTATCTTCTGAATGTTAACTATCTGGTTTTTAATGAGAAAACTTCTGAAAATGTACAGCAACAATTCGCATTGAACCCTATCCAAGATGCGTATCTTGAAGATGGAAACCGCTTTAATACGCAGGAATTAAGAACTGAATCTGAAAAGCGTATTTCTTATCTGATGTTTGATCTTGGCAACATATCTGCCCCGGTTGATAAAGCAATCCTTAAACTTACAGTAGGAGATGACCCAGGCTATGGTTCGCTTGAGGTTTGGAAAGGAAGCCACATCAATTGGACTGAGGACAATCTTAGCAATTCAAATAAACCTTCCAAATTGCAAATGATAAGCTCAGTAGATAAAGAGTTTCATGAAGGCCAAACCTACAGTTTTGTGTTAAGCAATGTGGAGCCTGGTAAGAAAGTCAGCCTGATGATCTTGCATGGTACCAATAATAGTGTTGCTGATGTGGCGTTTGCATCGTCTGAATCTGGAGATACATCTTCCAGACCCGAACTGATTGTAACGACTAGTTCAAATGCACGATTGGCTGACGTAAAAGCGAAAAATACTTCAACCGGCGTAGAGGAAGCATTAACTTATCCTACCCAGCTTGAATCTGTAAAGGTTTTTCCTAACCCTGCCAGCACTTATGTTGAGGTGAGAGCGGTAAATGAGCGTACCCCTTATATTTTACTGAACACTAATGGTCAGGAAATTTTAAGAGGAACTTTGGATGCTGATTCCAGAATAGACGTCAGTTCTTTAAGTAAAGGCCTGTACATATTGAGATTGCTTGGTAGTCCTGAGGCTGTTTACCAGAAAGTGCTGATAGAATAGTAAATATTAATAATATTAAGTATCCGTCCGGTATTTACCGACTACTTGACTATTGACCATACATCTTAATTTGATATTGGAGTAATGGTGAATAGAGTCGGTTACCGGGCGGTTATTTTTTTTAAGCCCTTAATGAATTTTTAAGTTACATCCGCTCTCTGATAGAAAACGCACAAACTCACTTAGCGAACTGAGCTGAAGAAATGCGGTTTATCGCCTTAAAAAAAGCCAAATAGCAGTTTTCCCGGTAAAGTTTTTCCATTAGACATTCTGGTGAAGCCTGTCTGAATTTGATTGATTTGAATGGGGCTGATTTCCTTCGGCTTAGCTACTTTAATAGTCTTGGAATGTCAAGATTACTGGTAATTGGTAAAGAACATGCAATAGACTAAATTGACAGCATATCTTCTACTTTCTAACCTGCTCTGATAAAGATGAAAACCTTAAGCTGTGCTGCACTACTTTTACTGTTAATCCATCCAGTCCTTGCGCAGCAGAAAACAACGCCCTCTTTTGAAGAGGTGATCTCCCTTCAGTCGGCAGGAAGCCCGCAAATTTCTCCTGATGGCCAACATATTCTCTATGAAGTACGGAAGACTGATTGGGAAGATAACCGCTTTGACACAGAAGTATGGCTGGCCAGGGCAGGAGAGGAGCCCTTCCAACTGACAAATCACCCTGATAACAGCAGTAGCAACCCAGCCTGGTCTCCCGATGGAAAATGGATTGCTTTTTTATCAGAAAGATCCGGTAAAACCCAGCTACAGCTAATCCGTGCCGCAGGAGGGGAGGCCTATCAGCTAACCCATACCGGTCAGGACATCAGTGACTTTGCGTGGTCCCCTGATGGCAGCCAGATCCTATTTACCCAGGCAGAAGATAAAAGCAGGCAGGAAGAGAAGGAAAAAGAGCAGTATGGCAGCTTTGAGGTCGAGGACGAAGCGTATACCAATCATCAGCTGTGGATTATATCCTTTGATCCTGCAGTTTTCACCAGTAGCCAGCTTCCCGGAGATAGTGTACAACAGAAAGCCAGGCGCTTGCTGGAAAAGGCGGACTTTCATGTACGGGAGTTTGCGTGGTCCCCTGATGGCAGTAAAATAGCCATTGAACATTCACCTACTTCCCAGTTGCTGGATTTCTTCCAGGCCGATATATCAGTTCTTGATACTGCATCCAAGAAATTGCAGTTGCTGGTGGATAACCCCAGCGGGGATGCTTTGCTAGACTGGTCACCGGATGGCGAAGCAATTCTCTACAGTTCTGACCTGGACAACACCACATCCAACTTCTACACCAATTCCAAGCTGTTCAGGATCAATGTGGACGGTAGTAATGAGCGGCAGCTGGCTTCAGCATTTGATGAAAACCTCTATTCCCTGGACTGGACGCCAGCGGGAATTTATGCCACCGCTTATCAAAGGACCAAAAGACCTCTGTTCAAAATAGATCCGGAAAGTGGGGAAGTAAAAGAGTTGTTAAGTAGTCCTGAAAGAATTTACGGACTTACAGCCAGCAAGGACGGAAAGCAACTGGCCCTACTGGGATCTACTGATAAAAGCCTGCCTGAAGTATATAAGGTATCGGGTAGTGGTCGTGACGTACAAAAGATTACCCACCAGACTGAGCAGATCGGTAACTGGAAAGTATCGGATAGTGAGGTGATCTCGTGGAAGAGCCGGGATGGTACCACCATAGAAGGAATATTGCATAAACCAGCCGACTATGATCCTGGAAAGCAGTATCCTCTGCTGGTAGCCATACATGGAGGGCCTACCGGGATATCCCTGCCTGACCCGGCACCCTCTTATGTTTATCCCATACTTCAGTGGCTGGATAAGGGGGCGCTGGTGTTGATGCCCAACTACCGGGGGTCAGCTGGTTACGGAGAGGCCTTCCGTTCGCTCAATGTCAGGAACCTGGGAGTAGGGGATGCCTGGGATGTACTTTCAGGCATAGCGTACCTGGAAGCGCAGAACAGGATAGACACCGATAAACTAGGCGCCATGGGCTGGAGCCAGGGAGGCTACATATCGGCTTTCCTGACCACGCATTCAGATAGATTCAAAGCCATCAGTGTAGGTGCCGGCATCTCGGACTGGGAGACCTACTACGTTAGTACGGACATCCATCCCTTCACCCGGCAGTACCTGCAGGCGACCCCATGGGACGATCCGGAGGTCTACGACAGAACCTCGCCCATGTCCAAGATCAAAGATGCCAGTACGCCAACCCTGATCCAGCACGGAGAGTTTGACAAGCGGGTACCGATCTCCAATGCCTATGAGCTGTACCAGGGCCTGCAGGATGTGGGGGTTGAAACTAAACTGATAGTCTACAAAGGCTTCGGACACGGCATTACCAAGCCAAGAGAAAGGCTGGCCGCAATGTGGCATAACTGGCAGTGGTTTGGTAAGTACATCTGGGGAGAAGAGGTTGAGCTACCGATGGCCGAATAAGTTTGTCTGTATTTAATTCTTCGGATAAGGATTCAATTCATCATACAGTATTGGATTCTTATACCCAAAAGGTTTAAAAAACTTTAAATTACTTTTTCAATAAAACCATCGGAGTCAACGCCAGTTCAATAAAAAAGTCACTATGCTTGCCACAGATCCAGCCCTTGAAAACCCCAATCTCATTGCTTTTATTCCTTTTTTATACCTGGCCTGGGCCGATGCCGACCTGACAGACCAGGAAATTAACGATCTCAGAGAAGCCATCATGGCGTTTGGCTGGCTCACCGACTCCGAGCGAGAATACCTGTATGCTCACCTCAATCCTGCACAAGCTCCCTCACCGCATACTTTGAAGGGATGGCAGCAGATCATCAGGCATCATGCCGACCAGATGTCGGACGAGTTGAAGCGTACGCTGGCAACTACCGGCCTGAGGCTTGCCGATGTACATACCCAACGCATCTCGCCCTCAGCAGAAATAAAAAATGCGTTGGAACGGGTTGAAGTCCAACTTGGGGTGCTGTCTCGCGAGTCACCTTATCATATACAGCGCCAGGCCCACCCAAGCCAAACCAATGCAGTAAATACTACCAAAAGCTTTGATCCTCAACTTATCAGGGCTGTTTTAGAAGGG
>CAZFFW010000367.1:0-4002 GCA_964518125.1 uncultured Porifericola sp.
CGGTATTTCTTCTCTTCGCGAGCTAAAAAACGCCGATTTTGTTCCTGCAGCTGATGCTTTTCTTTGAGTTTCTTCTTGCGGTACACCTGGAAGGTGGTGAGCGGCAATAAAATACAGAGCGCCAGTAGAAGCACAATCCACAGCCGGGTCTTTTCCAACTTTAGTTCCTGGATGGCCTTGTCCTGCAGAAGGTTATTTACCCGCCCTTCCTGTAGTTCCAGTTCGGTCTGTAATTGTTTTTCGGCCAGCCGAAGATCATGCTCCAGCGCTAGCAGGCTGTCTTTTTTGACCTGATAATTACGGAGAAGGTCGTAAGCCAGCTCGTGATTATCCTGGGCAGCAAAGAAGCGGGCACTTTCGTTGAGTACCGTCAGGTAGAGATCAATATCGCCTTCCTGGGGGTCAGGCAGGTTATCAATGGCCTGCTGGTAATAAGCTGCTGCTTTTTCCTTTTGCCCGGCAGCTTCGTATAGCAGTCCTCCCAGGCGGTCGGTCTCAGCCTGATAAACCTGGTCTTTGTAAAATGATACCAAAGGACGAAAGCGGTAGAGACTATAAAAACCATCCTCAATTTTACCTAATGCTACCTGAGAGATAATGAGGTTGCGGTAGCCATACCAGAGATATCGGGGGTCAGAATCAAGGCTCTGGTAGATATCTATGGATTTATTCAAATAGAACTCAGCACGTTGGTAATCATGGTCTACGATGGCGGCATAGCCCAGAGAGTTCATTATGTTTGCCATCGTGAAAGATCGCTCATTATCAGAACCCTGCAGTAGTTCAAATGACTTCTGCAAAGCCTTCCGGTGCATATCCTGATTCCCCAGGCGGCGCTGCACAAAATTCATGGCGTGGTAAATCTTGCCCAGCAATAGGCTATCCCGGCTATCTTTTGCTTCCAACACCCGCAACCCTTTGTGCATCATTTCCAGGCTCAGCACCAGCTGATTTTCCAGCGCATAGCAACGGCTGAGTTGCTTATAGGACTCGGCCATCCCATAGGTGTCGGCGATCTGCTGATTAAACCACAGCTTACATTGCTCAATCGCGATGTTGGTTTTCCGGTCACCTCTGCGCCACGCCAGCTCAGATTGCTCGCGAAATAAGGCGTTGATGGTATCCAAAGAATTTCGCCAGTCGGCCTGCAACTGCCTAACCAGGCCGCTGTTTTGCTGGGTGTCCGGCAAAATATAAAGGTGGAGCACCTGTAGAAAATGTGTTTGCGGCTCATTTGCCTGTACCAGATGCTGTTCGGCCTCGCCGTAACTACCTTGCTGATAATGTTCCAGTGCATGTACCCATTCCGGATAATTGCCCGTATTTTCATCTGCCGCAGCCCAAGTTGGCAGTATGAAAAAAGCACAAAAGAGTAAAATGGCGTATCTCATCCGTACAATGTTACTACATATCCCCCGTTTTTGCCTACTACTTAAAGGGGGATAAAGGTAGTTTTACGAAAAAAAATCCTGCCCCGGACCAGCCAGGGCAAGATTATTTTAAGATTCAGCAGATTTATCGCTTGATGAAGCGAAGATATTTTATGGCTTCACCTTTTTGCAGACGAATGATATATACGCCTGCGGGTTGCTGTGCTACGTTTATCTCTTGCTCAAGACTTTCAATCATACCTTCCTGCAGGATGATGCCGCTACTGTTGATGAGCTGGTAATCAGCCTCCAGCCATTCGGCATTCATCCTGATGGTGACTACATCGGCTACCGGGTTAGGAAACAGGCTGAGCACGGCTTCGGCTGAGTTCTCCAGCGGACCTCCAGTAACTGACAGGTTTTTCAGTTCTCCTTCAAGCGTCCTCAGAGGTGCAGTAGGCGCTACACAAGTAATTTTTGCTTCAAAACCGGGGAAGCAAACACCATAGGCACCGCTGGTATAGAAGCGGAAAGTTAACACTCCGTTGGCGTTGGTTGCCTTCAGTGTTGGCGGCAGCTGATTTCCTGAAAAGTCGCCCAGCAAAGGAGAAGCAGAACCGGGACCGTCATAGATTCTCAGCCCATCGGTAGCTTCCAGATCAAACATCAGGAAGTCAACCTGCAAAACGGTTCCCGGTGTTGACGGACTTAGGGTAACATCGTAGAAGGGATCTTCCTCACAGTAATCGCCATTATAACCGGGATCTAACAGCATAATATCGCATACCGCTTGATCTGGAAAGTTGACCGCGTGGTAATTCAGGATATTAATGGGCACCACCAGTAAGTTGTTGGTCTCATCCGTTTCGTCATTTGACTCACCGGCATCCACTTTGGCCAGCAGGTAGGCCGCACCTATTGGAATGCCGGCCTGACCGAAATCTACCGTCTGGCTAAGATTTACCGTAGTGTTGCCCCCGATGTAGTTATCCGGATAAATATCTCTTCCTAACTCAATGTCTCCTGCATCCCACTGATTATCAGTAGAGTAATAGTAAATAATGTTAGAGGCATTGGGGTTAGAGAAGCCTTCCAGATTTTCCAGTACGGTGTTAAAATCAGCAGTAGAGCCTGTCGTATAATCCGCACGCTGCCCGGCCGCCAAACTGAGGGTAAGGTCAACCGCCGGTGGTACGACTTCAAAGGAGTCAATGGCCAAGGTCTGAGGGTACAGATCTGTCATGCTAGGTTTAAGAATGACATACTTTTTGCCAGGATTTTCATTGGCGGCGATGAAGTAACTGTGGTAAAATGATAAGAAATTATTTCCATCCTGTGTACCTGAAAGTTTACCAGAATTTACTACAATCTGACGATCTCCGTTATTAACCATCTTGTCTTCTGATAAATACAACGCATACCCAAAGTCTGCAAAGGTTGTTCCTGTATTGGTAATCGAGTACTGTATGCCCAGACTTTCACCCGCGACTTTGGAGGGATAAATCAACGCTTGCCCATATTCGGAGAAATGGAGTTTACCTTCCAATAAAACATCCTCCGGCCCAACTTCTATGGTGGTGGCAGAGGCCTTAACATTGTTGTCTTCATTTAGTTCTTCAACCTGGTCATTTTGATCCAGTACGACGAGTAGGTAGTAATTTCCTGCTCGTAATTCAAAAGGCACAACAAACTCTCGGTACACATGTGCCGAACCTCCTTGCTGAATGTAAAGATTCTCCTCATGTACCAATACCGACTCATTTTCCAGGCTGTTAGTTGGCGAAAGGTAGATTTTCGCGTTAGCGGTAGCATTCCTGAAACCATCATTGTACGCCCGATAATTGAAAGGAACCCTGGTTTCTCCAAAAGCTACTTTGCTCCTTTCTGCAACAGGGGCAGTAGAGCGGAAATCGGGGACTGCATTGACTACCTCTACGGTAGTTGCACTTACCGCCACATTGTTGCTTTCATCCGTTTCGGCAATTTGATCCTGGTAGTCAGCTTTGACCAGCAGGTAATAAGTACCCCACAAGTCACGGGCGTCAAACCAGATATCGTTCCTGCTCAGGTAGGCACTGCTGCCCGCAAAGATGTCTCCCGTTTCGGCATACGCCCATTCCAGGTCATGGTCATCAAGCTGCTTGTCCTGCGACAAATAATAACTAAGACGTACCGGGCTGCTGCCGCTTTCGCCATCGTTGTGTATCCGCACAGCTACCCTGATATCATTAGATTCTCCAATCTGGGCAGGGTAGGAAACGATTTCCGGTCTCAGGTCAATTTTGGCAGGCAGCAGGGTCAATGGCAGCACTACAGTATTATCGTCTTCCTTGCTCTCATCTTCCTTATTATCAGCATCTGCCTTTACGATGATGTAATAGTTACCAGGACTGTAGGTAGCCGGAATTCTCACCGCCAGGTTGGTACTCTGCGAGTAACCGGCAGGCATAGGATTGAAACCTCTTCCGCTTTCGGTGATTTCCAGGTCGCTACCCGGCTTATCATCGGCTGACAGGTAAACTCTGACCCTGGTGCTCCACTTGCCATCACCCTCGCCATTATTCAGTAAGCTGTGGTATACCGTGAGCAGGCTGCCAGGCATGGCGGGGCCGCTGTGGCTGGTCCTGGTCAG
>CAZFFW010000368.1:0-3983 GCA_964518125.1 uncultured Porifericola sp.
AACTGAGAGTAGACGGAGGCGCCACGGTCAACAACCTGCTCATGCAGTTCCAGGCCGACCTGCTGGGTTGCCAGGTCATCCGCCCGAAAGTATCCGAAACTACCGCTTTGGGCGCCGCTTATCTTGCCGGACTGGCGGTAGGTTTTTGGGACAATGTGGATGAAATCCAGCAGCAGTGGGCGGTGGAGAAAGAATTTACGCCCCAGGCTGATGCCCAGAAAATAGAAGAAGCCAAAGCCGCCTGGCAGCAGGCCATCCATGCCGCCCAGAGTTGGACTGAGAAAGCGTCTGTATCACTTGCACTTTAGCTATAACCTGTTCTAATCAATAACGCCTTAAACAAAATAATCATGACTTACTTTATCGCAGAACTCATCGGAACTATGTTTCTCGTCTTATTGGGCAATGGCGTGGTAGCCAACGTCATCCTCAACGGAACCAAAGGAAACAACAGCGGCTGGATGGTGATCACCACCGCCTGGGGACTGGCCGTATTTGTCGGTGTTGTCATCGCCGGCCCATACAGCGGAGCGCATCTTAACCCCATCGTCAGCCTGGGACTGGCCTCTATCGGTAAATTTGCCTGGAGTTTGGTACCGCTGTATGTGGCTGCCCAGATGCTGGGAGCCATGATAGGCTCGGCTTTGGTGTGGCTCATCTACCGCGACCACTTTGAGCAGACTAAGGATCAGAATACGCTCCTCTCCGCTTTCTGTACGGACCCCGCCATCCGAAACAACAGCTCCAACCTGGCCAGCGAGATTGTCGGTACCTTTGTCCTGGTCTTCACCGTGTTCTACATCACCGAGGCGAGAATTCTAACAAACGACACGCCGATAGGGTTGGGTTCTATAGGAGCAATACCGGTAGCTTTTCTTGTATGGGCAATAGGTCTGTCGCTGGGCGGTACTACGGGTTACGCCATCAATCCTGCCCGTGACTTAGGTCCTCGTCTCATGCATGCCCTACTGCCTGTACTTGGTAAAGGCTCCAGCAAATGGTCTTATGCCTGGATACCAGTACTTGGACCCGTGATCGGAGCAGGGCTTGCCGCTGTACTTTATCTCTCTCTGTTGTGAGTTGTCTTACGAAACTACTTTAAGAACCACCAATACACCTTAAACATCAGTACCATGACTTCATTTACCACATATCGATTCGCTTGTCTTACAGCTTTGTTATGGTTTGCCGCACTAAGCTACACTTTCGCCCAGGAAATACCTTCTCAAGTAGTACGGGGGCAGGAGATGCCTACAGAAGAGGAAGCATCAGAGGAAGATACTTATCAGCCGGTAGACTTTGGCCTGCAGGTGAAGAATATGCACCTCTGGAGAGGTTTTAAAGTCACCGAAGCTGCCATGACCGGAGTAGATGTTCACTATATCTCCCCCAATGGTAAGTTTGCCGCTGGTATCTGGGGCGGCGCCGGCTTCACCGGGGAGTACACTGAGTTTGATTATTACGTAAGTTATGCCTTTGATAACTTCAACCTGGCCGTATGGGATATCAACAACTTCAGCAGCTTTGAAAATGCCAATATATTCAACTACGATCCTGCTACTACTTCACATTTTATTGATGTCACGCTTAGCTATCAGTTGCCTAACCTGCCAAGGCTGAATGCCAGCTGGAGTACGATTGTGGCCGGAAGGGATACCTATATGTCTAATGACGGAGAACTGAGAAATGCTTTTTCCAATTACGTGACGGTAGATTACCTGCTGGTAGAAAAAATGGTTGACCTGCATGTTTTTGTGGGAGGAGCATTTTCCTTTACCAATGAGCAGCACTTCTACGGCTCTAAACCCAATATCGTCAACATCGGTATCATGGCAGAAAAGAATATCGTATTTGGCAACTATACCATGCCTGTTTCGGCTACGGGCATGTGGAATCCTGAGCAGAACTACGGAGCCCTGCAGTTTGCGGTAAATATTTTTTAATAACGCTTACTTGACTTAAGCCGTGAAGACCAAGCCTGGTCGTTCAATCCTGAAACTACTCAAAACCCGCTACAGTAAGCCTGTGGCGGGTTTGTATTTTTGCTCTTTCTTCAGAATTGTGGTTTTTATCTAAAAAAGTAGAAATACAAAAGGCAAGCCTGGAGACTTACCTTTATGCGAGACACTCAGTTTGGAAACTGAAACCTGTTACCATGACTAGTTACTACACCTTCTCCGCCTGGTAACCGGCTTTTTGCACCGCTTCTCTGGCCTGCTGCTCGCTTTCAGCTTCTACGGTCAGGATGCGGTCAGGTGAAGCCAGGTCTACCTTCCAGTGGTCTTCGCCTACGGCTTCGTTGAGGTGAGGGGTGACGGCGGATACACAGGCGCCGCATTTGATATTCGTTTTGAACTGGTATTTTTCCATGGTTTTGATAATTAACGATGAATGAATAATGATTTAGTGTTGATGGATTTATGCGTTGATGAACGAATAATCAGATCAACCTCATGATCCTTGGTTTGTGCCCCCTACAAACCGAAATTACCGTAATGTTTTGAGTTGTTAAGTAGATGGACATATTTAATTTGTCATTATCTATCATCCTCGCCTGCGACGAGGATGTGCGAAAATAGGGTTTAAAACGCCCTTCTCAAATGTCCCCGTTAAAAGCAGGGACAATTATTGTTAAATTTATTGTGTCAAACTACTTATATAGTTGCTGCATTTATAAACCAATAAACACATCAACAAATCAACCTTTAAAGTTTGCTACTCTTGAGTCTCAGGCTATTGCTAACCACAGAGACTGAACTCAGCGCCATGGCCGCTCCGGCGATCATCGGGTCGAGCATGAAGCCGAAGAAGGGAATCAGCACGCCCGCCGCGATCGGAATGCCGATCACATTATAGATAAAGGCCCAGAACAGGTTCTGCCTGATAGTTTTGACCGTCTTGCCGGAAAGCTTCAGCGCTTTAGGAATGGCCATCAGGTCGGAGGTGATGAGTGTCATCTTGGCCACGTCCATGGCTATATCCGAACCTTTGCCCATGGCGATACTCACATCGGCCTGCGCCAGTGCCTGGGAGTCGTTGATCCCATCGCCCACCATGGCTACGATCTTGCCCTGCTGCTGGAGTTTTTCTACAAACTCAGCCTTGTCAGAAGGCAAAACCTCGGCCTGATAGTGCTGCAGTCCTACTTCCCGGGCTACTGCAGCAGCGGTCTGCTGGTTGTCGCCGGTAAGCATGTAGACTTCCACGCCCTGCTGCTGCAGTTGCTGTATGGCCTGTTTTGAAGTAGCCTTGATCTCATCCGCGATGGCAATGACAGCCAGCACTTTTTGCTGATCAGCGAAATACACTACGGTTCTGGCTTGCTGCTGCCAGCTTTCGGCCAGGGCTTTGAGTGCTTCAGGCAAAGCAATGTTTTGTTCTTTTACCAGCTGCAGGTTACCAACGAAATAGCTGTTCCCGTTGGCTTCAGCCTTCACACCCCGGCCGGTCAGGCTTTCAAAGGCATCCAGTTCTACGGCTTCCCTTTCTTCCTCCGCCAGCCTGTTCACCACCGCCTCGGCCAGCGGGTGCTCTGATTGTTTTTCTAAGCTGTGAAGAATGCTATGGTAAATTAGTTTTTCGCCTTCTTTTACTTGGTTGTTCCAGGTAAGATCAGTCACGGCAGGTTTACCTTCGGTGATAGTGCCGGTCTTGTCCAGGATGATGGCATTGACCTTATGGCCCAGTTCCAGGCTTTCGGCATCTTTGATGAGGATGTTGTTCTCCGCACCTTTGCCTACCCCTACCATGATAGCGGTCGGTGTAGCCAAACCCAAAGCACAGGGGCAGGCGATGACCAGCACCGTGATGGAGGTCATCAGGGCATGGGTGAAAGCATCTTCTCCGCCAAACAACATCCAGGCGGCAAAGGTCAGGATAGAGATCGCGATCACCACTGGCACGAAGATACCGGCGATTTTGTCCACCAGTTTCTGCACCGGAGCTTTACTGCCCTGGGCTTCCTGCACCATTTTGATGATCTG
>CAZFFW010000369.1:0-3981 GCA_964518125.1 uncultured Porifericola sp.
CGCGGCCATTCATGCAGAAAACCTGCATGCGCAAGTAGGCTAAATTCCTCACCCTTGGGCTTGTGCCCCGCCAGGGTGGCCCCCACAAGCCATCTTTCTCAAAACTCTACCACCTCAGCTTCGTTACCTTCCCCTCATTGCCACTCAGCCAGGCTGCGGATTGACCGGGAACGGGCTGAATGCTATGATAGCCCACCGTATCCAGCGGCAGCCAGCTTTGGCCAAAATCAGTAGAGTAGTCAGTGCCGTTCGTACCGGTAGCAATAAACAACTTATCTTCTGAAAAGTAAGCCACGCCGGAACGGTAGCCTCCCGGCATCTGCTCAGCCAATTGCCAGCTTCTGCCACCGTCAGTGGTGTAAGCGGCAAGGCGGCTGGTATCATCCGGAGCCAGAAAATTACCTCCTACCGCTACGCCTCTCAGCGTATCGGCGAAGGCCAGGGAGAAAATACCTTGCGAAGATTCACCCTGCAACATAGGAGACTCGGTATACTGCCAGCTTTGCCCACCATCTACCGAGCGGAAGATGCGGGAAGTTTTTCCACCGCTGGCAAACCAGGCATGCTGCCTGCCCTGCACCATGATATTGGTTCCGCTGGCCGCGAAGCCGCCTTCCCCTTCCGCCGGTGCAGGTAGATTTTCGGCAGCTACTCTTTCCAAGCTATTTCCGCCATTTTCTGTTCTCAGTATCACAAAGCTACCTTCCAGCGGGTCGCCCATGACAATACCATTTTGTTCATCCCAGAAAGCCATGCCGTCCAGGAAGATGCCGGCAGAAGTGTTCTCGTATTGCTTCGTCCAGCTTTGTCCGCCATCGGTAGTTTTAAAGATCAGGCCGGGCGTACCGGCGCTGAGGACATAAGCGGTATCTCTGCCAAAGGCTTCCACATCTCGGAATTGAAGCGAATCCGGTACGTCAAAAGTAAAAGTTTGCCAGCTTTGGCCACCATCGGTAGTCCTCATGACAGTCGCCTCGCTGCCGCTGGCCCAGGCGATGTCCTTACTCACTGCGGCAAGTCCGCGCAGACTGGCGGCGATTGGCGTATTTACCTCTGTCCAGGTAAAATCAAAGTTTGTGCGTTCGTCAGCGGTAAACTGTTGATTTTCCTGAGGGGAAGGCTGACAGGCCAACTGGCAGAGACAGGCAAAGACAATAAAAAGGTGGTGTAGCTTCATGGTGGATAAAGATACAGATTTGCCTGAATCAGTAAAAAAACAAGGTTCCTTCCCTATAGATTTGATCAATACAGGTCATCCTCTTCGTCATCAAAGGGAAAGAGGAAATCCAGTTCGTCTTCCGCCTCAATCTGGTAATCGCGCAGAAAATCGCGCATGTTCTCTTTGTTGGCGAACATTTTCATATCATGCTGCATCAGCTTCAACCGCTTTTTCATCTCATTCCGGTCGTGGTTGATGGCCTGGTTAGCAAATTTCTTGTAGCGGATATATTCGGCAAAGGGGGCAAGAGCTGGCATGTATTCCAGCGCATGCAGCTTTTGAGTCAGTTCTTTTTCCTGATCTTTCAGGAGCTTATTGTAGAGCTTCAACTGCTCGTCGGTAAGTTCGTCCAGCCGATCGTCTATGCCCTGCAGCAGCTCTATTTCCAGGCGCAGGAGTTCATAAAAGTCATCTTTTTTATAAGCCTCGGTGATGCGCTGCATCTTTTCTGTCATTTCGGCCTGCTTCTGCTCGTCGCTTTCCCGGTCGGGATGAAACTGCCTGACCAGCTTCATGTAAATCTCGCGAGTAGTCTTGCTGATGCTTTTGGCCTCCTTAGCGGCTTTTTCTTCCCGAGTCTGCTGGGCTTTGGATTTCTTCCGATTCTTCTTCCTTTCTTCCTCCGCCGCTGCCTGGGCTTCTGCACTAGAATGAAAGCGATTGCCGATTTCTTCCATATCATCCATGTCCACACCGTCCAGGTCCACGTCTACGCCAAACATATTTTTGAGCATATCTTCGGCCATGTTTCGGCTGGCATCCTGGGTCATGGCCTGTTCTTCTTTGAAGCTTAGTTCGTTGTGTTTGTCGTAAATGGGCTCCAGTTCCGTTTTGCCGTAGTGGCTGATCAACTCATGGGCATGCCCCAGCAAAATGTCTCGTATCTTTTCCTTCTCTATTTTGCGGAAGTAGGCCAGGTCGTAGGACTTGTCCAGCAGCCTGACCAAGCGTACGCGGACATTGACGATTTTATCCTGTACGGGTACGATCTGCTGCTGGTAGTAGCTTCTGATCTCGGGAATAGACTTTTCCAATTCCTCCAGTTCTTCCTTCAGCTTGTTAACCTTATTGATGAGGCGGTTAAACTCTTTCTGCCGCCGGGACATAGGCTGGTTCTGGTCTTTTTTCCCGATGGCAGGCAGTGTATTCTTTTTCATAAACAATCACTTTCTTTTCTTTGGCTACAAACTTAAGATGGTAATGGTTTGGTGTAAAAGTAGGAATTTAACTTTGTGATCTTATAATCATGAAAGCTGTGTGTTACTTTACCGGAGGGATGCCAAGCTGCTGACATACTTTCTTACAGAGCAAATCAGAAAGCTCTCGGTGTCTGCCTATTACGGATTGCTGACCATTGGCAGGGTTCTGATAAATGGCGTGATTATTAACAGAATACAGCCATGCAGGCGAAGATGCCTGATAAGTTGGTTTTGTTTCAAGAAATCAGGTTGAGTTCTTCCCGTATCACTTTTTTTCCCAGATAAGCTTTTTCAGTAGCTTCCCGGTTTACATCAAGTATGAGTTGTATGGCATCTAGCAGATTAGCTTTGACTTCTTCAATTGTTTAGCCCTGGGAAATAGCTGCCGGTAACTCCTCTACTTGGCCCACGTACCAACCATCAGTATCCTGTTCTATGATCGCAGTAAATTTCATATTCGTTTTTTTCAAAGATAACATATTTACAGCAAAGGATAGTTTATTACAAAGCTTTGGCATACTGTTTCAAGCACCATATGAAGGACACAAAAGAATTTGACCGGACGGCTGTGAAGCCTATCAGAAGTGAGGAACAGCTGAATGTTGTTTTTAAGCGCATTGATGAAATCATTGACGCAGCACCAGGCTCTCCCGAATTTGAAGAGCTTGACCTGCTCAGCGAACTGGTGTATGCCTACGAACATCGCTACCATGAGATTGGCATTCCCGATCCCATTGAGCTGATCAATGCCAAAGTTGAGGATGGAGAAATTACCCTGGCCCAGCTCCAGGAAGTTTTTCCCAACCGCTCTACCCGTTCTCAGGTGTTAAACAAGCGCAGACGCATGCCCATACAGGCAGCTTTGGCAATCGTTGAGCGGGGATGGGTGCCCACTGAATCATTTTTTACCTCCTCCTACTGGAGTTCTTTTGACAAGTAATTTAGCCTCATTTATTGAGAGATTGATTCCTAAGCCAGCGCAAACAGCTCCCTCAGGTCCTTGTCCGGCAGTTCGCCCAGCCACTGCTCGCCCCGACTGACGGCCATATCGGCCAGTTCGCGTTTTTCCTGCAGCATACGGTTGACTTTCTCCTCAAAAGTAGCCTGAGTGAGCAGACGGTGCACAAACACCTGCTGCTTCTGCCCGATGCGGTAAGCCCGGTCGGTGGCCTGGGCTTCTACGGCGGGGTTCCACCACAAATCATAATGGATCACCCGGCTGGCAGCAGTGAGGTTGAGGCCGGTGCCCCCGGCTTTGAGCGACAGTATCATCGTCCTGACGGCGGGGTCGTTCTGAAAAGCCTCTACCATCCCGTCACGCTGCTTGCGGCTGCAGCCTCCGTGCAGAAAAAGGGCTTCGGTATGGAATTCGTCATGGATGATCTGCTGCAACAGTTCACCCATTTCCCTGAACTGGGTGAAGATAAGCACCTTCTCGCGGTTGCCGTAGATGGTCTGCAACAGTTCCGTCAGGCGTCGGCTTTTGCCGGACAGGTCGGGAGCGGGCTTACCTTTTTTGAGGTAATGCGCCGGATGGTTGCACACCTGCTTAAGGGCGATGAT
>CAZFFW010000370.1:0-3979 GCA_964518125.1 uncultured Porifericola sp.
CAGGCTGCTTTGCTTAGAGCTGATTTATACCCGCAAAAAGTCGGCCCTGCTCAGTCAGCGGCTGGGCAATGCCCGACAGCTCGTGCAGGACTACGAGAGGGGCCTCTCCGAAGGGGAAGCCAATATCCTGGAAGTCAACAAAGCCAAACTGCTGCGGCTAGACCTTGACAATGCGCTGGCACTGACACAAAGTAAAATAGAGCAACTCATGGCGCAACTGACCGCACTGAATGGCGGACAGGATGTTTCTTTTTCTGCCTCAACTTATCCGCTTATGGAGAATATTCCATCTTTTGAGGTGCTGGAACCACTGGCCGAGGCCCGTGACCCCATGCTTAACTACTACGAGCAGCAAGAGCAGATCAGCCAGCAGTATTTATCACTGAGCAAAGCACTGGTGTTGCCTTCCTTCCGGGCTGGCTATCGCTACCAGGCGATTTTAGGGCAACAGTACAATGGGTTTATGGCTGGTATTTCCATCCCTCTGTGGGAAGACAAAAACAAGGTAAGGCTGGCCAGGGCCAGAACGGAATGGAGCTATCAGGCGGTGGAAAAGGAGCGTACCGATCATTTCTATAGCCTACAGAGGCTGTATGACAAACAGCGGACGCTGCAGAATACCCTTCAGGAATATGAAGCACTACTATCCGGGCTCAACAGTATGGAATTGCTCTCCAAAGCCTTGCGGCTGGGAGAAATCTCCTCCATTGAGTACTTCATGGAAATCCGCTATTTCTATGATGCAGAGGATACCTATCTCAGCCTGGAGAATGATTACCAGCAGACGGTAGCGGAATTGCTGAAGTACCAGCTTTAAACTGAGATTGCTAAAACTTACTTTCCAATACTATATCCCTGAGATATTGATATAACCTACATCCTATGCCGAGGACAGCTTTACCCTTAAAGCAGTAAGAATTATCAGGCTTACTTTCTTCCTTAATGGTGTACTATTTACCCAAACCCTTTGTGATCATTGTGACCCAAAAGCTTAGGAAAGCATTCCTGAAAACATGGATGTTCACTGCTAATTACTTTGCTCATACAGGCAAGTGGATTTTTCCTTCCAGATACAAATGACAGCTTCCGCTAAGGAGCACACGGTCGTTTTGCAGTTCACATTGCAATACCCCTCCCCGCTCGGATAGCTGATGGGCCAAAAGTGTGTTTTTTCCCAGGCGCTTCGCCCAGTAAGGCACCATCGTGCAGTGGGCCGAGCCGGTAACGGGGTCTTCCAACCAGTCGTACCTGGCATCAAAGACTCTTGATACAAAGTTGCAGTCCTTACCCGGTGCACTGATGTTGATGCCCAGGCAATCCAGTTCTGTAAAAGCTTCTTTAGGTGGGCGGAAGTTTCTGATCTGTTCTTCATCCTCTACAATCAGCAACAAATCCCGGGACAGGTAGGCTTCCAGTATATTTATTCCGGGCCAATCAGCAAGACTTTTGGGTATCTCCACTTTTTCGCTGTGCCAGGCAGGCAGGTCAATGGTCACCATCTCTCCTACCCAGGCTCTGAGATCACCGCTGAGGGGAGAATGTAAATGAATCTCATCGGACTGATTGCCCAAGCAGTGCCTGATCACCCAGGCAGAGGCCAGGGTGGCGTGACCGCAGAGATTGATCTCGTAAAAAGGCGTAAACCAGCGGATCAGGTAACGCCCCTGCTCCGGCAAAAGAAAAGCCGTTTCGGCCAGGTTATTCTCAGCAGCAACCTCTTGCATCAGTTCATCCTTGGGCCATTCGTCAAGCAGCACCACTGCTGCCGGGTTGCCCCGGAACAGTTCACTTGCAAAGGCATCCACTTGGTAAATGGGAAACTGTTTCATATTAAGTAGTTAGACAGTTTAAGGTTACAGGTTAAAAGTTTATAAAAAATTGAATTACAAGCATTTATAAAATAATAATGACAAAATGATTGTGGCTTATTACTTATCAAATTTAAATACTTTATCCGATCTTTAACTGTTCAGCATCCACTGCTGAATGATTCCTTTTCTCTAAATCCAGCAGCCAGCGTTTTCTTTCAAGGCCGCCACCGTAGCCGGTAAGACTACCATCTTTGCCTATCACCCGATGGCAGGGTATGATGATCGCCACCCTGTTCATACCATTAGCCCGCGCGACTGCCCTTACCGCCTGGCTGTTACCCAGTTTTCCTGCCTGCTGCTGGTAAGAGGAAGTAGCGCCATAAGGAATTTCTTTGAGCTGCCGCCACACTTCCTGTTGGAAACCAGTTCCCGGCGTATCCAGTGGCACTTTAAATTGCTTTCTTTTCCCTTCAAAATACGCCTGTACCTCCATGATAGCTTGTCGGCTGTGCTGGTTTTCACCGGCCAGTATCCTGGCTTTCAGCAGGCGCTGCAGGTCCTTCAACGCTGTTTCCAGCATTCGGCGGTCAGTAAATTCCAGCAGGCAGACGCCTTTATCAGTAGCACAGACAAACATAGGGCCGAGTGGCGTGGTAAAACGACTCATCAGGATCAGGTTTTGAGCAAGGCTTGATTCCGGAGAAGTACCCATCAGTTTTTTGAACGTATAGCCAAATCCGCTCAGTGAGTCATACCCTGCCTCAAAAGCCGCTTCGGTACCGGACATGCCTTTTTTAAGCTGGCGGTAGGCCTGGTTGACCCGTTGCATGCGCTGATAAGCCTGAAAAGTAAGGCCATAATGGTCATTGAACCACCTCCTGACCAGGCTGGGACTCAAGCCATTTTCTCGAAGCCGGGCATCGCTTACTTTCTCTTCAGCAGAGGCTTCAACCAACTGTACAGCGAGGCGCACTGGCTCAGGCATGGCTTGGGCATGTTCGGTAGGACGGCAGATTTTGCAGGGACGAAAACCATGCGCCAGGGCATCTTTGAATGAAGAAAAGAATGCTACATTTTCTGGTTTGGGTTTCCTGGCCCGGCAACTGGCAATACAAAAAACAGAAGTAGTCTTCACGCCGACATAGAAAATTCCGACAAAAGAAGTGTCCCTTTCCAGCAAGGCCCGGTAGTAGCGTTTGATTGTTGGGGTATCCGTGATTTTCATGCCTGCAAAAATACATTAAAAGACTGCTGCTGTCGGACCTTTGAAAGGTCCTCAGAAAGATGCTGATACATCATTTGAAAAGCAAAGTTTCCCATGGAGATTCTTTTCACGCCCCACACTTGTAGACTTTCAAAGTCAGCCAGACCCGGAAAGCACATGATATTCAAGGGTAAAGAGGTAAAAGAAGACAGCTGTTTTATAGCATTTTCCTCACGAAGCCCGGGAATAAAGATACCATCTGCCCCGGCATTTTCATAAAGACCTATCCTGTTTTTTGTTTCTTCCAAAGCTTGGGGATGGTTCAGTAAGTAGGTATCGGTCCTGATATTCAAAAACAAAGCCTGGTTTTGCTGCTCCACATAGTTTTTGATCTGTTCCAGCAAACGGCTGAATTGTTCAGGGGGTTGAAGCGCTCTTTTCTGCCACATCCGGCTGTCTTCCAGGTTAATGCCGACAACACCGATATCCATCAACTGCCTGATGTGCTCCATGATGCGAGATGCATGATCGGCATAGCCTGCTTCCAGGTCCACACTTAGCGGTAATGCGCTGTTTCGGGCAATGCGCTGCACGATAAAATAAAGCTCCTCAAAGCGCATCATTTCCCCATCCTGATAACCCAGCATAGCAGCAATGGCCGCGCTGGAAGTACCTAAAGCCTGAAAACCCAAGCTCTCAGCCACTCTGGTGCTGGCCACATCCCAGACGTTGCCAATCAGCAGGGGCTGATCCTGTTCGTGTAGTTCTTTAAAAGTCATTGTTTTTTTCTTCAAAGAACATTCTTATAGATTGCCTGGGCAACCGAAAATTGAACAGGTATTTTTTTAGTTCGGATGTCCTGGTTAAACCATCATCTGGTTGGCTCCTTTCTGAAATTCGTAATCAACTTTCTAAAAAGATATAGGATAATTTTTCTTGAAAGCTTCTTCTCACAAGTTAAATA
>CAZFFW010000371.1:0-3857 GCA_964518125.1 uncultured Porifericola sp.
AGGTGATACAGCAATTGGTAAAAAGCTTTGAACCTTCTGTGCAAAAAAGGATCAGTATTGAAAGCAAAGAAGAAAAAGTGCTTGGCTACTGGGACGCTGAGGCATTACGCCGGGCAGTGGACAATCTTATATCAAATGCCATCAAGTATGGAGACAACAACGCTCAGATACAACTGACCTTTGAACAGCTGAATGAGTACATAAGTATAGCAGTGCACAACCATGGTAATCCAATACCTCCCGAGAAGCAGGAAAGGTTATTTGACCTGTATTATCGTACCCAGGATGTCAAAAACCAGAAAGGCTGGGGGCTGGGCCTTACCCTGGTGCAGGGAGTAGCCGCCGCCCATGGGGGTAAGGTAGAAGTGAATAGCGATCCTGAGGATGGTACCACCTTCCGGATGATCATACCCCACCACCCAAAGACTTAAAGACGTAACAGAGACCTTCAATTTGGTCTGGCACATTGAAAATGCTCAGGTATGCTGTTTGAAAATCAATTATATTTGGCTTTACCTGATGAAATTAACCTGGTACTGTTTTTTTGTCTACAACCACAACTAAAGCCTCAAAGCATGATTTTTTATGGAAAATCTTTATAAGAAGATCATTGATGCAGTTCCTATTTTCTTTTTCCTCTGGGACATAGACCAAAAAAAGACCGTTTTCATCAGTGAGCAGTTTTATCATGATCGCAGTAAGGACTACTTCGTGCCTGATCAGCCAATGCAGGACCTGCGGTACTATGTACACGAAGAGAGTAAGGAGGCCTTTGACTGTTTTTTTGAAAACTTGTCTGCCAATGAAGTAATTGCTGATAGTATTGAGCTGAAAGCTGCCGGAAATATTTCCGGCATAGAATGGATGGAACTCAGGACCTATCCTGCCAGTGACAGCGGCCAACCAAATTATGTGGTGGGGCATGTGAATGATATGACCTCAACCAAGGCTTTCAAACAACTGCTGCAGTCTCAGGTGGAAAGCCTGGATGCGGTCACCTTTCTGCTGGCCCACGAACTCAGCTCTCCGGTTGCTAATATCATGGGGCTGGCAGATTTACTGAAGTCCAGGGTACAGGAACCCGATCACCAGGAGTACCTGCACCTCTATGATACCATTTACAACTTTGGCGGTGAGATTCTGACCCTGGCCCGTGGGCTGGTCAGTCTGATAGAGCTGCAGTTCAGCAGAGAAACTTTTGAGAAAAAAGATATACCCCTGAAGGACATGCTGCAGCGGCTGGTGAAAGATTTTTACCATAAACCTGATGGCAAGAAAATCACCATTGAAAACAAAGTAAATAATAAAGTAATTGTGCACGCTAATCCCGAGCGCCTGAGGAAAGCCGTGGAAGAGATACTGGTATTTCTGCTAAAACATATCAGGAAAGACCAGCACATTCAACTTACTGCACCGACATCTACCCAGCCCAACTGTAAAGAGATCTGTATTTTTACAACTGATCTGGATCTGCCAGAAAAAATGATCGTAGAGGCACTGAACCGATCCACCCGCCTAAACCTGACTGATGTGAAAGGTAAACAACTTTCGGGTATGCTGGAACTGATCATTGCCAAGGAGATTACTGAACTGCACAGAGGCAAATTGCAGTTTTACAGGCATCATGATGCGAGTGGGCTGCTGATCCAGTTGCCCGATTAGTAGTGGTTCTACCCACAAAACAAGTCTTGCAGGTTTAATGGCATAATTCCGCTGAATGTCGCATCTTAGCGCTGCTTATGTCTATCACTACCCAATCTACTTCCAAAACCGGCCTGACGCGCCAGTTGGGGCTGCTGGGCCTGGCGGCTACCGGTATCTGCTCCATGCTGGGGGCTTCCATCAATGTGGTGCCCTTCATGATTCAGCGCAATGTGCCGGGTATCGGGCCGTATGTTTTACCCGCCTTTCTGTTTGCGGCGGTACCGGCCATTCTCGCCGCTTTTGCCTATTCCATCCTGGCTTCGGCCATGCCCCGGGCCGGGGGTAGCTACATCTACGCCAGCCGGGGGCTGCATCCCTACCTGGGTTTTGTCGCCAGCTTCTCCCAGTGGTTTGGCCTCTCCATCGTCATTGGCGTGGTGAGCTACGTCATCGTACCTTTCCTGCGGGACATTGCTGTAGGCATGGAATGGGAAGCTAGCGCTGCCCTGCTGGAAACTGGCACAGTAAGAGTAGGCCTGGCCCTGCTGCTTTTGTGGGCCTTCGTGGGGGTCAATATCCGGGGAGCCAAACTCTACGAGCGCACCCTGATTCCGCTCATGTTCCTGATGTTCGGACTGGGCACCATCGTCATTATCGCTGGCTTCTCCTATGACCAGGCCGACTTGGCCACCGGCCTGCTGGAAAAAGAAGGGCGTACTCACAGCCCTACCGTCGGTGGTGCTTTTGAATTGAAAACTTTCCTGGCTGCTGCGGCATTGCTGTTTTCCAGCTTCATTGGTTTTGACTCCATCGCCCAGGCGGGAGGAGAGGCGAAAAATCCGTCCCGTTCGCTACCGCTGGCTATTGCCCTAGCGATTACCGTAGTGGGTAGTTTTTACTTCCTCTTTACAGCAGCAGTATACCATGCCGTACCCTGGAGTTTTGTGGCGGAAGAAGCCATGCAGAAAGACATTACCGCTCCAGGTATGCTCAGTTACCTGCTGCCCTCCACACTGGCAGTGGCCATCATTGCCGGGGCAGCTATCGCCCTGATCAACGACCTGCCGGCCATGCTGCTGTCGGTTTCCCGCCTGATGTTTGCCTGGGCGGAGGATGGTATTTTTCCAAAAAACATCGCCAGAGTTCACCCAAAGCTGCATACGCCCCATATCGCGCTCATCCTCAGCGGGCTCATGGCCAGTATCGGGATTGTAGGCAGTCACTTTGCGGGGGATTTCTTCCTGGGCATAGATATCATGGTCACCTCCATGATGGTTAATTTCCTGCTGATGTGCGTCACGCTGATTGCCTTACCAAAAGTGAATCCCAAACTGGCGGCTGAAGTGAAAGTCATCAGAAAGCGGAAAACCCAACTCCTCCTGGGATGGAGTGGTACTATACTGCTGACCGCCTTTCTGGCTATCCACACCTGGAAAGACCTGAGTGCCGAAGCATCCGCCTGGTACTTCCATTCCACCCCGGTCTGGCTGATTGTGATGGCTTTCGCCTCACTGATCTACTTCGGCAAACTTTCTGCCTTGAAAAAGCAGGGAACGGATACAAAAAAACTATTCAGCGAGTTGCCTCCTGAGTGAAGTATACTTCTGGATTGTACTCTTACAAAGCAGCCTTTACCAACTTTCAGCATATTTCATACTAAGGGAATTTTAAGTGTTCCTAAGGAGGAACAATGTTTTCTTATCCTGATATCCAACATCGAAAAAACCTTCAACCTTCAACCTTCAACTTTGAACTTTTCAACAACAATCCCATGACCGAATACTGCGAACTCGCTCCTGACCTCAAAATCTCCCGCGTACTGACCGGCCTCTGGCAGATCGCCGATATGGAAAAAGATGGCAACACGCTGGACCCTGTTCAGACATCCCAAGCCATGCATCCCTACGTGGAAGCCGGTTTTACTACCTTTGATATGGCCGATCATTATGGTTCGGCCGAGATCATCGCCGGTACTTACCAGAAGCAGGGTGCCCTGGGCGACAAAGTACAACTCCTGACCAAGTGGGTGCCCAAACCGGGGAAAGCGACCAAAGCAGAAGTGCGCGAAGCCGTACAACTGGCCCTGGACCGCATGCAGTTGGAGATCCTTGACCTTATGCAGTTTCACGCCTGGAACTACGCTGACCCCAGCTGGCTTGACTGCCTCTTCTGGCTTCAGGAACTGAAAGAAGAGGGCCTGATTCGTCATATCG
>CAZFFW010000372.1:0-3849 GCA_964518125.1 uncultured Porifericola sp.
GGGTGTTAGGGTGTTAGGGTGTTAGGGTGTTAGGGTGTTAGGGTGTTTATGGAGAGACTTACTTCCACCATACAGGGTTACAATTATCCAGAATTCTCCAAACCATAACACCAAGAACTGTAACACTAAAACACCCATAACCTTAACACTAACTATACAAGCACAGGCACATCATCCCTAAGGAGGGGCATACTCATACAGTGGGTACCGCCCCGCGCACGGGACAGTTCAGCAGAAGGCAGGAGGATCAGCGTATCGCCGGTCACTACCTCGTCAATGTCTTTACCAGCTTCTACCTGTTCGATGATCTCGGCAGAACGCATCACGGCAAAGCCTCGCTTACGAAATTCTTCCTCGGTCTTGATATTCCGGTCGTAGCCGATGACTACCCCATCGCGTATGGCCAGAAAGTTACAGGCATCAGTCCATTGTTCGCGCTCAGAGTAAGGGAATACGCCACCGGCGCTGTGGATGATTTCACATTTTTGGGTACCAAAATCCTCCTTACTGATCTGTTCCATCAGGTCGTCTATGTAGTTCAGCCGGTTGATGCTCACGCTGAATTTGTCTTCTCCCTCCCCGATACGCCTGAACTGTGTGATCTCCACATTATACACCGGCTCAGAATGCTGGCTCGAAAGGCTGCCGGCAAAGTCAAATTTACTGCTTTTAGCAGCGAGTTCTTCTTTAGAAAAGGGGCTGAAGAGTATCCAGGTATCTTTTTTCACCTGGGTAAATACCGTATCAATATGCATATAAGCACGGCGGCGCGGGATTTTGATCACCGACACTTTTTGGATCAGGTCACGACGGAATACTTCGTCCACCAACTGGTCTACCGCTGACACGGATGTCCGCTCACTCAGCCCCACCAGCAGGTGGCCGGGGCTGATCATCATCACGTCTCCACCCTCTACGGTCACTGCCTTTTCGGCCACTTCCTCTTCGCTGGACATCAGGAAAAGGTTGGGTTCCTGCAGTTCTATCACCTGCTGGGCCAGCTCGTCGGCCTGCAGACTGGTCGTCTGCTTGAGTAGCTCAAAATGGGCTATGTACTTGAAGATCAATGCCTCACGGTCGCGGGCATTTTCGTAGGGTTTGCTCAGCAGAATATGGTCATGGATCGTAATACCAATATCCCGGGTAAAAATGAGGTTAGGTACCGGAGAGAAAATAAAGTCTTCCTCACCATTTTCACCTTTGAGTATCCCCGTGATCAGCGTATAGGCCAGTTCGGGAGGCGGCAACTCCAGCAGACGCTTCTGCGTGCGCAGGCCAAGTTTTTCCAGGGCGCAAACCGATGGCACCAGCAGATACTTCACATCCTCGGAGTGCAGTATGCGGGTCAGCATTTCCTCCACCTTCAGCACATAGTCAGAGTTGAAATGGTTGTTGCGGGCAGCTTCCTGATAATCGGCATCATTGCCTTTACCTTTGATCTTGTCCTGGTCCAGGAAGCAAAGGAGAATTTTCAGGTATTCACCATATTCCTGCTGCATTTTTTCCAGGTACACGATATCATCATACAGCAACTGCTCCTTGATTCGGGGTACGATCTTGCCGATACCAGCATCCGGGCTATGTACCAGGAGCCGCCTCAATCTGCCTATTTCAGAAGTGACCCTGATATTATGATTGGTCATGAACTTTCAGGTTAACTTGTTTCAATAAAGTCCACAAAGGTAAGACTTTAAACCTTAAATATCAGGAGGCCGTGTCAAACTTCTTTTTTGCTTACATTTGCCCCTTCAAAAGCAATTTAGCCATGAATATATTAGACAGGATCGTTGCCAGGAAGCGTGAAGAAGTAAAAGCGCTGAAAGCCAGGTACTCACTGGAGGAGCTGGAAGCGCGGCCACATTTCTCCAGAAAAACGTTTTCCCTTGCCCAGTCCCTTAGGGATAAACAGGCCGCCGGCATGCCCGGTATCATCGCCGAATTCAAGCGCAAATCCCCTTCCAAGGGTATCATCAATGCCGATGCTGACGTGCAGCAGACTACCTCCGCTTATGTAGAGGCAGGAGCGGCCGCCCTGTCCGTGCTGACCGATGTGGATTTTTTTGATGGCAGCGACGATAACCTGCTCATCGCGCGGCAGCATAACACATGTCCTGTACTGCGCAAAGATTTTACCATAGACCCTTTCCAGATCGCTGAAGCCAAATCTATCGGTGCAGATGCCATACTGCTGATCGCTGCCATCCTCAGCCCTGAAGCAGTACAGCAACTGGCCGGCTTTGCCCGGGACATGGGGCTGGAAGTACTGCTGGAAGTCCACAATGAGGACGAACTGCGACAAACGGCTCTGGATAAGCATATTGCTCCGCTCATCAATGTAGTGGGTGTCAACAACCGAAACCTGAAAAACTTTGAGGTGAGCATCCAAACATCCATTGACCTGGCCAAGTTGATGCCAGATCAGATGGTGAAGATCTCCGAAAGCGGTATCAGTGATCCTGAAAACATTCGCGTACTGATGCAACACGGCTACGAAGGCTTTCTGATCGGAGAAACATTTATGAAGCAGACCGACCCTGGGTTAGCCTGCCGGGATTTTATTGCACAGCTTAAAGCATGAAACGAACCACTAGTCTGTTTATCAAGTTGATATGAGCATGAGCAATACCAGCCCTAAACTAAAGATCTGCGGAATGAAATTTCTGCACAATATGCTGAAAGTAGCCCAGATGAAACCTGACTACCTGGGGTTTATCTTCTACGAGAAGTCGCCCCGCTATATGCTGGATACCCTGAAGCCTAAAGACCTGAAGCAGCTACCCAGGCGCACCCATAAGGTTGGTGTATTTGTAAATGCCAGTACCGAGGAGATGCGTAAACAGGCCAAATCCTTTCAGCTGGATTATTTACAGCTACATGGCGACGAAAGCCCGGCGCAATGCGAGGAACTGAAAAAGTCCGGACAGCAGCTGATCAAGGCTTTCAGTGTAGGGCAGGGAGATTTTGATTTTGAGCGCCTGGAAGCCTATAAGCCGCACATCAAATATTTCCTGTTTGATACCAAAGGCAAACAGCGCGGGGGCAATGGCGAAACCTTCGACTGGAGCCAGCTCCGCCGCTACGACCAGGAAATCCCTTTCTTCCTGAGCGGGGGAGTTGACCTGGAAAATGTAGGGCTACTCAAAGACCTCCGCCACATGAATATCCATGCCATTGATGTCAACAGCCGCTTTGAGGTAGGACCGGGCCTCAAAGATATACAGCTGCTACAAAAGCTAAAGGATAAAATGAGGGGGCAAATCCGAAAAACTCCCTATTAGCCGGGCAAAACAGAAGTTGTACACCAGAACATTTGGCCAAGGATTCGTTAATTGTTAATTTGAAATTTTGAAATTCACCATCTATGGACATCAAAGATATAGAACACAGCCCCTATAACGTCAACGAACGCGGTTATTACGGTCAGTTTGGCGGTGCCTTTATTCCTGAAATGCTCTATCCGAACATTGAGGAACTCAGAGAAAACTACCTGCAGATCATCCGCGAAGCTGCCTTCCAGGAGCAGTTTCACAAGCTGCTTAAGGATTACGTAGGCCGCCCTACCCCACTCTATTTTGCTGAACGCCTATCTGAGAAGTTCGGTGCCAGGATTTACCTCAAGCGCGAAGACCTCTGCCATACTGGCGCGCACAAAGTAAACAATACCGTAGGCCAGATACTGCTGGCCAGGCGGCTGAACAAGAAATTCATCATTGCTGAAACCGGTGCCGGTCAGCATGGCGTCGCTACAGCCACTGTCTGTGCCCTGATGGGGATGCCCTGCAAAGTGTTCATGGGCTCAGTGGACATGCAGCGGCAGAAGCCCAATGTGGAGCGTATGCGGATACTGGG
>CAZFFW010000373.1:0-3849 GCA_964518125.1 uncultured Porifericola sp.
ACCATATCGGGTGCCATGATCGGGGTGGCAGGGACTGTTTTTTCAGTTACTCTGGTAGCCCTGACACTAGCCTCCTCCCAGTTTGGGCCCAGGCTGATCAAAAACTTTATGTACGTAAGGCTCAACCAGGTGGTACTGGGCTCCTACATTTCCACCTATCTGTATTGCCTGCTGGTGTTAAATGCCATCAAAGACAATGACAGCTATAATTTTATCCCCTCCATTTCAATATTGTTCTCAATTCTTGCTGCGGTGGTGAATATTATTTTGCTCATCATTTTCATTCATCAAATCGCCGTAAGCATACAGGCCGACAAGGTCATTTCCGAGATCTCAGACTTAATCGCCAACCAGGTACGGACACTCTTTCCCGAAAAATTGGGGGACGAATTGAAAGATGAAACATTTTTTGATGAGGAGACCGCTTTTGCGGTCTACACCATGAAGACTTCCATCAAATCTACCCAAGCGGGTTATCTTCAGTACATTGACAGCGAGGCATTGATGAAAATAGTAAGCGAAAACGGCACCCTTCTGAAATTACACCATCGGCCGGGTAGTTTCCTGGTGGAGGGAGAGGAAATCGCCATACTATATGCCAAAAAAGAACAGGAAGAAGCATCTTTGAAAAATATACTGGAACAGTTCATTTTTGGCAAGACGAAGACATCCCAGCAGGATCTGGAGTATTCTATTCATCAAATGGTAGAAATCGCAGCAAGGGCACTTTCTCCGGGGATCAATGACCCCTATACGGCGATTGCCTGCATTGACAACTTAACCGCTACACTTTGCTATTTGGCACAAGCTAAATTTCCCTCAAAATACCGGGTTGACAAAGACGATAATCTGCGGGTCATTGCTGATGTACTAGATTTTGAGGGAGTGGTGGATGCTGCTTTCAATCAAATCAGGCAGTTTTCGGGCGGAAGTACCGCGGTGATCATTAGATTGATGGAAGCATTAATAACCATATTGGATATTGTGAAAATGGAAAGCTACAAACGAGTAGTCATCAAACATGCTGAAATGGTGTACCGCCAGGGAAAAGAAAGCATTATAGAGGAAAACGATCTACAAGACCTCATAAAGAGATCAGATAAGATATTAAAGAAATAAAAGGGCGGAACCTTTGGGAGAAAAAAGCCCCCGGCATCAGCTACTGCGATGTAGCCTGCTTTTAGCTGATACCTCTTCCTACACTTCTTGTCTTTGAGCTTTTCAGCGGCAGCTTGAGCCTCGGTCTCCTGGCCAAACCAGACTTCCTTTCTTCGTCCAATTTTAACATAAGAAGAACGCTTAGGGCAACGGCCCCGTTCTCGCACCAGGGTATACTCGCTAAATAATGTAGGGCATATGGCCAGGCAATAGTAACGGTGCATGTTCTTCTCGTCATTATGGCGTTCTAGATAAGGAATCATCGTGAGTCTTTCTTTTGAGGTGGGTTTTCTTGGCCGGCATTCCGGTGGCCGGCATTCCGGTGGCTGGCACCCCGGTGGCTGGCACCCTAGCTGACAATTTTGTATAGCTTAGACTTGAAAATAGAAAACATCTCCAGGATTTCAGCAATGCTATGATCAATATCATGATAGGCTTTGATGAGTAGTTTCTGTTTTTTCTCATCCAGGGTAGGAGGACGGCCCCCGAGTCTGCCTCTGGCTCGGGCAGATAACAGACTACAATTGGTTCTTTCTATCAGGCCCGATCCAGAGGACTCCGTTTAAACTGGGACGCCAGTCTATGCCTAAGCTCCAACACTTTCTAACCAGTTAACCCACTCAATTAGTTTGTGCAAAGTCCTTCCGAGCCGGTCCAGGGGGCCAGGCCACTAAAATATCCACGGACAGGAACTGCTCCTTCATCCCGGCCAAGCCCGGACGTTCGGCTCGGGCACCGGAAGTAGTATCCTCAAAAATCTGGTCACACCTTGCTTGGATGAGGGCATCCCGTTGTAGGTTCAGGTTTTGATCGTGTGGTTTGGCCAGCATAAACAGTGGTGTTTTACGGTATAAACAAAGTAGTTATCTTATTATCAGATACTTATGAATTAGTCCATTTACAGGGCAGCAATTCCCGGTTTAGCAACTATAATAACTCTGCAGTGGTTTTAGCATAATGGGATGGATAGCAAAAAGACGTAAAGAGCAGAGCCGGTTTGGCTATTTGCTTAGAGAAGTTCAACAGGTATTCAGTTCAGTACCAGATCACCGAGGAAATAATGCCAGTATCAGTATGGTAGACATTCTTACTTCAAGCTTTGCCATGTTCTCTTTGAAGATTTCCTCGCTGTTGAGTTTTGAGAAATGTAGTCAGGCTGAAGAAGGTAATTTACAAAGCCTGTATAGCATTGGCAAGATATGCTATGATACCCAAATGCGTGAAGTGTTAGATAAAGTTTCTGCTGATCGTTTACAAGTAGGCTTTCAGCGTTTGTACAAGATATTGAAAGCTTGCCGTGTTATAGATGCATATCGTTATTGGAAAGGCAAGCCCATCGTATCGGTAGATGGTGCCCCCCAGGCCGGGTAGAGCACTTTTCTTCAAGAAAAGTACACTGTAGACACTGTTTATAAAAGCAACATAGAGATGGGCAACTTACTTATAGCCATCAAATGCTCTCTGCTGTATTGTTACACCCTGATAAACAGGAATTCTTTCCGCTATGCTGTGAACCTATTGTCAATACTGATGGCAGTACTAAAAACGATTGCGAACGCAACGCAGGGAAGCGACTTCTCCAGGCTTTACGCTAAACTATGTTGGGGAGCAGTTTCTACTTGCGACCGATGCCCTGAACGCTAATGGTCCGTATATTGAGCAGTTGCAACACGAAGATCATTCGTTTATCATAGGAATCAAACAAGATGGAAACAAAACTTTATTCAAGCAGTTCGCCACTCGTCAGAAAAGCTGTCAGGCAAAGCAGAACAGTTATTAGGAAAAGGAAACTCAACATCACTTTCAGTGGGTCAATAACTTGCCACTGAAAAGTGCACAGGCCCATATTAGAGTGAACATGCTACACTAGGAGCAGGTAGACAAAAAGAGTAAAACAACTACCTTTAGCTGGATTACTGATGTTGAGCTACGATTCAACAATGTAGTCAAAGTATTGCGAGCAGCAAGGGCACGCTGGAATATAGAACACGAAACTTTTAACACCTTAAAGAACCAAGGCTATCAGTTTGAGCATAATTATGGACATGGTCAAGACCAACTCTGTACAGTATTGGCCTATTTGATGATGTTGGCCTTCGCTGTTGATCAAATACGGCAGTATGCTTGTCAATACTTCCGTGCTCTATGGCAGGACTTAGTAACAAAAGCAAAACTTTTGCCAACCATCTGAGCTGCTTTTACTATGATTGAGTTTCAAACTATGAAACAGCTTTTTGCCGTCGTGGCAAAACAATACAAAATTCAGCTAGAATAGATAAACAGGGAATTGCTGTCAAACCGAAAAGCCAAAAATCTCTGGTTGATCAAATCTTTTAGTATTGTGAAGCAGATTTTTGGCTATTTGATTATACTCTATATGTAGATTGATGAGTTGCCAGGTGAGAATTAACCCTCCTCGTATCGTCGCACACATATAGCTTCGTTCCACTTATTTAGACGTTTCAGTCTATCTCCAAGCAGGAAACGATCCGTCTTTGACAAGGTAGCTAGCGTTAATTTTGACCTTTTATGCTGATAGTCCTAAAGTTTAATTACAAAAACGTAGCAGGCAAAAACCTAGAAACCTCTATTTCTTCATTTTCAAATCCAGATAAAAAACCACATCTTCAGTGGGAAGTAAGCTTATAATAAAAAATCTATAAGAAATGTTGTGTTTATGCTATTAGTCAA
>CAZFFW010000374.1:0-3829 GCA_964518125.1 uncultured Porifericola sp.
AGTCTTGATACTTATGAAGCATTCTTTAGACAACAAAAGCTTCCGATCCGCGGGGAATACTGAAAACGGTGAGGTCGGCAGCGAAACCATTTTTCATTACCACCAGGAAAAGGCACGGGTCTGGGCCGAGTATAGCGGTGGTGAAATCGTGCAGGGCCATCTCATCGGCTTGATCAATGAAGCAGGCAAGTTGGAAATGGTTTATCATCATATCAATGTCGCCGGAAAGCTCAAAACCGGCAAATGTATGAGCACCATAGAAGCACTGCCTTCCGGAAAATTACGCTTGCACGAAAACTGGCAGTGGACCTGCGATGACTTCTCTGAGGGTGAATCAGTCGTGGAGGAGGTCTGACTGAATTCGTAAGCTTCTTTGACCTGATATTCACCAACAGGTTTACCCAATCAATGCCTGTACTTAACAGACAGTCCTGAATTTTTCTTTCCTTTCTTAAGTCTTCCGGAAAGCAACATACCATCTCTGACAGACATGACCATCAGGCCAATGTTTACGGCACCCAGCAAAAGTTCCAGCCCCTGTAGCAGGTAAAACGTATTGTCCAGTTGCAGATCACGCGAGCGTATGTACAGCAAAGTAGCCAGGGTAACGAGGATCAAACCATTGATAGCAATCAACTTCATACGATTCAGTTTGCGCTGCACCAGGGGTGAATTTGATTTTCCGGCCAGTTTTTTTCCACTCAAACCAACCATGGGCATAGCAATCAGCATCAGTGGCAGGGCAAAAAAGATATTTTCTTTCAGGCTGGCGATTTGCTCCACATTTCCGCTGATCTCAGTGATCAAAGTACTGGTGAAGAAAGTGACAACGGTGAACAGCGCCAGAGCAGAAGCGCCGGCGTGAATGATGACAATCTGTGAACGTTTCATATGGGCTGAGCGTCAAAGGGAATGTTCAGGAAAATTCTTACCTCATCACCGAGCAGGCCTTCCATAATGGGGTTGCTTCCTTCCAGGGCGAATGCTTTTCGGTTTATACTGAAACTGGCCGTCAGATAAGCGTTTTCCTGCTTTTTATCCAAAATGAAATCCAACTCTTTGCTCATGTGCTGTCCTTTAATGAGGATCAGAAAAGTGCCGAGGTAACCCTCAGAAGTTTTTGCAACAGATACTGACTGCATCTGTATTTCAGGATGATGGGCTGCGTCAAACCACTCGGCTCCCATCAGGTGGCGGTCACGCATACCGTTACCCGTGTTGATGCTGTTTACTTTCGCACTGCCCACTAAGACGGTCTGTTCCGCAGAGGAAGGGTCAAAGTGTAAATCTGTACTGACGTCGCTAAAATAACCCTCTACACTCCAGAAGCCTTTGCGAATTTCAAAGCGGATGGGATATTCATGCTGACTGGGGTCTTTTCCGAATAAGCTGGCACCCATCAGGGCCAGGGAAGCGAAAAATACGACTACAATTCGTTTCATAACTATGGTGATTTAGTGTATGAAACAAAGTTGGCTTAAACAGTCAGCCTAAAATTGTAAATATCGGAAAGCAGCCATTTTCTTCTGAAACTTCTTAGGGCTTATATCTGCAATCCGTCGGAAATCATGGATGAAGTGGGCCTGGTCAAAGTAATTGTTGTCAAAATAGATATCAGCCTGCTCTTTTTCTGGAGTTTTCATGTCATTTACCGCCGCGTGTACCCTCACCAGGCGGAGGTATTCTACCGGACTTATGCCTATTTCTTTCCTGAAGTGGTTGCGTAGTGTGCGGTCGCTGATATTGAGGATTTTAGCCATATTTGTCACACTCATGGCACTTTCTGAGCTTTTCTGATGAATAAGTTCAACCGCCTTTACCATAACAGGATCCGGCAGGGCAAGAATGCTTTTTGCCAGATAATCTTCCAGCCGGGCTACTTTCTCTTGCAGTCCATGTGAAGCTTTGAGATATTGAAAAAGGCGTTCAGTATCCTGATTAAAAATCAAACGCGGGTCCTCATGCCAGTACATCTGATCAGCCATGCGATCGGTAAAAGCCCGTAGCGCGAAAGGCTTGAGATTGGCCCCAATGATCTCAACCTCATCCGAAAGAGGAAGTATGGTAACTTTGTCTCTGCTGATTCGGGAGAAAACGTAATTCTGAACTACAGTCTGGTCCTGTTTACTTTTGCTTACCTCAAAGGGACTCTTCAGGAAAAAGCCTAAAGTAAGTTGGGGATAGGGCAACACCATCTGTTCCTGTAAAAATGCCGGGTCACTGCTGCGGATGTAGAAAAAATTAGAAACTAATGACCTTAGCCCCGCTGAAGTTGGGGTAAAGAACTGAAAATGGTCACGCATCAGCAGCAATTTTGAGTTTTAACAAAAGTGATTGACCTCTTCCCTTAAAATACTGATTCCTTCCTTAATTTCCTCAAGGTTCATGCTGGCAAAGCCCATGCGGCAGGTATTAAGCCACTGCTTTGCGGGACTGTAGATTTTACCGTCAGAAACATACAGCCCTTTCCTGGCACAGTTTGCCGACAGACGGGACAAGTCTATATCTTCTCTGAACTTCGCCCACACGGCCATGCCGCCCTCCGGTATGCGGAAGCTTATTTCTTCTGGAAACTCTTCCTGCAACAGACGGCAGAACAAGTCCCGCCGCTGCCGATAGGTTTGCAGTGCTTTACGGGTGAAGCGTTTGATGGTACCATCTTCCAGTAGCAGGGCCAGTGCCCTTTCTTCCATGTTGGCTCCCTGCCGGTCTATGATGCGCCTGAGTTTGACCAGTTCCCGGATGATGTTCTGCGGCGCCACCAGGTAGCCGATGCGAATGGCCGGGCTGATTTTTTTGGTAAATGAGCCAATGTACAGCACCAGCCCTTCTTCGTCCATAGAAGCCAAAGGCATCAGGGGCTTGTGATCATAGTGGAAAGCATAGTCATAATCATCTTCTATGATAAAAAAGCAGTATTGGCGCGCCAGTTCATACAGGTGCAGCCTGCGGTGCGGGGCCAGCGGCACGGTGGTAGGATAATGGTGATGAGAGGTCACATAAATGGCGCGGATGGTGGTGTGTTTCAGCAAAGACTCCAGGGCCTCGGTCTGCAGGCCCTCTTCATCTACCGGAATCTGGAGAATTTCTGCCCCGCAATAGCCAAAAACCAGGTTGGCCGTCCGGTAGCTCAAGTCGCCCACTACAAGCTTGTCATTGGCTTTAAGAAGTACCTGCGAAAGCAGATACACCCCCATGATGCTGCCCCGGGTGATGAATACCTGCTCCTCGCTGACCTTCAGCCCACGATTGAGCCGGAGAGAATGCGCCAACTGCTGCCGTAGTTTCTCATCCCCCTGCGGAGAACTGTACGAAAACAGTGAGCGGTAAGAAGTGCTGCCCAACAGACTTCGGTAGGCTCTGCCAAATGCTTGTAATGGCGCGATACGATGATCGGGATAACCGTCGTCAAACTGCAGGGGCAGGTGACTGTGCTGCGGAAAATCCAGGGTAGGGATTTCGGCTACCTCCGCTCCTGATCGCGCAGGATAATCCCGGGAGCTTGCCGCTGGGTGACCCTGCTGCAAAGGAAGTTTGTCGCTTACATACCAGCCGCTTTTTTCTCTGGAAACCAGCCAGCCTTCGGCCTGTAGCTCATCCAGCGAAAGCATCAGCGTACTGCGGTGTACCCCCAGCTTTTCGGCCAGCAGACGGCTGCCAGGTAGTTTCTGGCCCGCCTGTAGCATTCCTTTCTTGATCAGGGCTGAAATAGCATTGGCGATTTGAAGGTAGAGCGGCAGCGGTGAGTTACGTTCCAGGCTGATTTCTGAGAGAAAAGGGTACTGCATAAGAAAAGTGGTTTATCTGGTAGGTAAATAAAATATAATCT
>CAZFFW010000375.1:0-3809 GCA_964518125.1 uncultured Porifericola sp.
GAGGGTAGCTTATCATACAGGCCGTTATTGCCGGGGATTAATCCTAATTCAAGCAATGAGTAATGCTATTTCATTGCTATCATTAACCCAGGATTGCCTTACACTTTAGCTTTTATTAAGCATGTTTTCAACCTTTCGCACACTGCGAAATATTATTGCGCAGTGTGCGTTTTTCAATTTCGCAGTGTGCGAAATCAGTTTTCGTAAGCTGCGAACGACTGGGTGTCGGTAAAAGCGGGAATTGCCTCTAACGGCAGTAGGGAAGGGGAGAAGTATGGGGGGAATGTGATAAGAAGGCGCATAATATCCAAGATAAGCACAGAGGCTTCCGCAAAATATCGCGAAAAGAACGCTTCCTTACAAGAAGATAATCTTTGTCAAAGTTTCAGAACTCTGGCAATGCCCAAAGATCGGATGATCCGTTACACCTCTGGTTCTTGCCCGGGCAAATCGTACTGACAAACAATGAACTTTTAACCTGCAACTTTTTGCTTGTATCTTTAAACCTGTAACCGCTCCACGGCGGCCTTTAACTTCAAACATTGAATAAACAAATTGTCATCTGCGGAGGAGGCGCCTCCGGTTTCTTTGCCGCCATCAACATCGCCCGGAAGCATTCTGATTATAAGGTCATGCTACTGGAGAAAAGCAGTCAGGTGCTCAGTAAAGTACGCATATCCGGCGGTGGCCGCTGCAATGTGACCAATGCCCGCACCCAGCCCTCTGAGCTGGTGAAGTTCTACCCCCGTGGTGAAAAGAAACTCCACAGCCTTTTTAAGCAGTTTTCTACCGATGATATGGTTAATTGGCTTGCCGAGAAAGGCGTGCCGACCCATACCGAAGCCGACCTCCGCATGTTTCCCACCACCAATTCTTCGCAGACCATCATTGACTGCTTTCTGCATGAGACTGAAAAATATGGAGTGGAACTACGGCGCAACTGCGGATTTGCAGACTTGCACCAGAAGGAAAATGGCTGGGAGGTAGAGACGCAAAACGGTGAGCGGATTCTTGCCGACATGGTGGTGATGGCCACCGGCTCGGCCCCTTCGGTATGGAAAAAGCTGGAAGCCATGGGCCTGCAGATGGAATCGGCTGTGCCTTCGCTTTTTACCTTCAACATCAAAGATGCACGCCTGGCAGAACTTTCCGGCATGAGCTTTCCTGAGGTGAAAGTACGCATCACCGGCACCAAACTGGAAGACCAGGGCCCGCTGCTGATCACCCACTGGGGCCTGAGTGGTCCGGCGGTGCTCAAACTTTCTGCCTGGGGCGCCCGCTGGCTGGCAGAGCAAAAGTACCACTTCAGCATACAACTCAACTTCCTGCCCGACTACAACTTTGACCAGTTTCGACAGGAACTGCTGAATTTTAAGGCCGAACATCCAACCCGCAAAGTAAAGAATTACCATCGTGAGGAGATTCCTAACCGCTACTGGGAGCGGCTGCTGCAGGTGCTGGAGATCCATCCCGACCTGCCTTTTGGCGAACTGCCCAACAAAATGATCAACAAACTGGCGGTAGAACTGACCCAGGCCACCTTTGAGGTGCATGGCAAAAGTACCTTCAAGGAAGAATTCGTGACCTGCGGAGGGGTGGCTTTATCAGAAGTAAATATGCAGACGATGGAAAGCAGGCGCTATCCCGGCCTGTACTTCACCGGAGAGGTACTCAATATTGATGCCCTCACGGGCGGCTTTAACTTCCAGTCCTGCTGGACCACTGCCTGGCTACTGTCGGAAGCTGTATAGCCGGAACAGAAAGTCGCTTCCGTCCCGGCTACTGGTCTTAATTTTCTACTGTTGCCAGGTAAACGCCACCTTTAAAAAGGCCCAGGTACAGCAGGGTTTTATTGCCATCTTTGACCTGCAGCATATCGTACACTCCTCCGAAAAGTTCACTGTCGTTATGCCTGAAGTCCTGCCAGCGCTGGCCGCCGTTCTCTGAGACGTGCAGCATGAGCGGCTGGGGGTTTTCCTTATCTTTCTTCCAACTGGCAGCATAGATGCGGTCTTTGATCTGCTGGTCGTAGTCCACGCCAAAGTAGAAGCGGGTCACTTCCTCCGGATCTTCCAGAATTTTGGTCCAGCTTTCCCCGTTGTTGGTGCTCCGGATGATGCCATGCTCTCCGCCGATGATCAGGCTGCCAGCGGTAGCCGGGTCAAAAGCGATATCTTTGCCCACGCTGGGTGCCCTCAGCAGCCCGGTCCATTCCTTCCATTGCTCAGTACTTTTGTCATACTTTACCAGCATCATCTGCTCAATGGCATTTTGTCCGGAAGCCCAGAGGTTACCATTGTTTGGCTGCCGGGCTACGAAGTCCATGCCGGTAGAGAATCCACCCCATTCACCGTATATCGGGGTCCAGGTGAGTCCTTCATCGGTAGATTTAGCCACCACCAGCGTCCCGCTGGCGAAGAGTTCGCCGGAAGTGCTGTTATATTCCAGGTCGGTAATACCCTCCGGATCAAGTCCACCGAAGTTGTCATTCAGTTCCGTCCAGGTCTGCCCGCCATCCGTACTCTTGTGCAGGTGATTGTCAGGCGAGCCAAAGTTGAACTCCGAAGCCAGGAAGGTATCATCATCCAGCGAGACCAGGGCCTTGATGTTTTTTCCCGACAGGCCGGAAGCTTCCCACTCACCACTACCAGCCAGGTCCCTTACAAAAAGGCCGGCATCGGTAGCAGCAAAGAGCAGGTCATCTGCCAGTGTAAGTTCGTGTACTGTCTTGCCTTCCAGGCCAAATTCGGTAAAGCTTACTGCCAGCGACAGATCATCCTGATCATCCTGACAGCCAAATGCCAGCAACAGCATCGTTGCGGCCACAGCGAGTGCTTCTTTCTTGAGAAACATAATTTGAAAAAGATTGGGTTAATGTGTAGCCTAAAGACCTGAGATGGTTCAGGAAGGTTGGCGTGCTTAAAAATTATTTTGCGGTCCACAGCTTATTCCCTGTGGACAGAGCCATAGCAGAGTGCTGTGAAGGCGCACCCGGGACCAGGCCGTTTCCTGAAATAGTACAAAATCTATGACTATCCCCTAAACCGAAGGCATACCGAACGATCACCGAAGAATCAGCGAAGGCAAGCAATAGCCTGTTTCTTTAGAAAGTACAATTTGGCTGCTTCCCAGTTAAGGCTCACCATCATCCCTCATTAGTCATTCATCATCAGTTACGCATCATTTCTTTCAGACTGGCTTTCACTTCCGGATACACATAGGGAATCATGGCGAAGTTGAGGGCAGCACCGGTAATGCAGTAGGGGCAGGCTTTCTGCTGCTTAAAGATCATGCTGTACATATAGTTGACACTACCCAGCGCGCTGCCGGCAATCAGTCCACCCAGCAGCAGGTCAAATACAGGAGGCCTGCCGCTTTTCCTGGTGCCCAATGCAGACGCCAGCAGGATATTTCCGGCGTACATCAGCAGGCTGATAGGCCCGTCGGGTGCGCCAAACTGGTAGGCGTCTCGGGAGCCATTGGCTTTGGCAGAGTCAAAGATCTTTCCCGGCGGGTCAGGCATAGCTTTGATAATACCCAACTGGTAGAGAGAGATGAGGCAGAAGTCCAGTATGCCGAAAACAGACAGCAGGGCGATCTTTCTTCTGCGCTTCAGAGAGGGTGAATTGCCTTTCAGTAATGCTTGGCGGATGGCGTCAATGTTCATAGAGGGGCGATTAAAAAATTGGTGTAAAATGTAAAGCCGCTTTTGTACGAACATGCCCTGCCCCCAAAAAGTTGGGCGTGAAACTGCAAAAAAAAACCGGCCTGTGAAAGACCGGTTTGTAGGAGTTTGGCGAATCTGCTCA
>CAZFFW010000376.1:0-3803 GCA_964518125.1 uncultured Porifericola sp.
CATTAGATTAAGATTAGCGCCTACACAGCATGAACAAGACCCCAGAAAATTCAGAACAGCAGGATCCTTCCCAAAACAAACTCACCATTGTAGGTATTGGCGCTTCTGCCGGGGGGCTGGCTGCCCTGAAAACTTTTTTTCAACAGGTAGAACAACATGACCTGCTCGCCTATGTGGTAGTGGTGCATCTTTCTCCCGAACATAAGAGTATGCTGGCCGAGCTACTGCAGCCTAACCTCCAGATGCGGGTCATACAGGTGACCGAAACCACGCCGATTGAACCTGATACGGTGTATGTGATCCCGCCCAATGCCAACCTGAATACCATAGATACCCACCTGCGCCTCAGCGAGCTGGAAGAAGAACGCCGCCACCGCGCCCCGATTGACCATTTTTTCCGTACCCTGGCCAAGACCCACGATGGACATTCCATCGGGATCATCCTCACCGGTACCGGCTCCGACGGGACGCTCGGCCTGCGCGAGATCAAGGAAAAAGGGGGGCTCACCATCGTGCAGGACCCCCAGGATGCGGAATTTGACGGCATGCCCCAGAGCGCCATCTCTACCGGACTGGTAGACCAGGTACTGCCGCTCAAACAGATACCCGCTTTTATCAGGAATTTTGTGAGCATACAGCCGGAAATACCCCTCCTGGAAGAAGCCCTGGAAGATAATGACTCCGAGCGCCAGCTGATCCACAAGATATTTGCCCAGATAAGGGCCCGCACCGGCAGGGATTTCAGCCGCTACAAGCTATCCACTATCCTGCGGCGCATACAAAGGCGTATGCAACTGATGCATGTCAGGAAACTGGACGATTACCTGGAGTTGCTCAGAAAAGACGGGAATGAAGTACGGGCCCTGTCCGATGATTTTCTGATCAACGTCACCAATTTTTTTCGCGATCCTGAAGTATTCAAATACCTGGAAGACGAGAAAATCCCCCGCATGCTTAAAGGAAAGGGTGAAGATGAAAATATCCGGATCTGGTCGGTGGGCTGCGCTACCGGTGAAGAGGCTTTTTCCCTGGCGATACTGTTTACCGAAGCGGCTGAGCGCAACCTGATTAGCCCCAAGATCCAGGTCTTTGCCTCTGACCTGCACGAACCCTCCCTGAAGAAAGCCAGGGAAGGCTACTTTCCGGGCGATATTCACGCTGATGTTTCCGAAGAGCGCCTGAAGAAGTACTTTATCAAAGAGGATGGCGGCTACCGGATTCGCAAGGAACTCCGCGAGATGGTCATCTTTACCCCCCACAACCTGATGGGCGATCCGCCCTTTTCCCGTATTAACCTGATCGTATGCCGTAACCTGCTGATCTACCTCAAGCGGGAAGTGCAGCGCGATATCTTTGAGCTTTTTCACTACGCACTGCGCCCGGAGGGAGTGCTGGTACTGGGTTCTTCTGAACACCTGGAAAGTACAGACCTTTTCCAAACTGAAAGTAAAGTGTATGCCGTTTACTCCCGCCGTAACGTAAACGGTCCTGAGCTACGGCTGCCGGTATTTCCTACCATTGCACCCCGCAGCACCCAGGCCCCGGATGCAGAAAATCAACCGGAAAAACAAAGCCTGCCCTATGGAGCGCTGCATTATAAAATGGTGGAGCGCTACGCGCCGCCCAGCCTGCTGCTGAGCCCTGACTACCAGCTGGTACACCTCTCGGAAAATGCCGGCCGGTACCTGCAGCATCCCGGTGGTGAACCCAGCCGCGATATCTTCAAGCTGATGCGCCCCGAACTGCGGATGGAACTGCGTACGGTAATTTTCGGCGCTAGGGAAAGAAAAAAACTGATCCGCAGCAATCCCGTCAGCATCGTGATTGATGGCGAGGCGCGGCGCGTGGTGCTCTCGGCGCAGTATAACCAGGACCCCGAGCGGGAGGATGTCATCCTGGTACTCTTTGAAGATTTTGAGTTACCTGAAAAGCCGGAAGCGCTAAACCATCCCAGGACTGCCAAAGAGGAGCGTAACTTTGACCGCATACATGAGCTGGAAAACGAGCTGGTAGAAACCCGTCAGCGGCTGCAGTCCATTATTGAAGAATATGAAACCAGCCGCGAGGAAATGAAAGCTTCCAATGAAGAGCTGCAGTCATCCAACGAAGAACTCCGCTCCACCCTGGAAGAACTGGAGACCAGCAAGGAAGAGCTGCAGTCCATGAACGAGGAGCTTTCCACCCTCAACCAGGAAAACCGCATCAAGGTAGAAGAACTCCGGCAGGTATCCAGCGACCTGCAGAACCTGCTGGAAGCCACCGATATTGCGACGCTCTTTCTGGACAAGGATATGAGGATCATGCGTTTTACCCCGCAGATCACCAATCTTTTCAACATCCGCCTGGCGGACCGGGGGAGGCTGATCTCTGACCAGACCCACCAGCTGGGCTATGATGCCCTGGTAGAGGATGCCAACAGAGTGCTGGTTAAACTGATCCCCATTGAGAGGGAGGTCAAAGATAAATCCGGGGCCACCTACCTGACCCGTATCCTGCCATACCGCAGCGCAGATGACCGCATCAGCGGCGTGGTGATTACTTTTATAGACATCAGCAGCCGGGTGAAGGCCGAAGATAAGCTCAAGCAAAGCGAAGCGCACTTCCGGGCTTTGGTAGAGGCCTCTGCCCAGATCGTATGGACCGCCAATGCCGCCGGCGAACTGAAAGAAGACTCAACCAGCTGGCGGGAGTTTACCGGCCAGACTTACCAGGAATGGAAAGGCTACGGCTGGCTGAAAGCGGTCCACCCCGACGATAGAAGCTCGGCAGAAGCAGCCTGGAAAAAGGCAGTGGAAGCGCAGAAAATCATGGACACGACCTTTCGCATCAGCACGCAGGAGGGCGACTGGCGCTGGGTCAATATCCGGGCGGTGCCACTCTTCTCCGTAGATGGAAAAATGAGCGGTTTTGTGGGCATGAACATTGACATAGATGAGCGGGTGAGAAATGAAGAAGCGATCAGACAGGCCCTGCAGGAGGTGGAACAGTCAACCAGGGTAAAGGAAGAATTTCTCTCCACCATGAGCCATGAGATCCGTACGCCGCTCAACGCGATCAATGGGATCATCAGCCTACTGCTCAAGAAGGATCCGCGCCCTGACCAGCAGGAAAACCTGAACACGCTGAAGTTCTCCTCGCAGAGCCTGCTCATGCTGATCAATGACATCCTTGACTTCAGCAAAATTGAGGCGGGCAAAATGGAAATATCCGAAGACAACTACAGCCTGGAAACGCTGCTCAACAGCCTGCACCACGCCCATACGCCCGGGGCCGAAGAAATGGGGAATGATTTTATTTTATCCCGGGAAGATGACGTTCCCCTTAATCTCAGAGGCGATTCTTATAAGCTCTCGCAGGTGCTCAATAACCTGATCGGTAATGCCAATAAATTTACCGAAAATGGCCAGATAAAGCTCAGCGTGAAGCTGGAGAAAAAGGCCGGGAACATCGCCACCCTATATTTTGAAGTGGCTGACACCGGCATTGGCATTTCGGAAGACAAACTGGAGAAGATATTTGACAAATTTACCCAGGCCGACAGCAGCACCGTTCGTAAGTTTGGCGGAACCGGCCTCGGCCTCTCCATCACCAAATCGCTTCTGGAACTGATGGGCTCCGACATCAAGGTGGAAAGCATAGAAGGAAAAGGCGCCAGGTTCTACTTTGTGTTGCAACAGCAGATTGTTGGACCTGCCAAAAAAGAACAGGCAAAAGCGCTCAAATTAGGCGATGGTGATATTGATGCGGCAGTCCGCCAGACCAGTATACTGCTGGTAGAAGATGCCGCCATCAACCGCCTGGTG
>CAZFFW010000377.1:0-3801 GCA_964518125.1 uncultured Porifericola sp.
TATGGCAGGACCGAACAACCGCTGCAGGGAGAAGATTTTCGCTGGCTGAGTCCCGAAGACAGTGCCTTGAACGCTTATCAGTTTGCTTACCTGTATAATTATACCTTCAACCGCCCGGAGCAGGTGGACAGCACACAACTGCAGGAATTGCAGGCATTTAGTGTTTATGGGGCGAATGCCAATGTATATGAGCCACTGTCAGTCATCAGGGCATGGGCACTTTATCACAACTGGCAGGTGGTAGAGGCGATGAAAATCCTTGATGGCTTGCAGGCGATGAATCCCTTTCAGCGGGGATACTACAACCATATGCTGGGTATGTGGGCCTTGCAGCAAAACAGTCCACAGGTGGCGGTTCGCTTCCTGGAGAAGGCGGAAAGAGCAAGGTATGAGCAGAGCCTTTTTCACAAAGCAGTAGCGCTTAGCGAAGCATATACGCAGGACAAACAACTAAAGCAGGAAGCCATGGCTGCCTGGGATTCACTTTACACGCTGGAAAGTGAAGGCATCGCCGAGGTGAACCCGCTTGTAGAACAGATGCGGCAAATTTTGACAGTAGTACCGTCTGACCTTTCTGAACTGCAGGATGATTTCCTCTATCTTTTGTTTCGTTATCGTTTCCAGGACCTGGACCAGCAGCAGCGGAAGGCGATACTGCAGGAAATGGACAACCTGGATTTTGTGGCCATCGCGCTGCATGACAATTACTTGCTGTACCAGAATAGCCAGGAACTGCTTCGGCCGTTGATGAACGAAATGCTTCCCACAGCCGACTCTGTTAGCGAACAGGGAGCAGTTTATCGCTCTTGGGCAGAGATTTTTCTACTGGAAGATACTGAGCAATGGCAGGAGATAATGAACAATACTGCTGATCTTGCTGTACCTGGAATGCGGCATGAGCAATTGCTGGAATATTACGCTATCCGGCATCTGATGACTGAAGAACAGGAGGCAGCAATCGGGGAAAAAGCCCTAAAGCTCATTGGTAATCCGCTGTTTGAAAAGGGTTTTCTTTTGGCATTGGATGTTTTGTTTGAAGATCCGCTGGAAAAGTATAATCTCTTACTGGATGCACAGCAGACCAATCCTTTTTCTATCAGCCTCAAAAAAGCCCTGATCAGGGTAAGCCTGCAGGCCGGCCTGGAAAGCTATGCCGAAGATGCCCTCACCGAACTCAGGAAAATACTGACAGAGGAAGAATATACTGCTTATTTGCAGCTTTACGAAGAAATGAAGTTGGCGTACACGCCAAGCTTTTAAATGCTTTTGTTAACTTCAGCCCAAAAATAAGCTGACTTATGAAAATATATACTAAAGCCGGGGATGAGGGTAATACCGCCCTCATCAGTGGAATCAAGATACCAAAATCACACCTCAGGGTGGAAGCTATAGGGGCAGTTGACGAACTCAATGCCCATTTGGGCGTACTCAGAGACCAGCCGGTCAACCAGCAGCGGGAGTCCCTATTCCAGCATATACAGGAAAACCTGTTCGTATTAGGCTCCATCCTGGCGGTTGATTCAGACAAGAAACCATCCTACATGCCTGAATTTGATCCGCAGGAAGTAAAAGTACTGGAAGAACAGATAGATGCTATGCAGGAACAACTGCCTCCCATGCGTTTTTTCATTCTTCCCGGAGGTCATCCTGATGTATCAGCCTGCCATGTGGCCCGCTGTGTATGCCGCCGAGCCGAGCGAGCGCTGGTCAGTTTGCATGAATCAGCACCCGTGCTTCCCCCGCTGATCGTTTACCTCAACCGTATGTCCGATTTCCTCTTTGTACTGGCCCGAATGATCGGTAAGGAACACCAGGTAGCCGAGATTCCCTGGAAGCCCCGTGAAAAATAAATGCTGCCAGCTACTTTTCGGATATTGAGCTGATTTTTGCAACTTGCCCTGATGAGTTATATATCGCTGCTGGAACTGAACCGCCTGGTAAAAGATACCCTCTCTGCCCGGCTTGAACCTACATACTGGGTAGTGGCTGAAATAGGTGAAATGCGCCTTACCCAGAAAGGCCACTGCTACCTGGAACTCATTGAAAAGGAGGGCAACTATCTGCAGGCTAAAATAAGGGCTACACTCTGGAACTACCATTATCGCCGGCTGAGCGGCTGGTTCCGGGCAGTGACCGGAGAGGAGTTAAAGGCAGGCATGAAAATTCTGAGCCAGGTAGAAGTGTCATTCCATGAATTGTACGGGCTTAGCCTCAACATTCGGGATATAGACGCCAACTTTACGCTGGGCGAGCGTGCCCGAAAGAAGCAGGAAGTGCTGGGCCGACTGTCTGAAGAAGGTGTTCTGGACATGAACAAATCCCTGATGCTTCCCCTTGTGCCCCAGAAAATTGCGGTGATCAGTTCGCCTACGGCTGCTGGCTTGGGCGACTTTATGGACCAGCTGGCGCAAAACCGCTATGCTTACCAGTTTGAAGTGAAGCTATTCCAGTCGCTCATGCAGGGTAATGAAGCCGAAGCCAGCATGATAGAGGCAATGCATCGTATCTTTCAGCAAATTGAGTCGGATCCTGCTGCTTTTGATGTGGTAGTGATCATCAGGGGAGGAGGGGCGCAGGTGGACCTGGACTGTTTTGATAGCTATGACCTTTGTGCGCACCTGGCACAGTTTCCCATACCTGTTATCACCGGTATTGGCCACGAAAGAGATGAAACGGTAGCTGATATGGTAGCCCACACCAGGATGAAAACACCTACGGCAGTCGCTGAATTTCTGATCAATGGAGCACTGGCTTTTGAAGAAAAAATGGAAGCGGAATGGAACCGGCTGAGCAAGCTTTCCCGCCATATTCTCAGCGCCCGACAGTACGAACTGGACAGTACGCTACAGCGACTGCGCTTCAGTGCTTTCAAGACAGTTCAAAAAGAGCAGGAGATACTCAGACAGGCTTCCCGTCAGATCAGGTACGCAAGCATGCAGAAAATCAGGAGAGAACATAAAGCTCTGGTAGAAATTCGGGGAGACCTAAAATCAGGCCTGGCAAAAATGCTCGTCCGAAAAGCAGAAAAACTCCGGCAGTACGAAAAATTTGTGCAGGCATCTGACCCTGTGAATATTTATAAAAAAGGATTTACTTATACCCTGGTGAACGGACAGCCACTTGCCAATAATAAAGGATTGCAGGAAGGCGATGAAGTGGAGACCCGGGCCCATCAGCAGGTGTTGATTAGTCGTTTGGAAAAAATTAAGCAATTAAAACAGCATGAGCGCAAAAAAGAAGCGTAAAGAGATCAGTTACCAGGAAGCATTGGAAGAACTGGAAAGTATTGTCGGTGAGATAGAGGAAGACTCCATGGATGTGGATAGCTTATCAGAAAAAGTAAGCAGGGCTTTTGAGCTGATAGAGCACTGCCGCGGCAGGTTACGCAATACAGAAAACACTATTCAGCAGGCATTTGAACAGGAAGATAACCAGGAAGAATGATGGAAGACGCAAACTTATTTTATGGCATAAGCTACGGCTGGTGGACCCTGATCTGCCTGCTGATTGCAGTACTGTATTTCCTGCTATGGCCCAGGCCAAAATCCGGAAAGGCAAGAGGAAAAATGCAGCATATCGTTCTTCGCTGGTTTCATAGTTTGGTGTGGCTTGCCCTGGCTGCTGCTGCATTGTTGCAGTTTGTATCAGAGGGGCAGGCTGACTCGACTTCCCGCATACTGGTCTACCTCTCGCTGGTCTTATATGCCATTTTCATTACTGTCTTCTTAAAGGAAAAGGCAGGAATCAGCAGCAGATCTTAAAAGCCGATACCTGGGTGGCAAAAAAAACGAAATACTGAAG
>CAZFFW010000378.1:0-3770 GCA_964518125.1 uncultured Porifericola sp.
AGTGCTTTAACTAAGCGTTCATTATTCCATCCTCCGATAGGTTTCCTGGTGTATTGCTTTTAAAGTATCCACGTCAATCTTGATTACTTCACGATCATATGTAAGCAAACCGTTTACTTCTGCTTCCACATCCGTAGTCTGGGTATATACCGCTGCGGCCAGTCCTTTGTCTATAAGGGGATAAAGCTTCAGATAAAGCCCCTTGTATTCAGCCTGCAGATCTTCACTGGTTTTTGAGGTCTCAAAATGGGTAGGGGCATTTTCAAGATTCTGCACCCACATGTGCTCCGGCATTGGCAGGGCCTGACCGCCAAATTCGCCCAGCACGGCTACTCTTATCTGCTCCACTTCCGGCATAGCCGGACCAGGATAGCTGTGAATATCCATGACATCGCCCACATTATTGCCCACATCCAGCCAGCCACTGGCAGGGTTGATGAGTCGGGTGGTATCATAATTCTGTGCCCATTGGGTAAGCTCAGCGGTTTGATACTGGCCCCAGCCTTCGTTGAAGATCACCCACATGATGATGGAAGGGTGGTTGTAATAGTCATCAATCAGTTCCTGCAATTCAGTTTCAAACTGTTCGGCTGATTCAGGGGAGCGGTTGATCTCATCATCGTCAGGACCGATTCTTTCCTCTCCCGAGGGCATATCCTGCCATACGAGTAATCCAAGTTTGTCGCACCAATAGTACCAGCGCTCTGGCTCAACTTTCACATGCTTGCGGGCCATGTTGAAGCCCATTTCTTTGGTCACCTGTACGTCATATTTCAGCGCTTCATCAGAAGCAGCGGTGTACAGACCGTCAGGCCAGAAGCCCTGATCCAGCGGACCGAGCTGAAACAGAGGTTCATTATTTAGAAAAATACGGTTATAGCCATCCGGTCCTTTGGCAACAGACACTTTCCGCATGCCAAAATAGCTACTGACCTCGTCCACAACTTCCTGGTTTTCATTGATCAACTGTATGCTAAGGTCATACAGATTGGGAGCAGAAGGTGACCATAACTTGGGATTACTGATGGGTAGCGCTATGCGCATATTAGGCTTATCGGTGGTTGTAGCCACTTCGCTTCCATTATCCATCGCATCCGCTTTGACCGTCCAGCCGGTTCGAGGCTGATTGGTTTCTACTTCAAGGTACAGCAGGGACTGGTCAATATCGGGGGTGATTTTAATAGTATTGATATAAGTCTCGGGGACAGGCTCCAGCCAAACGGTTCGCCAGATACCAGTAGTGGGGGTATACCATATTCCACGAGGGTTGAGTGTCTGTTTTCCGGTAGGTTGTTTGCCTTCATCAGTCGGGTCCATCACTTCAACTACCAGCATCTGATCCGGTTCAGCATTAAGTGCCGGGCTGATATCTAACGTAAAAGGGTCATAACCTCCTTTGTGCTCTGCCAGCATCTGTCCGTTGACGTAAACTTTGGCATGCCAGTCTACCGCGCCAAAGTGCAACAGCAGCTTTCCGGCATCCCAGTCATCAGGAACACTGAAATACCGCTGGTACCAAAGTTTTTCATCAGGTTGTACCGGCCGCTTTACACCGGAAAGGGCAGATTCTATCGGAAAGGGAACGAGAATTTCTCCTTCAAAAACATCCGGTAGCTGAACACTTTCAGGCGTAATCGCATAATTCCAGAGACCATTGAGATTCATCCACTGATCACGTACTTTGGTAGGCCGCGGGTATTCCTGATGCACATTTTCTGGACTTACGTTTTCCGCCCAGCGGGTAAATAGGGGGTTTTCGGCGGGTTTCCACTCTGGCTCTACCAGTACTTGCTGCCCTTCTTCGGGTACAGTGCATTGGATGAGTAAAAATGTGCTGATAATAAAAAAAAGCATTTTTTTCATGGTGGCTTAGGTTGTTTTCTTGTTGGATACACGTGTTGGTCTGAATGTAATAAATATGCGAACGGACTAAAAATAAGCAGATGATTGTTTAACATCTTTTTAGTAGATTGAAATAAAATATTCAGCATGGAAAAAGTTGTAGCCGAAAAAGAAGCCCTGATCACCGGGGAAGAGTACCTCAAAGAAGAAAGAGCCGGTATCCGTGATTTAGATGGTAAATACGAATTTCACCTCGGAAAGAAAATATTTATGGGCGGAGCCACCAAAGAACACAATGCAATTTCAACGAACCTCACCGGTCTAATATGGTTTTTCATCAAAGATAAGCCCTATCAGCTCTATCATTCAGATATGCGAACTTATGCCCCGGCTACCGGAAGCTATTTTTACCCGGACCTCGTATTGGTAAAAGGCGAGCCTGAATTTAAAGACGATACTTTTGATAACCTGCTCAACCCTGTCCTGGTCATTGAAATCCTTTCCAAATCTACTGCCGGCTTTGACCGGGGCGAAAAGTTCAAGACCTACCGGGATATTCCCAGCCTGCAGCATTACCTGGCGGTCTCTTCCACTGCTCAGATGATTGAACACTACCAAAAGCTCAACGAAAACGAATGGAAACTCACAATTCTTAAAGAGGATGCTGAAGAATTTGAGCTGCCGGATGGATTACGTCTAAACATGAAGGACATTTACCGCAATGTGAAATTTGCAGAAAAGGACTAAAAACTCAGCGTAAAAGTTGTCCCCTGCCCCTTTTCCGACTGCACACTGATATTTCCTTTATGCAGGCGCATGATCTGCCGCGACAGACTCAGGCCTATCCCCGAACCACTGGCTTTGGTGGTGAAAAACGGGATAAAGATCTGTTCCATTACCTCTTCTTCTATCCCGCTTCCATTATCTGAGATTTGAATGATGCGCTGATTGCGTTCGCTAACGAAAGCCTCCAGCCTGATTTCCGGCTGTGCACTTCCTTCCACTGCGTCCAGGGCATTATTGAGCAGGTTGATCAGCACCTGCTCCAACAACTCAAAGTCAGCTTTGATACTGAGGTTTTCGGGCCACATTTTTTGCTGCCAGGCAATCTTTTTTTCCAACAGGCGGGGCTTAAAAAGCGTTTTCAGCCTTCGGAAAAGCTCCTCTACCGCTACTACCCTAAACTGCGGCTGGCTGATCTGGGTCAGGCTTTTATAGGCCTTTACGAAACTGACCAGCCCCTGTGTGCGCTCCTCAATGGTCAGCAGGCTGCCGTGCAGGTCTTCCACCTCCTCTTCCTCAAGTGTGTTAAGTTTGGGCTTACCATCTTTTTCGCTGATGAGCATCTGGTGCGAAATGGCGGTTAGGTTGGAAATAGGAATGACCGAATTCATGATCTCATGGGTAAGCACACGGATCAGTTTCTGCCATGAGCTGACCTCCTGCTCTTCCAGTTCGGAGCGAAAATCCTGCATGGATAGCAGCTTAAACTGCCTTCCCTGCATCTTAAATTCGGTCGCCTGTACCGACAACTGCAAAAGCTGTTGCCTGACAATCACCCGGATCAGGGTGCGGTCTCCTGCTTCCATCTCGCTCAGCCTGGCGAATAATTCCTCGTCAATCTGCTGCAGGTCTTCCAGTTTTTTCAGAAAAGGAAGCTGGAAAAGCTCTTTAGCCGCCCGGTTGATCAGTTCAATCTTCCCCTTCTCGTCCACACACAAAAGGGCTACCGATACCTGTTCCACAATATTTTGCAGATACTGGTGGTTACCTTCCTTCTCCTGCCGCAAAGCCTGAAAAGTACTTACCAACTGGTTGAAAGCTTCACTGAGCATATGACCCCTGGCAGCCGGTCGGCGATGGTATGAACTGGAAAAGTCTCCCTGCCGGATGGCGATCACCAGGTTTTCCATTTCCCGGTGCGAGCG
>CAZFFW010000379.1:0-3769 GCA_964518125.1 uncultured Porifericola sp.
CTGGACAGCCTGGCAAAGGGCCAGAATATGGTTCGTGGCGGACGTATCCGTTCGGTTGATGGAGAAACTCCTGCTGAACTGGGTTACCCACTTTCCCGACGAATTGGCTGGCAGACCAAAAATAAGCCTTTCCTAAGCGGAGATCGTATCATTGTACCGCTTTACTCCGATGGGTTGGACTGCGCAATCTTCGCCTACACCGATGACTTTGGCCAAAACTGGCAGAGCAGTAATCCGGTAGTGGGCGGCATCGGCATACAACCGGCGATTGTGGAAAAAGAAGATGGAACACTATTGGCATTTATGCGGGACAATGGCCCCGAGCCTCAGCGTCTGCAGTACACCACCTCCTCTGACCGGGGCGAAACCTGGTCTATTCCCCGGGATACTGATCTGCTCAATCCCGGTTCGGGCGCCGATGCAGTTACTTTGCAAAACGGCGACTGGCTGCTGGTCTGGAACGATACCGAAGACGGTAGGCACAGCCTGGCGCTCGGCATTTCACATGACGAAGGACAAAGCTGGAAAATCCGCCACCTGGAGCGGGATATGCGGGGAGAGCAGGCCACCCGCAGCCATTATCCTTCCATTATTGAGGGGCGTGACGGGAGCATTCACGTCATTTACAGCTATCACAGGAATGATCAGTCAGAGGATGCTAAAACCATTAAATACGTGAGGTTGGCGCAGCAGTGGCTGGAAAGTAAAGTACCAGGAAAATGAGCTTTTATTAAAATTCCGGCATCCAAAACTACCATCATGCGTTGAAGGTTATTCAGATAAATTTTTACGGCATCGGCTTTTGGCCGGCGCTAATTTTTACTTTTGCGCATGAAATTTTTCGCCAGTGAGTCGGAAAGAGATACCCTCTCTCGTTTGCTGAGGCTTTCCGGCCCTATTGTACTCGCCAATATTTTACAGACCGCTTATCAGTTAATTGACACTTTCTGGCTGGGCAGACTGGGCGCTAATGCCGTAGCTGCAGTATCGCTCAGCTTTCCGGTGCTTTTCTTCATTATCTCACTGGGCATCGGCATGACCATCGCAGGCTCTATCATGGTAGCCCAGTATAAGGGAATGAACAACCAGCGGATGATCAACTACTCCAGTGCCCAGACCTTACTGGTACTGTTTTTCATTTCCTCACTGCTGGCCCTGGTAGGTTATTTCCTGGCCGAACCACTCATGGTGATTATTGGCGCAGAAGATGTGGTACTGGCCGATGCAGTCAGTTACTTCAAGGTGTCAGCTATCGGCTTTATCTTTCTGTTCGTCTTTTTTGTTTTTCAGTCGCTGATGCGGGGGATTGGCAATGTTGTCGTGCCCACCTATGTGGTGCTGAGTACCGTCCTGCTCAATTTAGTACTTGACCCGCTCTTTATCTTTGGCTGGGGTCCGGTGCCGGCGATGGGGGTCTCCGGTGCTGCCATGGCCAGTGTTTTCACCCAGGCCCTTTCTGCCCTGATGGGTATTTTGATCCTCAAAAGCGGCAAATTCGGAATAGAACTCAAGGCCAAAGACTTTAAGCCGGACCTTCGCTGGTTCAAAGAGCTGATCAGGATTGGTACACCTTCCAGCCTGGAGATGTCCACCCGGGCCTTAGGACTGGCATTGCTCATCACCATCGTTACCAGCTTCGGCAGTATGGTAGTGGCATCCTATGGCATCGGTGCCCGCATACTGAGTTTTGTCATCATTCCGGCGCTGGGGCTCTCCTCAGCTACTACGACCCTGGTGGGGCAATATGTGGGAGCGAACAAGATCAACAAAGCAGAGGAAGTAGGTATACTCAGCTCCAAAGTAGCCTTCTACAGCCTGACGGCCATCGGGATGTTACTTTTTGTCTTTGCCCGTCCGCTCACTGCCTTTTTTGTGCCGGGAGAATTAGAGGTGATTCATAATGGTGCCTTATTTATCAAAATTATGGCACCTAGTTTTGGCTTACTGGGTATACAGCAGGTGATCAATGGCGTATTCAACGGGGCAGGCTTTACCCTGGCCTCCATGATCGTTTCCATACTGTCGCTGTGGATCATTCGCTTTCCGCTGGCCTATGTATTATCGCACAATACCGACCTTTCTTATGATGGAATCTGGTGGGCTTTCCCGGTTTCCAACCTGATCGCTGCCATTTTTGCTTTCCTCTGGTTCCGGCGGGGTGATTGGAAGCGGAAGGGCAGGATCAGTTTTGAGGCCTGATCATTGTGGTTGAATCAGGTCCCAGAGATTGCCATACAGATCTTCAAAGACCAGCACTTTTCCGTAGGGTTCATCCACCGGGCCGCGCATGATGTTAATTCCATGCTGCAACAGGTTCTGATAGTCTCTTTCAAAATCATCAGTATGCAGAAAGAGAAATACTCGTCCGCCGGTCTGGTTGCCAATGCGGCTGGCCTGTTCTTCATTGGCGGCTCTGGCAAGTAAAAGTTTCGTTTCTGATCCCTGCGGCCTGACCACCACCCAGCGTTTGGTATCGCTCATACGGGTGTCTTCCACCAGTTCAAACTGCAGTATTTCGGTGTAGAACCGTAGGGCTTCGTCATAATCCCTGACGACCAGGGCAATCTGGGCGAGTTGCTGTTTCATGGGTATTGATTTGTTTTTTGATCAAGGTTTTCCACCTTTCCTGCTACAATGCTAAAACCGAAATATTGCCTGAGCTTTTCCCTGAAATCCGCCTCATCACGGATTTCCATTTCCTGTCGCCTGCTATTTTGAGTAATGATCAGGTGGCTGGAAGTCAAAGTAATTCTGCCGCCCGGCCTGGCTATAGAGACAAGCTTTTTGCGAAAAAGTGGCGATGCTTCCGAGCTTTGGTGAAAGTCGCACATTTCCTGAAACGCTGACAACTTCCGAGGTATAAGGTCAAACTCGTACATGGGCGTGTAGCTATTACCCCCGTCAAAGGAGCGGTCCAGTATCCATGTCTCATCTTTAGTACTGCTCATCACATATAGCACACCATCCTGCTCCTGTGTCTGATCTTTTTCCAGCAAAAGCGGCTCCGGAAAGCTGCTGCCAAAGCCCACATCCACCAGCCACTGCCGGTTTTCCAGTTCTACCATGATGGCTACATGGGCCGCCGGTGGGCCGAAGCCCTCCAGGTCAGGCTGGTACACGCTGGCCGAGATCAGGGAAGCCTGATATCCCAATAGCTGCAGTATTTCGTACAGCAGGCCGTTCTGCTCGTAGCAAAAACCTCCCCTCTGCCGCCGGACTATTTTATCAAAAAAGCGATCAGGCTCCAGTAGGATACGCTGAGGATAGTGAATATCCAGGTTTTCAAAGGGTATATGCAGCACATGGGCGCGGTGCAGCGCACGCAGATTCTTTAGCGCAGGTTCGACTGTGCCCGAATAATTCAATCGCCTGAGGTAAGCAGTCAGTTGCATATACGCTGATGATTAGCTGTCCAAAAATGCGATTTAGGTCACAGATTGCCAAATGATTTACTGCGAGGTGCTCCCTCTTTCTGAAAATACTGCTTCAGCCAATAGATTGGTAGTCACTGTATATTTTGTTATTTTAAAGAAAACGAATTGAACCTCATGCGTATCCACAAGCAGCACATTTTCTTTGCGTCGGTGTGTATACTTTGCTTTTTTCTGGCGAAGCATATGTATATGGAGCAGACTTTCTCGGGTTTGGCCGTTTTGTCGCTGTTCTTTTGTTTTATTTTTGGCTTTAGTTTATTCAATGTCTATCCGGATGGAGGGTTGACGATGCAAAGAAAAAAGCTTACCGCATCTACGCGGAGGGGTGTCAAATG
>CAZFFW010000380.1:0-3698 GCA_964518125.1 uncultured Porifericola sp.
ATGCTTTTTTCCAGTACCACACTATACTTTCCGGGTGCCACCAGCGTACCCTCATCCTTGCCGGCAAAGGGATTGTAAAAGGAAGCAGCCTGCAGATTGATGGGATTGACCGGCGCATAGCGCAGGTCCCAGTGAATGCGTTGCAGTCCTGCTTTGGCGGGAGCTGTCAGCTTTCTGACCAGGCGCTGACTGGCATCATAGACCGAAAACAGCAGGTAGGGCTCTTCTTCCATCATTTCATCCTTCAGGCCCTGGTAAGCAGGGTACGACGAATTTTCACCTGCTTTCAGCTGTTCTTTTTCTGCTTCCTGCCGCTGCTCCTGTCGGGTCTTGATATCCTCTTTGAGGTAATAAGTAAACATGGCCACTGAAGGCAAATTCTCGCCCTGGTAGTAGCTGTCGCCCTGGAAGCTTTTGCCGGGCAGGCCCAGAGGATAACTCGGCTCATACAGCCAGGGGTCGCGCACCTCAAAGAGAGCTGCTTCCTGAGCCAGCAGTGTTTCATCCGTTTTTCTCAGCGCTGAATAGTCGTCCAGCACATAGAATCCCCGGCCGAAAGTGCCCAGCACCAGGTCGTTTTCGCGGGGATGGATAGCCATATCGCGCACCGCGATGGTGGGCAGGCCGGCTTTCAGCTGTTTCCACTCAGCAGTGGTATTATTGGAGAAAAAGACGCCAAATTCAGTTCCGGCAAACAACAGATTGGGATCTATGTGATCTTCAGCAATGGAATAGACGCTGCCTCTTTCAGGGAGATTGGCTGTGATAGCAGTCCAGCTTTTTCCCTTGTCACTACTCTTGTAGAGGTAAGGACTGAAATCTCCGTACTTGTGGTGGTTAAAAGCGGCGTACACCACGTTTTCATCATGCTGGGAAGCCAGCAGCATATTGACATAGGTACGATCCGGTACCCCGGGGAAAGATGAAATTTTAGTCCAGCTTTGGCCGCCATTGTCAGTGATCTGTATCAGTCCGTCATCGGTGCCGACAAACAAGAGATTTTCATTGAGTGGGGATTCCGCAAAAGCGACGATGGTTCCGTAAGGTGAAACGCCACCGTTTTTTTCCACAGCATCAATCCCCCAAACGCGATCCATCACTGGCAGTTCGTTCCTATTGATCTGCCGCGTCAGGTCTTCGCTGATCACTTCCCAGCTATTCCCCCGGTCGTCGGAGCGGAAAAGCTTGTTGGCAGCAAAGTACAGGCGAGTGGGCTGGTGGCTGCTGATCGCCAGCGGTGCATCCCAGTTCCAGCGGTAAGCCGCTTCTCCCTTACGCTCTAGGGGTTTGATCCCTACTTCTTCACCACTTTTGCGATCGTAGCGCACCAGGAAGCCGTACTGAGACTGGGCATAGACGATATCAGGATTTTCAGGGTCCACCTGCGATTCAAAGCCATCACCTCCGTGGGTCATGAACCAGTCGGAATTAGCAATGCCATTCTCACTGACTGTACGGGAGGGGCCACCCATGCTGAAATTATCCTGTGTACCGCCGTAGATGTTATAAAAAGGCTCGGCATTGTCCAGGGCCACTTTGTAAAACTGGGTAACAGGAAGATTGGGTTTGTAATGCCAGGTCTGGGCAGCATCAAAACTTTCATAAATACCCCCATCACAACCCGACAGCAGGTGGTCGGTATCGGCAGGGTCTATCCAGAGGGCATGGTTGTCTACGTGCTTGGCATTTTCACCCAGTACTTTGAAAGTCTTGCCACCATCGGTGCTGATCTGCATCCAGGTGTCCATGGCGTAGACCTTATCGGGATCCTGCGGGTCAGCTACGATTTCCTGGTAATAGTTGCCACTGCTGGCATAGTCGCTGCGCTTTTCCCAGGAAGCGCCACGATTAACGGACCGGAAAAACCCACCTTTGCCCTGGGCTGCTTCTACTATGGCATAAATGATCTCAGGATCAGCCGGTGACATGGCCAGGCCGATCCTGCCCAGGTTTACCTCGGGTAGACCTTTGGTGATCTTCTGCCAGCTGGCACCTCCGTCGGTACTTTTGTGTATGGCCGAGCCCGGCCCACCGCCAATGTAGGTAAACACATGACGACGACGCTGATGCGAAGCCGCATAGAGTACATCCGGGTTACGAGGGTCCATCAGCAGTTCGTTGATGCCGGTATGTTCATCAATCTGCAGGATATTTGTCCAGCTTTTGCCGCCATCGGTAGTTTTGTAGAGGCCTCTTTCGCCACCTTCTTTCCAGAGCGGGCCTATGGCTGCAACATAGATAATATCTGAATTTCGGGGATCAATGATGATTTCTCCTATGTGTTCAGATTCTTTTAGCCCCATATTGGTCCAACTGGCGCCACCGTCTTCCGATTTGTAGACACCATCTCCGTAGGCTACGCTACGCTGGTTGTTATTTTCACCGCTACCTACCCAGAGCACATTAGGATTATTAGGGTCCATGGTAATGCAGCCGATGGAGTAGCTGGTCTGGCTGTCAAAGAGTGGCTGGAAGGTAGTACCTCCATTGATGGTTTTCCAGACCCCACCGGAGGCTACGGCCACATAGTATTCTTTGGGGTTGGCAGGGTTTACCGCAAAGTCGGCAATACGACCGGAGGTAATGGCCGGCCCAACATTACGAAATTTAAGGCCGGAGATACTGAGTTCCTGAAGGGCGGATTTGCTTTCAGGAGCAGGCTGTTTTTTCCGCTGGGCAGCGACGGGCAAAGACAGGCACACAAGTGCCAGCATGAGCAGCGTTTTAGAAAGTAAATGCATTTGTGAGAAAAGCTTAGGTAGAATGTAGTTTAATGACAATAAGATATGTCAAAAAACAAGCTAAGCCAAAAATAAGAAGGTTAAATATTCAGCCTGCAAACCTTGTGTTTCTCATCAGATATTCATCAAAAAAACCAATGATGATATCTGGATTGAATATATACAAGGTTTGGGGTCAGGTGCATGAGCAATGGGCTGACAGCTGACTGATTAATAAGATTTGATGACGATTGAAAAAATTAATATTGCCTCACATCCTGCAGCACATCAGTAAAGCGCCCGGTATTATTGATGAGTTCCATGAATTTGTCAGCGGTGTATTGGGCATTATCCAGAGCGCCATCTTTTTTGTAATTAACGAATTTGTCAAGTTTACTGAAGTTATCCTTAGAAACCTGCCTGATTTCGCCCTGCATTTCGGTATCTACCACGCCGGGAGCCAGGGCATATACCTTAAAATGTGCTGCCAGTCCTTTTTCCTGCAGTTCAGTCTGGGCTACCTGCGAAAGCATATCCAGCGCCGCTTTGGAAGCGCAGTAGCCCGACCAGCCGTCCACCGGGTACTTACCTGCCCCTGAGCTCACATTGATAATCAGTTTTTCTCCACTATGTTGGCGATAAGCCCTGATAAACTGGTTCATCAGTATGGCCGGGGCCGTCACATTCAGGTTGAAAAGGCGGGCGAAGGAAGCATGTTCCACCTCGCCCATGTATTTTACTTCGCCCAGCATCCCGGCATTATTGATCAGCACGATCTGTTCAGCCTCTTTCAGTTCCGGAAAAAAATCAGCTACATGCTGGCTAAGCCAGGTGGTATCCGAAAGATCAGCCGAATAGTGGCGGTAGCGGGGATGCTCCATACTTTGATTTCGGGAGAAGCCGTATACTTCGGTATTTTCTTCCTGCAGAACCCTTTCTACTAAAGCTTTACCTATACCCCGGCTGGTGCCGGTAATG
>CAZFFW010000381.1:0-3679 GCA_964518125.1 uncultured Porifericola sp.
GTAAGTCCCTTTCAATTTCGCACTTACAACCTTCTTCACACAAGGCGTATTTAGGCACACCTGTGCCATCATCAATACTATGTACTAGTCCGTTATCCTCAAATGCCTTTAGTGTTCTGTAGATGGTAGTTCGGTCCGATTTCTCAAAGTCTTGATATAGATCGGTCAGGCCAACTGCTGCTTCCCTACCCATGAGGTACTCTAATACCAACAACCGCATGGCGGTGGGTTTTATATGATGGGCTTTCAGGTTTTCTTCTAATTCTTTAATCATCATTTTCTTTGTTAATGTCCATGCTCGGTTGAGCCCTTCTTCATTTCAGCAATCAGATAGTAGGCATTATTCCAGGCCACCAAGGCTCCATCTGGCAGAGGCTCCAACAGTTTAATTTCTATCCAGCCATCATTGCTAGTACCGGTACGTACTTCTATAGGTTTAAATTCCCACTCTGTCTCTCCATCTTCTTCGTGCACTTCCGCTAGAAAGATGTATGGCTTGCCTTCCTCTTCTATAATAGCTTCTTCCGGTAGGGCTTTAACCGTCTTACTTTCAGTATGGATTTTCCCATTGATATACATGCCCGGTATAAGAAAATCTTCTTTGCTTTTGATTTCAGCATGGACATGCACGGCCTTAGGGTTTTGTTCAAATTTTTTACCGACAGAATAAATTTCTGCTGAAAGCTGAGAATCTGGCACTGATTCAATGGTAAAGGAAATTTGCTGACCTTCTTTTACTTTATAGACATCTTTCTCAAATACCATCAGGTCGGCATGAACATGATCGGTATTAACAATCATGAACATCTTAGTTTGTGGTTCTACAAATTGCCCTACCTGTATCAGCACTTTTTCAATGTTACCATCAATGGGGCTCACTACCGGCACATGCTGATATATATCACCCTGGCTTACATTTTTTACATTGATACTCAATTGTTTTAACTGAGCTTCATATCCTTTGACCTCACCTTTCATAGCCTGGTAGTCGGCTAGGGTTTCCTGATAGGCTTTTCCCGAACCCACTTCTTCTTCATACAGCCTTTTTTGGCGTTGCATTTCCTTCTCCAGGTACTGAAGGCGACTATAGGCCTTGACATAATTTGTTTGTAACTGTGTAATGTTAGGATGAGAAATGTAAGCCAATACTTGACCTCTTTTAACCTTATCACCCTCAATGACTTTGATTGAAGTCACATTAGCCCCTAATATGGCAGTCACGGTAGCTTCGTATTGAGGGGGTACTTCCAATTGCCCATTGGCTTCAACCGTACCGGTTAGTGCCCGCATAGGAAGGCTGTCTACTTTCATATTTAGGCTGTTAAACTTGAGGGCCGACAGATGAACCGTCCCCATTTCTTCTTCACCTTGACTGCCTTCCCCTTCAGTATGGTTTTCTTGTTTACCCTCAGTATCAGCCGATTTGCTGCCACAACCTGTAAATACGGCAGCTAGCAGTAGTAGAACCCATATATATATTAATTGATTTTTCATCTTTCTTATCTGTTTATGTCTAAGCGTTTATCGGTTAATTAATTTGATGTTTTTAAATAGTATTCCAGTTGGTAGCGGCTATCCAGGTAATTGCCAAAGGCATTCCAGGAGTCCACTTCTATGCGAATGGCATCCCTGATGTTTTGCAGAAAGGTCACATAATCTATAGCTCCTTCGCGATAAGCCAGAATCGCACCTGATCGCTGTTCCTGTGCCAGGGGTAGCGCTTCATCGCGGTAATAATTCCATGAATTGAGCCATTTCAGGTATTGTTCTTTCTGGTTTTGATATGCTGCATTCAATTCCAGTTGAGTTTGTCGCAGGTTTTGTCCGGCTATATCCCGCTGGATTTTGGCCGACTGTGTCCTGCCAAGTTCAGGCCCGAAAAACAAGGGAATCCTTATCCCTACCTGATATTGATAAAAACCGGATTGTCCATCTACTTGTTGTCGGCCATACTGGCCTTGCAACTGCGGAAGAAACTGAGAATACCTTTCCTTTATGGTAGCATCCGCTACATCTACACGCTGTTTTGATACATTCAGCAACGGATGGTTCATCAAAGAGTCAGCCACATAATTCAGCGGTTCATCCAGTTGGGTAGCTGGGATATCCGGTACGGTAAAGAGGGTATCATTGGCAAACCACAAGTTGAGCCGCTGCAAGGCACTGAGATAATCTCTGTAAGCCTGTTCCTTTTGTATCTGTACCTGATTGGCCTGGTTGGAAGTAGCCAGGTATTCCAGCTTGGAAGTGGCTTCCGTTTCCAGTCTGATCCTGGCTGCTCTTTCAATATCTGTAAATACCGAATCCAACTGCTCATAAACCTGGTAGTTATTTTTGGCTGCATATACCATTGCCCAGGCTTGGCTTACTTCCCTTTCCAGTTCTATCACGGACAGGTCAAGCGCCTTCTCAGCCAGTGCTACCCGTTCTTTTTGTAATTTCAAACGGGGTGCTATGCCAAAAATATCAATCTGCTGTTGTTGGATGCCTATCTGAGTGTAAACTCCATCCGAGCCATTGCCCACTTCTTCTTTTCCGGTAAATACCTGGGTATTACCAAAGTCCCAGGCTGTTTTCTTCAGGGCCTGTTGGTTTTCTATTTCCAGCGTGGCTGATTGTATTTTAGGATAACTTTCTACCGCCCGTTTTCTTGCCTGGTCTAATGTTATCGTAAGTAAGCTGTCTTTCTCCTGTCCCTGCTGCTGGGCATTAGCCATAGCCGGTAAGCCAAATAATCCACCACAAACGATGAGGACAATGATCACGTTGGCATTCGGTGCTTTCAGGTTTTTTCTTTTATCGCTCCTTCCTTCTACAAAAGTGTAAAGCACCGGCAGCACTACCAGGGTAAGCAATGTGGCTGTGAGCATTCCTCCAATTACTACAGTTGCTAAAGGACGCTGCACTTCCGCTCCGGCAGACCCAGAGAAAGCCATAGGTAAGAACCCAAATATATCTGTTGTGGCTGTCAGCATAATGGGCCTGATTCGCTCTTTGGTTCCTGTTAGAATTCTTTCTCTGATGCTGGTGACGCCTTCTTCTTTCAATGAATTAAAGCGGTTGATTAAGACCAAGCCATTTAACACGGCTACTCCAAAAAGCACGATAAAACCAACGCCTGCTGAAATACTGAAGGGCATATCTCTAATCCACAGAGCAAATACACCCCCAATAGCTGCCAGGGGTATAGCGATATAAATCATGATGGATTGTGAAAATGACTGTAGCGCAAAATAGAGTAAAACGAAAATCAGAAACAGTGCTATTGGAACAACAATGGCTAATCTGCTCTTAGCCCGTTCAAGGTTTTCAAACTCACCCCCGTAAGTAATGTAATACCCAGGAGGTAAGTCTAGTTGTGCATCCAGTTTTTCCTGAATATCATTTACTACTGACTCTACATCTCTTCCCCTTGTATTCACTCCTACATAGGTTCTTCTATAGGTATTGTCCCGCGAGATCTGCATGGGGCCGGGCACATAGCTGATTTCTGCCACTTCTTTTATCGGAACTTGGGTACCATCGGGTAGATCAATATAGAGCGTGCGCAGGTCATCAATACTTTTGCGATGGGCCTTATCAAAGCGGATCACTAAGTCAAACCTTTTTTCTCCCTCAAAAATCACCCCGGCCACACCACCGGCAAAAGCAGAGCTTACATACTCATTGAGCTTTTGAA
>CAZFFW010000382.1:0-3666 GCA_964518125.1 uncultured Porifericola sp.
CCTACATCCCTGATTAAATTTTCATTGATATAATTCGTAATTTCGTCATCATCTATTAAAATAACCCGCTGGTAGTTTTTCATTTGCATACTGGTTTAATGAAGCCATAAAGGTAAAATTGTAACCTTGAATTCCAATTTCCTGTTATCATTGGGCAACATTACGGCTAATAATTTTTGCTTAGACTTTTTTTACTGAATACCCATATGAATTGTTTTATCATGCCTTTGATTGATAGTGCTTTTATGCCGCACGGGCACTGCTACTTCTGGGACCCGTTTATACTCTGGTCTCATGCGCTATCCGATTCAATTATTGCCCTTGCTTACTTTGCCATCCCCTTCAGCCTGGTCAGAATCGTCAGAAAAAGAAAGGATTTTCACTATATGTGGGTGGTGACCCTTTTCGCCATTTTTATCCTGGGCTGCGGCGCTACCCACCTGATGGACGTCATTGTGATCTGGAAGCCGTGGTATTATACTGATTCCATTTTCAGGATCATCACCGCACTGGCCTCCATCGGCACTGCCATCATGCTGATTTTCATCACCCCTCAGCTGATCCTGATTCCGAGTGCGGAAAAATGGAAGAAAATGAATGAAGATTTGCGTTTGCTGAACGAAAGCCTGGAAGAAAAAGTACAGCAGAGGACCAAAGCACTGGCCGAAAGTGCCGCCAGTCTTGAGTTTGTTACCGATACCATTCCTCAAATTGTATGGACTTCTCCGCCCAATGGCAAACTGGACTATTACAACCAAAACTGGTATGTGTATACTCAGCTGAGCCATGAAGAAAGCATCGCTTTCGGTTGGCAGAAAGTATTGCATCCCGAAGATATTGAGCTGGTAACAGAGCAGTGGACCCATGCTTTCACGACCGGCGAAAAGTTTGAAACAGAATTTCGCCTACGGAATGGCAAAACCGGAGAGTACCGCTGGCACCTGGGAAGGGCGCTGGCCATGAAAGACGAAAACGGTGATATCACCAAGTGGTTTGGAACCGCGACCGACGTACACGATCAGCGCCAAAAAAGTGAAGAGCTTAAAAAAGTGAATGAAGAGTTGGATAATTTCGTCTACACTGCCTCTCATGACCTCAAAGCCCCACTCTCCAACCTGGAAGGGCTGGTTAACCTGATTGAAGACAAGGCTGACAACCATGAAACTTATGTAGATACAGATCTTACTAAAATGATGCATAAGCAGGTATATAAGCTGAAAATGATCGTAAACGACCTGGCAGATGTAGGCAGAATTGAAAAGGAAGTACAGGAAGATTTTGAAAAAGTAAGGGTGGATTTGCTGGTAGAAGACTTTAAGCTGATGAACCAGGAAAGGATGAAAAAACTGGGCGCAGTGATTGACACTTCGCTTGATTCAAACGAGATCATTTTTTCCCGGCGCCATCTACGGAGCATTATCCATAACCTGCTGGATAATGCACTGAAATACAGCCGACCAGGTGAGCAACCAATAATCAGTCTTGAAACTTCCAGAAAACTGGATTACTGGCAGCTCTCTGTGACTGACAATGGGATCGGTATTCAGTCAGAATTTCACGAGCGTGTATTTGATATGTTTAAAAGGTACAACCGCACCTCCGAAGGTACCGGCATTGGCTTGTACATCATCAAACGGGTAGCTGAAAAGTACGGAGGAACAGTAAAGGTAGACAGCACTCCCGATCAGGGTAGTACCTTTATAGTCAGGATTCCGCTTTCAGTGATGAAAGAAAGCAGCGTTCGTTCGTAGAAACGGGTAAAGTTATTTAGGATAAAAATTTCATTAAACTGAACCCTTCTGCTATGAAATGGGTATTTCAGTAGTAAACTAAGAAGCTAAAGAACATGCATCATCCATCTGGAAAAAGTATCCGTCAACTGCGCATTGCCGCCATACTGGAAGGCATATCTTATCTCCTACTGCTGGGCCTCACCATGCCGCTCAAATACCTGCTGGACATGCCCGAACCCAATAAGCTGGTTGGTTATGCCCATGGTGTGTTGTTCATCTGGTATATTGCCCTGGTGTTGGTGGTGGCGTACCGCTACCGTTGGCCCCTGCGGGAAACATTTATTGCCCTGGCGGCCTCTCTCTTTCCTTTTGCCACCTTTTATGTAGAGTCCAGAATGCTCCGCAAAGAAGCACTCATCAGCCGGAGCGTGAAAAAAGTCTGAAGCCAGATTCCAGTGTGTTTCTTAAAATCTATTTAAGAGAACATAAGTATCAAGACTCATTTGTATTAAACTCAAAACTGGTTTCAGTCTTCAAGACTGAAATCATGAATGAAGGCAAAGTCTGAGACTTTGCTTTATTTGGCCACTTCAGTTAGAAACTGAAGCGAGTATCTTGCTACGATAAATGATTTGAACTGATAGTGTCAGCTTACTTAAATTGATTGAAATTTTCAGTGCACACCATTAAAAAAGCCTCCTGTTTTCAAGTGCAGGAGGCTTTTTCATAACATCTATTTTGTGGGTGGTTTGGTAGGTCTTACCTCAATTTTGCTGGGCAGCGTACGGGGGTGCATCTGCATCAGGTCTACCACCATCTGGCCCAGGTCTTCAATCTGGATTTTCCATCCGTCAGCATCATTGGGTTCGTGGTTATTAAAGTAAGTAGCCACTGAACCGGGCATGATGGTGGTCACACGGATATCATGCTGCCTGAGGTCCAGCATCACTGCCTGGGTAAAACCGGTAAGCCCGAATTTACTGGCATTGTAGGCGGCGCCCCCCGCAAAGAAATTAGTACCCGCCAGGCTGGAGATCGTCATGATATATCCTTTAGAATCTTTAAGCGCGGGCAGGCAGGCTTTGATGCTGTAAAATACTCCGGTAAGGTTGGTATCAATGACCTCATGCCACTGATCAGGCGTCATTTCTTCAATAGAGGCAAAATGGCCCAGACCGGCATTGGCTACCAGCAGATCCAGTTGACCCCACTGGTCCATCAGTTGGTTAACCGCCTTTTGCTGGGAATCCATATTACGGACGTCGGCCTGTAAGGCCATGACCTCCCCTTTTCCGATTTTCTTCAGTTCGTCGGCCGCTTCCTGGGCATTTTGCGCTGAACGGCTGGTAATACCTACTTTCATTCCCTGTTCCATGAGGGCGGCGGCAACTCCGTAGCCAATACCTTTACTACCACCGGTAATCAGTGCTGTTTTTCCTTCTAAATTTTGCATATTGGTTAGATTTTGATTGTTCTACACCTTTCTATACTACTAAAGGAGAAATTAGTTTAACGCCTTTAAGAAACTAATGCCTGAGCCAAATAAAAATTAAATTTTTCGCAGAACTAAGCAGACAAAACAGCTATTTTTTTGATTTTTTGAAAAAATCTTTGGTCATTAGGTCGGTATCACCTAAATTGATTTTATAGCTATAAATAGAATAATATTCGGTCTTCATTGAAAGCGCATTGAACCAGTCTCTACATTTCTACAATACAATTGTAGCATTGTATTTTCACCACAAATATTTTGAATTAGCTTATCCTAATATTCCTGGATTTGCAGATTATATTGTATTTACTGTATTGTACACTCGTATTCTACTAATTTATCAAATTCTAACTACTACTTAAACTACATGCTATGAAAAACCATATCGATACCGGCTAAAATTTAGTATTTCCATCTTTTATTTATTTTTCACTATTAATA
>CAZFFW010000383.1:0-3660 GCA_964518125.1 uncultured Porifericola sp.
CCCCTGATCGCAGATCCCGCATCTGATGACTGGCAGGATTATACCTTCAGCTATTATAAAAATGGTATCTCACTCCGCACCGACCGCTACCGCCTGACGAAGTATTATCGTGAAGATCAGCCGGCAGTAGAACTCTACGACCATCAGCATGACCCGCACGAAAACCGGAATGTGGCCGCGGAACAGCCGGAGGTGGTGGAGAAGTTAATGCCGCTCTGGAAGCAGGGCGATACCGGGCTGTATGCAGACAAATAATGGCCCGCGGCATAGATTAAGGGCGATAGTAATCGTAATTGCTATTCTGGCGGAAATTACTTTCTAACCATCTTTCAACCACTTACTGGTATAAAGTAAGAGGAGGTTTGCATACATCGTCATGACGCTACCCATGGTCATTCCGACGGAGGAGGAATCTTAGCCCTGCAGCCGATTTGAATCCCGCTCCATTGTGGGTAGCGCTTCTACGACACCATTGTTTAGTGATTAAATCGTCCTTGTCTTTTGACGAGGACCTATGAGAAAGGCGTTTTAAACGCCATACACGCGCATCCTCGTTGTAAACGAGGATGATCGGGTAAATGACAAATGTATGAACCACCCCTTATATGTTTTACCCTCATTTCAAATAGTTTTGGCCAGCTGGCATCAATCCTGGAGAGATTATAGCAGGGAAGCTATCTTTTCGCCCATTTTTACCTGCGTTTCCAGTTTGTTCTGTGTGTTTTCCACAATATCCTGGTCCAGCCTGAAGTGTTTGGAGTTGAACAGTAAAACAATGCTTGAGCCGCCAAAGGCAAAGTAACCCATCTCGTCTCCTCGGGCTACGGCCTGGCCCGGAACATAGGTGGCGTTGATGCAGCCCACCATCGTAGCCCCTACCGGTACGATTAGTATTTCGCCACCCTGTTCAATAGATAGTTTACAAACCTCCTTTTTGTTCTCACCAAAAACCCTGGCAAAGTTACTGTCCAGCGCGATGGGAGAGACCGAATAGTTGGTGCCGTCTACTTCTTCGGAAGCAGCGGGAATACCGTCCAGTGGGAAATGGTAGCGGTGGTAGTCATCAGGGGCCAGCCGCAGAATCAGCATGGAAGCATCATGATAGGCCACTACCAACTCATCGTCTTTCAGAAATTCACCCAGGGTAAACTTCCGGCCCTTGACGAAAAAATGTTTGACCTGCGATACGTTGGGAAAAGCCAACGCTTTGCCATCTCCGGGGGAAACGAGACCTTCTTCAATTTTTCTGGCACCGGGCTTAAGCTCCCGGTAAAAAAACTCATTGAAGGTCTCAAATTCACTGACCTTTTTTTTCACTTCGCTCATATCAATACTGAGCGAGTCTATAAAGGGCTGTATCCTTTTTTTGGACAAGGATCTGTCCATAGCCTTGCCGTACCATTCGGTGACAAAATCCCGCTTGGCGATGGGCAATACTGCTTTTTCGCCAAAGGGGTTATTGTACAAAAAATCTATCAGTTCTTCGGCGGGTGGCTGCTCGGTTTCAATTTCACCAGTTGCCCGGTTAATGTATTTTATTTGCATATAAAAAAGATATAAGACTTTATGCGGGATTGTACGCTCCAGAGGCCTTTTACAGCCGCATGTATCATCAAGCTGTTAATCCTCGCCTTCGGGGCCTTTCTTCCTGAGTAGCAGCAGTGTGCGAGAGTGTAGCACCAGCTTTTTAGACACCAGCTGGTCTTTCTCCATCCGCTCCGGATGATGGGTATCTATCAGTACCTCCCAGTGGTCATTGCGGAGCCTGCGGGGAAACTTGAAGGGTAGGTCCTCCCAGTAGCTGTTGACCAGCAGCAGGTATACATCGTCGGTGATGCGGTTGCCCTGTTCATCGTACTCTTCCATCGCCTGTCCGTTGAGCTGCATGCCCAGGCAGCGCACGTAGGAAGATGTCCACTCCTCGTCGGTCATGTCCTTGCCATCGGTGCGCAGCCAGCGGATGTCTTTGACTCCCACACCATGTACGCGGCGTCCCAGGAAGAAACGGCGGCGGCGCATCACCGGAGAGCTGGCGCGAATCTCTATCAGGCGGCGGGTAAAATCATAAAAGTCCTGCTGCCGTTGGGTCCACTCCCAGTCGAACCAGCTGATCTCATTGTCCTGGCAATAGACATTGTTGTTACCGTGCTGGGTGCGCCCGTACTCATCGCCCATGCTGATCATCGGGATACCCTGGCTGCAGATGAGCGTTGACATGAAGTTACGCTTCTGTCGCTCGCGCAGCTCAATAATCTCCGGATCATCAGTAGGCCCTTCCACCCCGCAGTTCCAGCTCAGGTTGTGGGATTCTCCATCATTGTTGTCTTCCTTATTGTCTTCGTTGTGCTTTTCGTTGTAGCTCACCAGGTCGTGTAGCGTAAAGCCGTCGTGTGCGGTAATGAAGTTGATGCTGGCCGTCGGCTTACGACCGTTAGACTCGTAGAGGTCGCTGCTGCCGCTGAGGCGGTTGGCCATTTCTGCCACCTGGCTTTCATCTCCTCTCCAGAAGCGGCGTACACTGTCGCGGTACTTACCGTTCCACTCACCCCACTGCACCGGGAAGTTACCCACCTGGTAGCCACCTTCACCTACGTCCCAGGGCTCGGCGATCAGCTTCACCTGCGATACGATAGGGTCCTGGTGGATGGTATCCAGGAAAGTGGAAAGTTTACCAACCTCGTGCAGACCACGCGCCAGGGTGGAGGCCAGGTCAAAACGGAACCCGTCCACATGCATCTCGGTCACCCAGTAGCGCAGGCTGTCCATCACCAGCTGCAGGGAGCGGGCATTCAGCATATTGAGGCTGTTGCCAGTGCCGGTATAGTCCATATAGTAGCGGCGGTCGCCCTCTACCAGGCGGTAGTAGGCGGCATTGTCAATCCCCTTAAAAGAGAGGGTAGGGCCGAAATGGTTTCCTTCAGCCGTATGGTTATACACCACGTCCAGGATGATCTCAATACCAGCCTGGTGATAAGCTTTTACCATTTCCTTGAACTCCGTTACCTGCTGGCCCATGCTGCCCGAGGAAGAGTATTCGGAGTAAGGCGCGAAGAAACCGATGCTGTTGTAGCCCCAGTAGTTGCTCAGTCCTTTGTCTATCAGCGTATTGTCATTGACGAAATGATGCACCGGCAGCAGTTCTACGGCGGTAATGCCCAGTTTTTTGAAGTATTCAATCACCTGGGGCTGGGCCATACCTTTATACGTACCTCTCAGCTTTTTGGGGATATCCGGATGCTGAGCAGTAAAGCCTTTGACGTGTACTTCGTAAATGATCGTCTTGTGCAGGGGAATATCGGGTTTCTCTACCCCTTCCCAGTCAAATTTAGATTCATGCACGATAGATTTGTTCATGCCCTCCGCGCTGTCCTCATCGTCCAGCAGCAGGTCGCGGTCTTCTTCAGGGTTTTCTATGGGGTAGCCAAAGATCGCTTTGCTCCATTCTATCTTACCATTGATTGCCTTGGCATAAGGATCTATCAAAACTTTGTGCGGATTGAAACGCAGGCCATTCTCCGGTTCATGCGGTCCATCTACCCGGTAGCCGTAGAGTTGCCCGGGCTTCAGGCCGGGGATGTAGATATGCCACACATGGTCAGTTTGCTCCCTTAGTTTGATACAGGCATGTTCCGGCTCGTTTGGCTTGTTAAAAAGACATAA
>CAZFFW010000384.1:0-3659 GCA_964518125.1 uncultured Porifericola sp.
TTTTCTCTTCCTCCATCCAGTACCCACTCTTCGTGGAACATCATCAGTTTCCAGTCACCTTTCCGAATCACACTGACGGGGCGGGTTCTGAAAATTGTATCCCGGGAGTCGGACTGCAGACCTTCGTAAGACTCCAGGTAGGCAGGAAAGTGCCAGTAAAGTGCTTCTCTTTTTAAGGCTTTCCCCCCTTTGAAAAGCGAGACAAGGCTTTCTCCGTCAAGGGGATATTCTCGGGGGGCTTCTGCTTCGGCAAGTTCCAGGAATGTGGGATAAAAATCGGTGCTGATGACTGGTTCATCCACAGTAGAACCCGCTTCAATCTGGCCGGGCCAGTAGGCAAACATGGGCACGCGAATACCGCCTTCGTAATACATGCCCTTACCGCCTCTCAGCGGCCGCTGACAGGTATATGTGCCATGTCCTCCATTATCAGAGAAAAAGATGAGAATCGTATTTTCACTGATTCCCAGGTCTTCCAGGGTTTGGTTGATTTTACCCACGCTTTGATTCACGCTCTCCACCATAGCTGCATATTCATTATTACTGTGACATCCATCTGCTTCTTTTTCCTGATACTTAGCAACAAGATCTTTTTTAGCTTCAATCGGGGTATGAACGGCATGATGATTCAGGTAAAGAAAGAAGGGCTTGTCCTGGTTTTCTGTGATAAAATCTACCGCTACATCGGTGAGTTTGTCAGCCAGGTATTCGCCTTCTTCATTAAAGTGCTCCCAGCCATAGCCCAGTTCAAGTCGGTCAATACCCACATCAAATCCCTGTTCTTCAGGAGAATTCCCCACGTTCCACTTGCCAATGGATGCACTGGTGTACCCGGCCGGCTTCAGGGCTTCGGCAATGGTGATTTTTTCCAGAGAGATTTTTCGGGAGTTTTCAGTGGGTACCAAACGGCGGTCTTTAGCCTCTCCCCGATCAGGACTGGCTACCGTAAATACCCCATGACGGGGCGAGTACTGACCACTCAGCAGGCTGGCCCGGGTAGGCGCACAGTTGGCCGCATTGGTATAGGCATTGGTAAATATGATGCCTCCCTTCGCCAGTCGGTCAATGTTGGGTGTTTCATAGAAGGAAGAACCCATGTATCCGGTATCTGTCCAGCCGAGATCGTCAATCATGATAAAAACGATATTGGGTTTTTTCTTTTCTATTTCAGGCTTCTGATTACAACACTGGCAAATGATCAGCAAACCTGTCATCAGCATTAGGAAAAAGGCTTGGTAGTTTTTATTTGTGGGTTTTCTGATCATAGGCTTAAGGCTGATTACTTATATTTAATAATCTAAAAAACTTTTGGCAAATTCCTCCTGCAGCGGGTCCTTGCTTCTTTTCATTTCCTGATGCAGCAATTGCTTCAGGTGCTGCTTTTCTTCGGCCATACTCGGATCATCTATCAGATTTGTCAAGGCATCCGGGTCTTCCTCAAAATCATAAAGCTCCTCTTTTACCCTGTATCTCAGCAAGTCTACCCGTTCACTGATCTGCTCAAGCGTGTCGGCGGCTTCACTCATCGCCCGAAAAGTTCTGCCACTCAGCCCGTCACCCGTAAATGTAAATTCATCATCCACCCAGAAATTTACGATATATCCGAATCTACCCTGCTGAACGGACCGCATGGGATACTCCCTTCCGGAAAACAGCTTGTGTAGTTGGGTAAAAACTTTATCCCTTCGCTCCTGCTTCCTGCCCTGTAAAACCGGCAAAAAAGAGTAGCCGTCCATATCCGGCACTTTAGATAGATGAAGTGCATGCAACATGGTAGGCATAAAATCTATGCCTGAGATAAAGTGCGTTGTGTCCAGACTGGCAGGTGTCAGTTGTCCAGGCCAACGCATGATCCAGGGTGTTTTGTTGCTATTCAGATAGCAGTTTCCTTTTCCAAAAGGCAGGGAAAGACCATTATCACTGATAAAAACCACCAGCGTATTATCGGCAAATCCACTATCCTCCAGCGCCTGTAAAATGGCCCCTACCACCTGGTCACAGCGATACACTGAAGTGTAGTACTCGGCCATTTCTTTCCGCACCTCAGGCAGATCAGGCAGGAAATCAGGTACAGGCACTTCTTCCGGGCTGATAGTACGGGTTACGGATGGCAGGTCATCTCCCCACTGTCTCATCTCCTGCTCGCTACCAGCAAAAGGACGGTGGGGATCATGGGTGTTTGCGTTTAAAAAGAATGGCTTATTCCGGGCTTTTGCCCGGGCAAGAAATTCGGCGGTGTACTGATAGTATTTGGCTGAATCACGACCAATGCCCAGTCCGTCAGCCACATCCTCCTCCCTGATCACATAGTCCCAGTAGAATTTATCCACCGGCTTATAGTGTTCTTCCTTGCCGATGATGGCATTGAGATACCCCACTTTATGAAGCTCTTGCGGCAATGTGGGAACGTCCTGATCTATGGGTTCAAATCCCGGAGCGCCATTCCGGTGCGGATACCTACCGGTCATAATAGACTGCCTGCTGGGCTGGCAAATGGCGATGTTGACATAAGCATTGGTAAAGCGCAGACCTTCGCTGGCCAGTTGGTCAATATGAGGCGTGATATCAGGAATAGGACAACCATACACGCCTACGGAATTATAATTGAGATCATCAGCGGTGATTAGTAGTACATTGAGTGGTGCATCAACCGACTCCACCTGAGGGTCAGCCTGTTCCGGAGTGGTGTTACAGCCCGTGATAAGCATTACTATCAAGCCAAAGAGAGACTTATGCAGTTTGGTAGTTCTTTGATTCATTCACTAAACTTTTCTCAGATAGTTTGCCCGGTGGCAGGTTCTGTTAGAGCAACACTTTCTTTTTGCCGGGCTGACCTAAACATGACAACTGAAGTATAAACGATCACGGCTATCACTACCCAACGCAGGGTGTCCAGCGGAAGTGACTTTACTACCAGGGCGGCGATCAATACGGCAACTGCTCCGGGTATCGCCATTGACACTGCCGCCTTTCGGTTATAAGCCCCCTCTTTGATAAATTTTGCCGAAGCCGGGGGCATCAAAAAAGCGCAGGAGCCCATCATGATCGGAAAAGCCACCAGCGGTGACATGCCCAAAGCATAGACCAATGCCATACAGGGAGCGTACAATCCGATCCCTACGGTCATGAAAGCGCCCAGCAAAAAATTCACACTTACCGCCAGCGCCAGTTTCCAGCCGGTCAGTGCGATGGCCTCTCCCCCACCCTGAATCCAGTTCATTTGCCCGGCCAGCATAAAAAAGGCCGTTACCAGCAGAGCAATTCCCATCGTGATCTGAATCTTTCTTACCGCCAATCGGGAAACTACACCCGCGCCCAGTACGGCACCAGCCGTAGCTGAGACTAACATACTCACCAATGTAATGGGCTCTACCTCCACGATCTGTATAAAGATCAAAGCCTGAATGAGCACCGGGATTGTATTGGCAACATTCAGAGTTCCGGGTAGCAGCCGATCTTCCGTCTGTCGGGTAAATTTCAGTAAAGCGGTCTGTGGGGCAAAGGCACCAATGCCCAATACATCAAAAAAGTTGACCACAAAGCCGATGGCAGCGGTCTTAATGCTGCTGATGTTCTCCAGCATTTTCTGATGCTTTACAAAATCACGATAAAGGATATACACAAAAAACACTGATAAGAGCAGCAGGGTAATCCAGATT
>CAZFFW010000385.1:0-3655 GCA_964518125.1 uncultured Porifericola sp.
CTGCCTTTCACGGATCGGCCCGACCAGCAGTTCCTCAAATACTTCGGTTACTGCTTCCGGCGCGATGCCTTCCTTCAGATTATCTATGTAATGATGGCGGGGGTCATTGGGCTGCAGCCGCCACATGTGCGTACCATCTTCAAAGATATGGTTGTAACCCTGGGAATGCATTTCAAAGTATTCTTCCCAGCCCCGGACCGCCACATAGACGGCGATCAGGTCGGCACTGTGGTGGTATTGACGGTTCCAGCTTTGCAGGAACACATCGTAGGCGTGAGAAATAGGATTGGAGGTAGGCGGGAAGTCAAAAGTCTTTTTACCGGTTTGAAACAGATCGGCAAAGTCGCCTCCGCCGGTAAAAATGATGTCCGTAGGCCAGTCCTGCGCCACCTGCACGATTGCCCCGGGGTCTGGCTTAAAGTTTCCCCACCTGCCGGGGTTCTGCTGAAAAGGATAACGCCCTCCCATGCACACCAGATGCTTTACTTTCTGTCGTACCAGGTCTTTGCCGGACAAATTACTGATTGCATCGGGCGGGCTGCTCAGCAGGTAGGCAAGATTGGTGAGATAACCTACGGTAACTACCACAATGCTGCTGTCTTCTGCGGCTGCCAGTAGTTGTCGGTACAGTTGGGTGGCATCCGGGGCGTTTTCACCCAGCCCTGCATCCTGCGGATATTCCTCGGCCAGCATCCTTGCGTATTTTGAGTTGCGGTACACCCCCAATGTTTTGACCGCCCCAATGGGAATATCCGGCCGGCCGCAATATGTGTTGACCACATCCACCGTGGGCACCGACCAGGGGTTAAGACTGCAGACCATGGTAGCCATGATTTCGGCATCACCGGCATCAGCCAGCCCGTGCAGCATGGCCAACGCGCCTACATCGTCTACATCAGACTCCATATCCGTATCAAAGATGATCTTAACCGGCTGGGCCAGCAGATTAATAGTAATAAGACTGCTAAACAGCAGCAAAAGAGATGTTTTCATGTCTGGAACTTTTTAATCAATAACCGGCAGCCTGCCCATCCTTGCGGGACTCGGATGCACCATAATACACCCCATCTTTGCGCATGATGGCCTGGTAACCCCCAAAAATACCTCTGGCCATGCGTATATTATGGCCTTTTCTCATAAGATCACTCAGCACCTCATAGTCGAAGCCTGATTCGACAAAGGTATCGCCTACTGCATCGAGATGCCCTGCATAATTAATGCTGCCCCGGTGATAAATGCGGGGGGCATCTCCGGCTTCCTGTATGTTCATCCCAAAATCCAGCACATTCATCAGTATCTGTACGTGTCCCTGGGTCTGCATGTCTCCGCCCATCAGGCCAAAGCTCATAAAGGGTTCTCCATCTTTGGTCACAAAGGCAGGAATGATCGTATGGAAAGGCCGCTTGCCGGGTGCATAGGTATTGATGTGGCCTTCCTCCAGGATAAAGCCTCCTCCACGGTTCTGCAGCGGAAACCCCAGTCCTTCCACCACCTCAAAAGAGCCGAACAGGGCAGAATTACTCTGGATAAGCGAAATCATATTACCCTCTTTGTCGGCGGCGGTCAGGTAGACGGTATGGTCTCCGCTCATCAGCCCGGGTTCGTATATGCCGGCCTTTTCAGGGTCAATGAGCGTCCGTCGTTGGGCGGCATAGTCTTCAGAAAGCAGTTTTTCAATAGGAATATCACCAAAATCAGGGTCGCCATAGAAGCGGACCATATCTTCGTAAGCCAGCTTTTTGGCCTCAAGGAAATGATGCAGATGTTCGGCACTGCCATAGCCATAGCTGCCGATATCAAAGCCTTCCAGGATGGTCAGCATCTGCAGGGCACCCATCCCCTGCCCGTTGGGCGGTAGTTCCCACACATCGTAGCCACGATAGTTGACCGATACCGGCTCCACCCACTCCGACTGATGGGCTGCCAGGTCTTTGCGGCTTAGCAGCCCGCCTTTTTCCTTCATATAGGCCTCTATTTTGCGGGCAATTTCTCCCTTATAGAAAGCATCCCTACCTTTTTCGCTGATCAGTTCCAGTGTATTCGCCAGATCAGGATTGCTGAAGATATCTCCCTTGCGGGGGAAGTGCCCATCGGTAAAGAAAAGGGACTTAAAGTTTTCATTATCACTGTTGATGACACCCTCTTCTACATCCCGCATATTATCTGCCACTTCCTGGCTGACCGGCACGCCTGACCGGGCGTAGGAGATGGTCGGTTGCAGAATTTCTGACATGGGTAGCTTACCAAAGCGCTCGTTCAGGGTAAACCAGGCATCCACACAGCCGGGCGTAGTGACGGACAGGATGCCGGTATAGTGGGGCACTCCCTTTTCCTGCTGCGCCTGCAGGTATTCCAGGCTCATCGCCTGCGCCGATCGGCCACTGCCGTTGATACCGTAGAGTTGCCGGGTTTCGGCATCCCAGACGATGGCAAAAAGGTCTCCCCCGATCCCATTCATGCCCGGATCGGCAAAGCCGAGCAGGGCATTGGCGGCAATGGCTGCGTCTATCGCAGTTCCTCCCTTTTGCAGGATATCCAGACCCACCTGCGTCGCCAGTGGGTGGTTGGTGGCTACCATTCCGTTACGGGCCAGTACTTCTGATCGGGTGGCAAAGGCTTTTCCAGATGGTCGGTCCTGCGCATAGGCACTCCAGTGCAGCAGGACGCATGACAGGAGGACGAGCAATCGTATGTTTCTCATAGGTTGTTGTGTTTGCGGCCTGCGGTTCCTTAAAAAATGCCCGGGGCATACTTTTAAAGCTGAAGAAAGCCTGCTGATTTGTATACAGGCATTAAAATATAAAGTGGCACAGCAATATCCTATCTTTCTGCCGATTCGTAGTGAGTTTACAGTCCCAGTCCCCGTCTAATAGCCAATTCCACCGGAGCATAATTTCCTTCCTGGCCTTGCCGTTGAAATTCTTCGGCGGGCAGCAGCGGAGGCTGGGCCATAAAGCGGGGATTCGTGCCCAGGTGCGGCTGAGCAGCATGAACCAGAAAGGGATGGCACAGATAGACCGTTCCAGCCCTTCCGCTAGCCGTAGTTTGCGGGCGTTGGGCCGTTACTTCCAGCTTTTCTGCCAGTTCCATAAAACTCAAACCACGCGCTCCATGCGACTGCAGCAGACGGGCCACATCCAGGTGAGATCCTATTCGTATGCGGGTGGGAGCATCCTGCTCAGATACATCCGACAAGAGAAATAACATCAGTAATGCTCGGCCCCTTGAATTGATATTGATCCTCCAGGAGAAAAAATCGCTGCTATCTTCCCCGGGGAAACTTGCATCCACATGCCAGCCGGTATCTTCAGGCGTGGTGACACTGGGAAACCGAATTGGAAAGCTTCCCAGGCTCTTGCGGGGCAGCCACCTGCCCTTGCCGACCAGCTGGTCAAAAGCAGCATGTAGTAAAGGCGTATTGGCAATCCTGCTGAAAACTTCCTGAGAATATTCTCCCAGATGTACCACTGCTTGCCTCCAGCCAGCCTGCTCCTCAGCATCCGCAGGAATATCCTGCCACAGTATCCGGCAGGTCTCTTCGGCTAATGAGCGGGGAAAAGCCTCCTCCAGGCAGACAAAGCCATCTTCAATAAAACGGACTATTGCCCTGCTGCTTAACACTTTATCGGTTTCTTTCATACCTATAAATAATCGG
>CAZFFW010000386.1:0-3647 GCA_964518125.1 uncultured Porifericola sp.
TCCGTCCGGATCAATGCCACTGATAGGATCATTGCCCATACCAACATAAGGACTACCAAACTGATCATAAGGGTCTACTGTCACCCAACCACCGATAGCTGTATCTATGGGCGTAGGGGAAACATGTACCATCCTAGACGCATCTCATCCTGGAGTTCCTTGCCGTTGTACAGGTACTCATTACTGAGATTTCCATCTGTTTTTACTGATGGGTCAACCCAAAAGGCTGTCACTATGCTTTTACTCTACAGGCAAAATGATTGGCAGGTTAGGTATTTTATCCCCTAAAGCTTTAAAAGCTACGAAAAAACTTTAGGTCTAAATCTTCTGAATAAATCTTAAAATAGATTCTTATAAACAATCAGGAAGCGCTCATGTTGCTTTTACAATTTATTTATGTCCAATTAGATGTGTGCCTTCTGGTGCCAAATTTTACGGATAAAATTTAAATTCCGCAGAACAACAGCATCAGTTTTTTGGGCCCAGTACATTTTTTAAACATGCTCAACATGCGTTGCTTAAACCATTTCTCCATTACTTTCTGGCTATTTGCTGGCTTATTAATTTTTGGCTGCTCAGGATTAACCCAAGCGAATGCTGCCCACCTGCTAGCTGAAAAAGATACAGCCATGAGAGGGCTTCTGAAAACATTTCCTGAAAGTCCTACGAAAGTAGTTATTGACTATGAAAAAACGATAAGCGGTACTGTGACTGCTGCCGAAGATGGCATCGGCCTGCCGGGTGTCAATGTTGTAGTAAAAGGCACCAATACCGGGACAGTCACTGACCTGGACGGGAATTTCAGCCTCACGGTAGCAGATGAAGTTGATACGCTGGTTTTCTCTTCTGTAGGCTATGTGTCGCAGACCGTCAGCATTGGCGGCCGCACCGAAATCAATATCGTACTGGAGTCGGATGTGCAAATGCTGGAAGACCAGGTAGTGATAGTTGGCTACGGTCAGGTACAGAAAAGCGACCTTACCGGCTCGGTATCGCGACTGGAAGGTGAAGAGGTACAGGCAGTTCCCTCTCAATCGCCCTTGCAGGGGCTGCAGGGTAAGCTGGCCGGCGTACAGGTGACGAGTTCTTCCGGTTCACCGGGAGCAGCGCCCACCATCAGGATACGCGGTACGGGTACGCTCAATGATGCGTCTCCGCTCTTTGTGGTTGACGGCGTACTGCTGCGCAACCCGCAGGATATCAATTACCTTAATTCCGAAGATATTGCCTCGGTAGAGGTACTGAAGGATGCTTCCGCCACCGCCATCTACGGTGCCCGGGGTGCCAATGGGGTCGTGATCATCACCACCAAAACCGGTGAAGTGGGTGATGCCCGGATCAGTGCCGACATCTCCTATGGCCTGCAAACGATTCCCGAAAAGATTCCGTTACTCAACGGACCCCAGTTCAGGGCATTGGCCAATGATATTGATCCCGATGCTTATCCCATTGTAGACGTACCCAGCACCGACTGGCAGGACCTGGTATTTGACGAGCCTGCCGGACTGATAGACGCTAATCTTTCAATATCAGGTGGCAGCGAGAAAGTAAAATATTATGTGGCCGGAGGATATTTCAAGCAGGAAGGTGTCGTTCCTACCTCTGATTTTGAGCGGTTTTCAATCCGCCTCAACAATAGCTACGAACTTAGCGACTTCCTTACGCTGGGCCATAATTTCTCCGTAGCCCGAACCCAGCGCAACCTGGAGCCAGGTGGTATCATCGGAGCGGCTTACCGCGCCCGGCCTGATGTAGCGCCCTATACCGCTGACGGAGATTTTGCCGAAGTGCCATCTCTTTCCAATCCATTAGCCACGCTGGAAAACACCGATAATAACCAGAGTAGTATCATCGGCGTAGGGAATATTTATGCCGAGCTTACTTTCCTGGAAAACTTTACCTTTCGCTCCAGCTACGGTATCAATGCCGACCTGCGACAGCAGCGTAATTTTACTGATGAATATTTCGTTTCTTCCATTCAGCAGAATGTCCTAAGTGATCTGACCAGCCGCCGCGAAGAAGATATCCGCTGGTTCTGGGAAAACACCCTGAATTATAACCAGGAAATAGATCAGCACCGCTTTGATGGTGTGCTGGGTTTTACGCTGCAGGAAGAACGCTTTGAGTATCTGGAAAGCCGTACTGAAGGGCTGGTAAGAGGTGATGAAGAGCTGCGCTTTATTGATGCGGGGCAGACTGATGAAGAACAGACTGATGGTAATGGCTCTCATCAATCCATACAGTCGGTGCTCTTTCGGGCCAATTACAGCTACGACAGCCGTTACCTGCTTACGGTAACAGGGCGTCTGGATGCCTCCTCAGTGTTTGGCCAAAATTACCAATATGGCTTTTTCCCCTCCGTCGGCGCAGGCTGGAACATCGGCAATGAGCCTTTCCTGGCAGACAACACTTTCATTTCCAACCTGAAGGTGCGTGGTAGCTGGGGTATCACCGGAAACGACCGCATCGGTCCGGAAGCTCGTTTTGCCCTGATCAACACTTCGCTGGATGCAGTTTTTGGTCCGGATGAGCAGCTTTCTCCCGGTGCAACAATTGGTGTAACGGCTAACGAGGACCTGAGATGGGAAGAAACCACTCAGTATGATATCGGTCTGGAGATGGGCTTCTTTTCCGGCAAACTGGCCATTGAAGCCGACTACTACGATCGTATTACCAGCGACATCCTGGTACCGATATTTGTGCCCGGATATTTTGGAAATGGCCCCTTTGTCAGTGTAGTGTTCAATACGGCCAAAGTACAGAACAATGGCTTTGAGTTCAACGTACTCTGGCGCGATGAGGCGGGTGATTTCCGCTACAGTATCGGTGCCAACGGTACTACTGTCAATAATGAAGTATTGGAGATAGGGGCCGATGCCGGAGTCAACTCCTTCATTACCGGAGGTAGCCTCAACAATGGACAACTAGTGACCCGCACTGAAGTGGGGCAGCCTATTGGTTCGTTCTACGGCTATGAGATCGCCGGTATTTTCCAGAACCAGGCCCAACTGGATGCTGAGCCTAACTTTGACAATCAGGGTGTAGGAGATTTTCAGTATGTGGATCAGAACGGACTTAACGATGAGGGCGAATTTACCGGAGAGCCGGACGGGAATATGAGTGCTGCCGACCGGGATTACATTGGCTCCCCTATTCCTGATTTTATCTACGGTTTCAGCTTTACGCTGGGCTACAAGGCTTTTGAACTGGCAGCTGATATTCAGGGACAAGTGGGTAACGAAATATACAATGGAAAACGGGCACAGCGCTTCGCCCTGGCTAACTACCAGGAGCTTTGGCTCAACCGCTGGACCGGCCCCGGTACCAGCAGTACAGTACCCCAGGCCAGCGCAGGCGGTGCCAATTTTGAGCCATCGGAGTTTTTTATAGAAGACGGCAGCTATCTGCGCCTGCGTACCGTGACGCTTTCCTATACGCTGCCCACTGCAGCATCCGACAATATCGGGCTTAGCGATGCCAGAGTCTACCTGAGAGGAACCAACCTTTTCACCTTGACAGATTATTCCGGCTATACGCCTGAAATCGGCGTGGGCAGCCCTACAGCGGCAGGTATTGACCTGGGTGAATACCCGGTAACGGCCATTTATTCTGTAGGCATCAACGTATCCTTCTAATTACTTTTTGAA
>CAZFFW010000387.1:0-3603 GCA_964518125.1 uncultured Porifericola sp.
TGCTGGATACCGACGTAAACGAAGTGCAGGCCGAGCGACTCAGTGAGCAGCAGCGCCAGGATTTTGAGAAAGAGGCGATGCTGGTGCTGAATGATTTGGAAAGCGCCCCTTATATCAAAAAAGACGGTGAGCTAATCTCTACCTAAAAAATTCTCAGGAGTCAATTTTTCAAGAATGTAAAGTCAGACCCTGCCCCCAGAGGTAGTGTCTGGTATTTCGCTCAATACAGCAGGGTATTTCTATGAGTATCAAAACCAAGGCAAAAAAAGCACTTCCTTATTCGGTGGGAATTTCCGTCCTCAAAATGCTGGTAGCATTGTTCGGGATGGTCCTCCTGATCCGCTACCTCAGTGCGGAGGATTATGGGATTTACGCACTGCTTGCCGGGCTGCCTTTGTTGCTGAACATATTCCTGGCATTGGGATATGATCAGTACCTGTTGCGCTACCTGCCCAAGCTGGACAATCAGGAAGAGATCAGCGAGATGGTATGGAACATACTGTTCTGGAGAATACTGACCGTTGCGCTGGCCTCCGTACTCCTGAGCCTGGCTTTTCCACTCTTTGCCGAAAGCTTCGGCCTGGATGGCTACCATGTACATTTTGTGGTATTTCAGCTGGCTGTATTATCCCATATTGGCTTCCTGCTGCTGGAAAAGGCCTTTCACGCACGCTTTGAGCAGAAAGTAATTCTCTGGTGCAGGGCAGCCTACGAACTGGGACGTTTTGCGGTCATCATCATCGGCGTACAACTGGAGAAGGACCTGCTATTCTTTGTCATCGGGCTGTCGCTCAGTGAGCTGATGGTTTTTGTACTGATGTGCCTGGTATTCCTGAAAATCTACGGATTCACCTCCCTGCGGAAAGTGCTCAGGGTACGACAGGAGAACGAGGAGGAAAAATCCTACCGCTGGGGAAGTTACATAGAAAAGTTCGGTGCTTCATTTCTCGGTACTGATATTGACCGCTACATCCTGGCATATTTCTCTACCAACATACAGGTAGCGGTGTATGCGGTAGCTACCAAGACACTGAGCAAACTGATGATTTTCTATCCTAACCGCATGTTTAAGTTTGTGTCGGAGGCGGCCTTATTCAGCAAGTATGACCAGCACCAGGACGACCGGGATCTTAACCGTATGTTTGGCTTTATCTACAATGCCAATAATGTCGTCGCTTTCCTTTTCCTGGCGATCTTTATTCCGCTGGGTAGTTTTCTGCTGGAATTTGTATTTGAGAACGACTACATCCGTCAGGCGTACTGGCCGCTAATCATCTTCCTTTGTTTCCTGGTATTCTATAATATACCGCTAACGCTCATTGCCAGGGCCATCAAACGGCCCAGGATACTGGTGTACGCCAAGATCTCTTTTGTCATAAATATAGCAGCAGGCATCCCGCTGGCGCAGGCCTATGGTGCTACGGGAATGGCGCTGGCTACAGCCGGAAGCGTGGTCCTGCAAAACATTATTGTCTATATTTTGATTAATCAGACACACAAGCTTAGCCTTCCCTGGTTGTCCAGCCTGAAATGCCTGCTGATGCTGGGGCTCACTGTCGGCGTATTATATTTTACCAGGAGCCAGGTAGACTCGCTTTTCATCAACCTGGGAATTGGCTTGCTCACCTATCTGGTGGCTTTTAAGCTTATCAGGATTTTTGATCAATACGAAGCGAATTTATTTTTATCCCTGCTGCCAAAACCACTGGTGAAGCCGGCAGCTTTTTTTTTAAAATAATTACATCGTGGCTAATAACACCGTCAAATCGCAAAAAATCGCTTTTTTTCAAAATGGCTCATACTCTCAGACCAACTTTAGCGTAAGCCGTATGCTACAGGATGCCTTCCCCGAGTATGAAGTAGAGGAGATCAATATCAAAAAAATAGTGCCACGTAGTTCTCTGGTCAACCTGTACTATCTGGCCAAAGAATACGGCAGGGATATTATCCGGCAAAAGGATAAACCGGGCTACTATGCTAACCGTACTTCTTACTATTTTCAAAGTGTCAAGCGGAAGGTAGCCGATAGGCTCAGGCAGCGGGAGGAATATGCCTTTACCTTCCAGACACAGTCTCTCTACGATGCCAGCGTAGATGATATTCCTCATTTTGTCTATACCGACCACTGCCACCTGGCAAGGATGAGCAATTACAGGGATTTTTCCAGTGAACTCCTGCCAGCCTGGTGGATCGCAATGGAGAGGAAGGTTTACTGGAACGCTGAGCGCATCTTCTGCATGAGCACCCATGTGGGCCGGGCCCTGGAAAGCTTCTACGAACTGCCGCCAGAAAAAGTGAAATGTGTGTATCCTGGCAGTAACCTGAAAAGATCCTACAACAGTTCAGCACCGAAGCACCGCCAGCCGGTCATTCTCTACGTGAGCCGTTTCTGGAAGAGGAAAGGAGGCCCGCTCTTACTGGAAGCATTCCGAAAGCTGAAGCAGCAGCTACCTGCTGCACGGCTGCAGATCGTAGGCTGTAAACCGGAAATAGAAGAGGAGGGGGTATCGGTAATGGGTAGGGTGCCTATGCCTCAGCTGAAGCAAATGATGCGTAGTGCCTCTGTTTATTGTATACCCCATCAGAAAGAGCCTTTCAGTATCTCCTTTATTGATGCGCTGGCCAATAGCCTCCCGATAGTGGTGACCCACTCCGGCCTGAGACCGGATTTTGTGATCAACAATGTGAACGGCTATGCGATCCGACACGGAAGCGCGGGCTTACTGGCTGGTTCTCTGGCGAGTATACTGGAGGACCCCCAGAGACAGCAGGAATTCGGGGAGGCAAGTTATCGTTTGTACGATACTATTTTTAACTGGAAAAAGGCTGCCAGTAGTCTGCGCCGCGAGATTATGAGATCCCTGGGTCACCCTGAGGTAAAGGCAAACAACGGACACCAGCAATTTCTAAAGAGCTGATTTTTATGAAAATACTCATGGTCATTGATACGATCAAAGCGGGGGGTAAAGAAAGGAGGCTGCTGGAACTACTCAAAAAACTTGTTAGGGAAGGCTATCAGGTAGCACTTGTGGTGCTTTCTCAGGAAATCAGGTATCCGGAATTTTTTGACCTGCCCATCAGTATACAACAGGTATCCCGGCGCTACCGCTATGATTTTACCGCTATATTCAGCATTTACCGGCTGGCCAAAAAATTTTCGCCAGACGTCATCCATAGCTGGTCTTCTATGTCGTCTGTACTGGCACTGCCGGCGGCCCGGATTTTGGGGATTCCCTTTGTCAACGCCATGATCGCTGATGCGCCCCGTCACCTTCCCAAAAAGCACCAGATCAGGGCGCGGCTTACTTTTCCCTTTTCCAATTATGTACTGGCCAATTCCAAAGCCGGCCTGGTGGCTTATGATGCGCCTGCCGGCAGGAGTCGGTATATCCATAATGGCTTTGATTTCAGTAGAGTTCAGGAAATCAGCAAAAATGAGCAGGTGCGTAGGCGATTTCAGGTTCAAACACCTTATGTAATAGGCATGATTGGCCGTTTTCATGGACACAAAGACTACAGAACCTACCTGGAAGCCGCCCGAAAGCTACTGGACATCCGTGATGATGTAAGCTTTATGGCCATAGGAGAAGGGCCGGAACTGGA
>CAZFFW010000388.1:0-3568 GCA_964518125.1 uncultured Porifericola sp.
AACAGATACTCTCACCATACAAGAGGAATTCCCCATCTTATCAACTCCTCTAAAAAAAATGACTCGGGTACGGTTTCAAAGGCCGTAGCATTTAGTGCAATACCCTGATCGCCGCATCCATGAATGTAAATAATGCTAAGCAAGATTCCGGTTTGTAGAATTATTGAAGTCTCTTTGTTAAAACCAAATCTATATAGATGGTATGGTGCCCAGAGGTATAGTGGAAGCAGGAAAGAAACTTAGTGGTAAATGCTTAGTAAGCGCCTAGGGTAGCTGAACAGAGCCTTTGCCTAACTTGTCAGATAATTTAGACTTAGAAAATGCTTTAACTAAGTGAAGATGAAGTGGCCTGCAATCATCCGTAGCAGGACAGATAATGGAAATTCAGGGCGATAGTTTGTTAGCGCTAAAAAAATCTAATAGAGACCTATGAGCAAGGAACCTCAGAGATAAAACGTGGTGACACATAAGGACAGAAATTAGCCTTAGAAATCATATTTAGGAGGACTTTGAAAGCGCACCCGTATATTGGCCGTGCGTGGAGAAGATTTGCATGTATTGATAGACTTGCCGATTGTAGAAGCTGTACATGATTGGGCTGAAGTTAATGTAGTTTAGAAACCATTTGTAAACTGAAAATCAGTTTCATCGCCCGGTGACTTTCGGAAAGGCATTTAGACCTGACCTTCTGCTAAGAATAAAGCCGTCATTACGTGGAAAATGCCCCAGAAAAATGGATGCAAAGAGAAAAACTGCTTTGCTAACGCTCAAGCAATTAAAGGTTAAACGATGCATAAAAGTCGCAGGAAGATTGCCTTATGGAATGATGAGATCTCATACAAATCTCACAAAACCTGCTGTTTTAAGTATGATTAGACTGTCTATGAACAAACAATTTTAATAATAGTATATTTTGTTCGTATATTGAAGAATTATATTTTTTCGTGTGCATCATCAGTAAAAAAGTTCCTTTCTAACCTTAAAAAAAGCTTTAACCAGTGACAGAGCCACTTGCAAATTTCAAGGAAATATTTGCCTCTTTGCCAGGTAATTTCGCTCTTCTCAAACCTGATACTCCATTATATACCGTTCAGTCAATCAGTGATGAGCAGTTGCAGCTTAGCGGCAGAAACAAAGACGAAGTGCTGGGAAATAGTGTTTTTACTGTTTATTCCGAAAATTCTGAAGCCTCCTCCTCAAAAGGTCAACGTCAACTTAAAGCCTCACTGGACAAGGTCGTTCGAACCAGGCAGACTGATCAGCTGCCCAACATCCGCTATGATTTTGCTTCCCCATCCGGTGGGTTCAAAGATCGATACTGGTCTGTTACCAACAAGCCTGTTCTAAATGCAAAGGGTGAGGTGGCCTTCATTATCCATACGTCCAGGGAAGTAGCCAGGCAGTTGAACAAGCAAAATGAGCTTAATTTTTTGAACCGGGAGCAGGAAATAAGGGTGGAGTTGCAGACTGAAGGAATACCTAATGACCTGGCAAAAATTGCCACAGACCGTCGACTTATACAGGCACTACTTGAACAGGCACCTGTAGCCATGTGCCTGTTTGTAGGAGAAGACCTGAAGGTGGTTTCTGCCAATCCGCTTATGTGCGCCATCTGGGGGCGTACTGCCGGTCAGGTGCTAAACCGACCCTTACTGGAAGGTGTACCCGAGCTTCAGGGACAGGGATTTGATGAACTGATTCGACAGGTGTTACATAGCGGGGAGCCCGTTACCGGTGAGGAAGTAGCTGCCGAGATGTTGCGCGACGGAGCTTTAAAGGCAACTTACTATAACTTTGTCTATCAGCCCTTGCACGATGAGCAGGGAAACATACTCGGTGTGGTAGATGTCGCGATAGAAGTGACCGATCTGGTTGAGTCCCGTAAAGCTGTTGAGGAAAGAGAAAAAACACTACTTGAACTAAATCAGCAGCTCGAGAATAAAGTAAGAAATCGTACCAGAGAACTGGAAGAAGCTCGTCAGCAAGCTGAAATACAGTGGCAGGAACTGTTAAACCTGTTTGAACAGGCACCTGTTGCCATTGCGGTGGTCAAAGGCCCGGATTATGTCATTAGCATCGCCAATCAGAAGGTGTGTGAATTGTGGGGACGCACGCAGCAGGAGGCCTTAAATAAACCTTTGTTTGAGTTAATTCCCGAAGCAGCCGATCAGGGGTTTGAAGAGCTACTGGACAGGGTTGTGAGTACAGGAAAACCGCTTGTGGCTAATGAAATAGCCTCCCAGATTAACCGACATGGTAAACAGGAAACAGCCTACTGGAACTTTGTCTACTATCCCTTCCGTGATGCTCAGCAGGTGATAAGGGGAGTAACGGTGATATCGACCGAAGTTACTGAGCAAGTAAAGGCTCGTCATAAAGTTGAGACCGGTGAAAGGAGGTTCAAAAGCCTGCTCCACGGCATTCCGCAGATGACCTGGACCAACTTACCAGATGGATCTGTGAATTTTTTTAGTGAGCGATGGTATGAGTATACCGGTCTTTCATTTGATCAGCTTAAGGGTTGGGGGTGGAAGCCGATTGTGCACCCTGAGGATCTGGACCATATGCTGGCCACCTATCAAAAAGCATTGGATACCGGACAGGAATTTGTTCATGAAAACCGTCTATTACGCCACGATGGCGTCTACCGCTGGCACCTTAATCGGGCGATACCCCTGCGGAACGGTGAAGGAAATATTGAATTATGGGTGGGTACCTCTACTGATATCCATGAACAAAAGTTGATAGCAGAGAAACTTCATCAAACCAGCCGGCAACTTGCCACGACCAACGAAGAATTAGCTATTGCGAATGAAAAGATACGCACCACTAACGAAGATCTTGTGACCAGCAATCAGAAACTGAGCTATATCAATGCAGATATGGATAGCTTCATCTACACAGCCTCTCACGATCTGAAAGCACCTATTACAAATATTGAAGGTTTAGTTACGCTTTTAAAAGAAGATCTCTCATCATTAGCTTTGCAAGAGCTAAAAGTAGGAAGGATTATCGGGCTGATGGAGGAATCCATAAGCAGATTTAAGCACACTATTACTAGTCTCAGCGATGTGGTAAAGCTTCAGAAGGAAGAAGAAGTGAAGTTTGCTCAGATTAGTTTGGAGTCTATAATTAAGGATGTACTACTGGACCTGGAACCTATGATCAGGAAGTCCAGTGCAGTGATAGAAATAGATGTTGCTGACTGCCCTTATATTCGCTTTACAGAAAAAAACCTGCGATCCGTAGTTTTTAACCTCATTTCCAACGCAATAAAGTATCATTCAAGCGAACGTTTACCCCACATACAGATTTTTTGTGAAGATAACGGTGCTTATACTATTTTGACGGTGAAGGATAATGGTATCGGAATGAGCCAAAACAACCTAGACGAGCTTTTTGGTATGTTCAAGCGTTTTCATCATCATGTAGAAGGCAGTGGAGTTGGCCTTCATATGATCAATAAAGTCGTAGAAAATGCCGGTGGTCATATTGAAGTAGACAGCAGGGAGGGAGAAGGCACAACCTTCCGTGTATTTTTTAAACTTTAGTGCATGGAATAAAGTCC
>CAZFFW010000389.1:0-3551 GCA_964518125.1 uncultured Porifericola sp.
ATGTGGCCAAAGAAGCCTCGGACTTTGTGCTGATGGATGATTCCTTCACCAACATCGTGCACGCCATTGAAGAGGGCCGGGGGATTTATGACAATATCCAGAAGGCCATTATGCACCTCTTATCCGGTAATCTCTCCGAGGTGCTGATCATTTTTATGGCTACCCTGCTGGGCTGGAACCTGCCGCTGACTGCCATTATGCTGCTTTGGATTAACCTGATCTCAGACGGTGCTCCGGCGCTGGCGCTGGCGGTAGATCCTTACGGGGAGGATATTATGGAAAGAAAACCTAAACAAGGTGCTACCAGTATACTGCCTAGGCCGGAGCTTATCCTGACCTGCATACTGGCAGTATTATCTACCATCGGTGCCCTCACGCTCTTTTTCTGGGCGGGAGGTAACTCACCTGAAAATGTGCCGCTTGCCCAAACGGTTACTTTCACTTTTGTAGTAATTGCGGAGTTTATCCTGTTGCTGGCGGTACGCAGCTATTTTGCCATCCCGCTGTTTACCAACAAATGGTTGTGGATAGGTCTGGTGGTCAGCATTGGCCTGCAACTGGTACTGATCTACGTACCATTTGCCAGAGATATTTTTGAAATGGAGGCCCTTGGAGTCAGGGAATGGATAGCGTTGGGCATTGGCTATGCTGTCCTGGCGGTACTTTCATTTACTGCAAAAAGTATTGTACTCAGAAAAGTGAAGTAACAGCCATAGAGATGAAGATAAATGGGGATAGACCTTAGAGGGAAAAAGCCTTCAGGTCTATCTCTGATATGTAGGGGTCCAGTTCTTTGATGTCTGTGAAAGATACGATATCCCCGATGTAGTCATACTGGCTGTTGTACCAGATCTCAACAAAGAAGCGGCCATTGTGGTACAGGTTAATGCGGCATCTTCTCTGCTGTTCCTCCTGAAAGCGTGTGGCCAGAAACGTACAGCGGTTCCAGACATACTTACATTTCTTCTCTCTAGGTAAATTCTCAAATTCTTCTCTGGTCATTGACGCTATACTTTACCCAACTATAATCATATAAAGTTCAACTGAACTAACTCAAAGATCAACAACTAATCGCACTAATTAGTATAATTGTTCTTTTTTTTGCTGTTATAATATTAAAGTTAAGCAGTGACAACAAAAAAAACAGCCTTTGATGGGCTGTTTTTTTTAGATTTTTAGCGGCTTATTCAGCCTTTTTACGGATGGTAAAGGAATTACCCGGCTGATACTCCATAGCTTGCTGCTGCTGTAGCCACTGCTGGTATTTCAGGAAAACCTTCTGGGTCACTTCCTGATCATTGATGAGCAGTTTATCTGCCTTCATGGCAAAAGTGTAGTTCGTACCTTTCTTGATGTAGCCATCTGAGACCAGCATCTTTTCCAGTTCATTTACCGCCTCCTCCATAGCTGCTTCTTTCATTCTCATTTCTTCTTCCATTTTGAGCATCTGAGTTTCCTGCTGCTGGAGTTGCTCCTCCAGTTGCTTTTCCATGGCAGCTTCCTGCTGAAACTGCTCCTCAAATTGCTTTTCCATGGCTTCCATCTGCGCTTCCATTTCACGAATTTCTTCTTCACTCATTTCCATTAGCGCTTCCATTTCCTTTTCTCTGCTTTCCAGCAATGTAGCCAGTGCTTCTTCCCTTTCCCGTAAAAGCTTTTCCATCTCTCTTAGGCGCTTCTCCAGGGTGCTATCCTGTAAATATTGAAGGCTACTTCTTACCATAGGACTGTTTATCGCTGAATCCGCTAGTGATATCGCGTGGCTAACGGCAAAATTTAGGTCAATGCTGGTGTCCGCGCCGCTGAAGTAAATACTGGCGGGGCTTAATGGCGCCTTTATCGTCCTTATTCTGTGGATCATGCTATCCTCTGTCAGGAAATCAAAATCAATGTCATGCAGACTTTCCAGTACAATACGGATTTGTTTGTCCAGTGAATCCTGGGTACTGAAGGAAAAAGCCATGGGTGCTGAGGCCTGTGCAGTCAACTTAGCAATATGCCGCATGTCAATTACCAGCGGGGCATCCACGCTATCGCTGCTGAAGCTAAAAATACGTGTAGAGGGAGGAGCGGGGCTCTCGGTTGGTACAGTATCCTGCTGCATCATCGGTAATTTAGTGCCGGCGATCATCGGGCTGTTTTGACGGGGCTGTACAGGAGTAAGGCTGTCCATCATTTCCTTGGCCAAAGAATTGTCTACTTTTTCTGCAAGGTAACTGGTCTTGACCCAGTGAATTGCATCTATCGCTTTTTTCTCACTGTATCTCAGGGCTTGGCTCTCACCCGTGGTGAGGATGATCAGTAAACTCAGTAACAGCAGGAAAACAGCTACAAAACGACCTTTCAGATTGATGGCTTCTTTGCCGGGTAGCAGGATGCGTTCTATGCGCTGCAAAAGCCCTCCGCTTTTTCCGGCGAAGGCCATTGCCAGTGAAGATTGGGTGATTTTAAGCTCTTCCACCCGGGCAAGGGCTCCCACATACACCATGGAGTTGCCACACAATTTCACGGCAATATCATCGCAGCACTTTTCCCTTTCTGCCCTTATCACCGAGGACATCCACCACAGAGCGGGGTGATAGAAAAAGACGATCTCCAGAAAGGCCTGCATAAGGTTGATCCAGTAGTCTTTGCGGTATAGATGGGCCAGTTCATGGGCGATGATTGCCTCCAGTTGCTCTTCCGATAATCCGCTGAGCATTGAGGCTGGAATGAGAATTACCGGCTTTAGTTGTCCGATAAGCATGGGAGATTGTACCACGGCCGAAGAAAGCAACCTCACCGGCTGGCTGATCATCAGGGTTTTAGCCATGCTGCTGAGTCTTTCCTGCCAAAACCGGTCAGTCTCAGCTACCATCCTTGTTTTAAGGCGTTGCAGGTAATAAAACGATCCGGCAAATTTCAGGCTTAGCAGGAATACACCTGCCAGCCAGCCGCCTACCAGCCATTGAATATGCCTGTTTACCCACTGCTGCAACTGGGTCAGCACTGCCTTAGGGGCAAAGAAATTCTCCTGTTGCCCTTCAACTACTGATATTGCCTGTATCTCTTGGCTGACTGTCAGGGCTGATTGTTGAAATTGCTCAGAGATCAGCTGCTCCTTTTGCTCTGTGAAATGCTCAAAAAATGTCCCGGCACTTATGACACCCGTTAGTAACAGGGCTACTACGCCGATGATGTACTTTACATCGGGTTTGGTCTGGGGTATAAATGTGATCAGTATATAAAAAATTAAGGCCAGCAGACTGATCTGCCACAAAGAATGCAGTAATGTCCAGCCCAGGGCCTGCACGATAGGTTCCATTCCGCTTAAAGTCATTTGTCACCTCCTTCCAGTTTCCTGATAAGTGCTTTGATCTGTGCCAGTTCTTCCTTTGATGTTTTACCATTGCCCAGGGCCTGCATGACCAGGTGCATGGCTGAGCCTCCAAATGTGTTATCCAGAAAACGATCCAATAGCATTTTCTGGGTTTCCTGCTGTTGAAGGCTTGCTTTGTACACATGACTACGGCTTTCTTCATCCCGGTCCAGCATGCCTTTCTGTACCATGT
>CAZFFW010000390.1:0-3529 GCA_964518125.1 uncultured Porifericola sp.
CTTCTTCCTGAAAAGTATCATAGGTGGTTTCAAATTGAACGTACTGAAAAATGAGAACAAAAGCCGCAACGCCAGCTGCCAGTCCGAAGATATTGATCAGTGAGAACCCTTTATTTTTGAGAAGGTTACGGTAGGCGATTTTGAGATAGTTGCGTAGCATAAGTATGGTAGGTTTATCTTTTTAGTTTTATATTCAAAAAAAAGAAAATAGATGCATCAGCTTATTTCAGATAATATTGATCAGATCAGAGCTTTGTGTGACAGGTACCGGGTAAAAGCTTTATATGCATTCGGATCGGTATGTACTGGGCAGTTTCACGGGCAGAGTGATGTTGATTTACTAATTTCGTTTGAAGCCATGGATCCGGTAGATTATGCTGACAACTATTTTCTAATGGCCGATGCTCTTGAAAGTATCCTGCAAAGACCAGTTGACCTGATCACCGAAAAGTCTTTATCCAATCCGTACTTCATTCAATCTGTCAATCAAACTAAGCAAATGATCTATGGATCAGGAAGTCAAAAAGCTGCTTTATGATATCCGGGAATCTATCCTTTCCATTGAAGAATATCTGAAGGGTACCGATGATATCAAGTCTTACAAAACCAATAAAATGTTAAGGCGGGCTGTAGAAAGAGAGGTTGAAATTATTGGAGAAGCCCTGAACCGAATCAACAAAGTTGATCCTGGAATTGATATTTCTGGCAAACGTCAGATAATCGGGATGAGAAACAGAGTTATACATGCTTATGACAGCGTTGATGATGAGATTGTATGGGGAGCTATTAAAAGACACCTGCCCGGGTTGAAAAAGGAGGTGACAGAGCTGCTTCAGAGATAATAAATAAGCCGAAGATTTGGATTGATCAAAGGGTTTACAAAGATGTTTTCGCAGCATAGATTCTAGTAATTGAAGTTAATTAATCGTTTCTCATCAATCATTAAAAAACTATTCATACCTCAGCGATTTTGCAGGATTGGCCATAGCGGCTTTTAGCGTCTGAAAACTGATGGTTAGCAATGCGATCAGCAGTACCAGGAAGCCGGAAAGCAGCAGCAGTCCGATAGACAAGTCTATGTGGTAAGCAAATTCCTGCAGCCAGCTTTGAGTGGCCCACCAGGCGAAGGGCGAGGCAATGACGAAGGCAATGCCTACCAGCATCAGGAATTGCCGGGCAATGAGCCAGGTGATGTGCAGCACATCTGCTCCCAGCACTTTGCGAATGCCTACCTCCTTGGTTTTTTGGGCCACGGTCAACAGGGTCAGTCCGAAGAGACCCATACAGGCGATAAGAATCGCAATGATCGCGGCTATGCCTACAATGCTGGCGGTTTGGGTTTCTTTCTGGTAAAGCTCCGCAAATTTATCGTCCAGAAAATGATACTCCAGCGGGCTTTCCGGATCAAACTGTAAAGTGACTTTCTCAATATCAGCCAGGGTTTGTTGCACATTTTCAGCGCTGATCTGCAAAGTATAGTAGTCAATGCGGTGCAGTGGGTTATCATAATAAGAGATCATGGTGGGTGTGACCTTTTGCCTGACCGACTCAAGGTGTACATCCTCAATGATGCCGATGATTTCTGCTACAAATGCCTGTTCCAGCTTATCTTCTTCAAAATGCGTAACATCAATCACTTGTCCGATTGGGTCGTCCAGGCCCAGCATTTCAACCGCCGTCTGGTTGAGCAGCACTTTGGCGGAATCGGCACTGCTTTGGCGAAAATTTCTGCCAGCGACCAGCTTTATACCGTAGGTGGGCAGGAAATCCTCATCGGCGGCCAGGTACAGAAAGTCAGTGATCGCGTTGTCCTGGGTAACACCGGCCTGGGGTATACTTTTCCACTCTCCGGGCACGCGGTTGGTAACAGTTACCTTTTCTACGCCGGGAATCTGCTCAAAAGCAGCTTTTACGCCCTCGTATTTCTGCCACAGAGGCGGTGTGTTGATATCTACCGTGAGCCGCTGCGCCCTTTCGTAGCCCAGGTCGGTGTTCTGGATAAAATTCATCTGCCGGTAAATGACTACCGTGGCGGTGATCAGTACCATGGCAATGGCAAACTGCGTCACGACCAGGACTTTTCGCATAGGTTGGCCGCTTTTCTGATCAGACGATTGTCTCAGGATCAGGGCAGGCCGGATACGTGACAGGTAAAATGCCGGATAAGCTCCGGCCAGCATACCGGAGATCAGCCCGACCGAAAGTAAAATCACCAGCACCAGTGGGTCCAGGATTTCTAGTCGTAGTGTTTTACCTGACAGCTCATTGAAGGCCGGGGTCAGTAATTGCACTACCGTTACCGCAAAGACCAGAGTGATCAGTACGATCAGCAGGGATTCGCCGACAAACTGAAAACGAAGTTGCCGGCGACTGGCGCCAACCGTTTTGCGCAGCCCGACTTCCTTAGCTCTTTTCATGGCACGGGCCGTAGAGAGGTTCACATAGTTGATAAAAGCAATCAACAGAATGAGCAGGCCAATGCCTGAAAAAATATAGACATAAGCGATATCACCCTGTACGGTATAATCGTTCTCCAAATCCTGGGAGTAAAAATGGATGTCGTTAAGCGCCTGTAGTTGATACCGGTTGTTCTGAAATTCATCCGTTCGGTTCGCGTTAGCCAATGCAGTCAGTTGATCCGCGACAGCTTCGGGTTGGGCATGGTCATCCAGTAGCAGGTAGGTGGCAAACTCATTAGAACTCCAGTCATTTTCAAGCGCATTTCTCACGCCTTCAAACCTAAAAACACTCGCCATTGAAAATAGCAGTTTGGGCCGGAAATGTGCATTGGAAGGAAAATCTTCTATGACCCCTGTCACTAAAATTTCATCTTCAAACTGGCTGGCGTACATGCTTTTGCCCAGTGCTGACTCATTGCCAAAATACTTTGTAGCAAGCGTTTCCGTAAGCACTACCGAAAAGGGCTGGTTTAATGCGTTTTTGGCATTTCCTTCAATAAACCGGCAATCAAATATCTGGAAGAAAGTGGAATCAACGGTTAGAAAATTTTCGTAGTCACGAAACTCCTCATAGCCCAAAGTAAGTCTGCCAAAAATATTCATTCTGACAGCATTTTCTACTTCCGGTATATTTTCCAGGGCCGCCGGGGCGACAAGCGTAGCCGCGGCGGGAACCTGTCGCTCTCCATTGCCTTGCTGAATACTTTCTGTGACGCGATAGATTCTGTCGGCTTTACTATTGTATTGGTCAAAGCTGAGTTCGTCAATGACATACAAAGCGATGAAAATAGCCGCGACGAAGCCCAGGGAAAACCCGAAGATATTGATCAGGCTGAAGGCCTTGTTTTTCAGCAGGTTGCGGTAGGCGATGATTAAATAATTTCTAAACATATGGGTCAATAATTGATGGATGATGATGGATCATTCCTCATGATTCACTAGACATTGAAGTTACTCATACCTCAGTGATTTAGCCGGATTAGTCAAAGCGGCTTTAACAGATTGAAAACTGACAGTGATCAGTGTGATCAGGATCAATGCGATTACCGGAATCAGCAGCATCCACCAGG
>CAZFFW010000391.1:0-3520 GCA_964518125.1 uncultured Porifericola sp.
GTACGCTCTTTGGGTGGGTTCGGCTTAATATAGCCCAGTTCAAAAGCCTTTTCAGCAATGGTTTTCTCAATATGCTCAATGGCTACCGGCGGCTTATTGATGCCCAGCACGCAGGAGGCCTCGCAGGGCGCAGGACAGATACGGCCGGTAAATTCCGGGAAGTTGTTGGTAGAGTGCAGTATTTCAATGGCCAGCTTCCAGTTGCCCTGGTAAGCAGCATCATTGAATTCCGGGATATTGTTGCCCAGCGGACAGCCGTTGTGGCAAAAAGGAATACCACAATCCATGCAACGGGCGGCCTGCTGCTGCGATTTTTCGTCGTCAAACTCCAGGTAGAGTTCATTGTAGTCATTGATCCTTTCTTTGGGATCACGGGCCTTGGGCAGTTCGCGATTATATTCTTTAAATCCAGTAGGTTTTCCCATCTCGGTTAAGCTTTTTAATGTATACTTGACGATGATGCTTCTTGAGTTTATCAGGTAAATACCAGAAATGGGCCGTGAGGGCACAGCCCATGGAAAGCATCATGCTTTAGATTGGTTTACACTTTAGTGGCTGAATCCACTTTGATATCCTCATTTTCTGAAAGCTCCTGCGCCGCTTTTCTGCGCTTCAGTACTGCTTTGAACTCGGCAGGGATCACCTTCACAAAATGCGGCAGACTCTGCTCCCAGTTGGCCAGCAGACGGGCCGCCATACTGCTGCCGGTGTACTGCTGATGACGGCTGATCATCCCTTTGATCAGGGCTTCATCTTCTGCATCAGGTTTCTCCAGGTCTACCAGTTCTTTATTGCAATACTTTTCAAAAGTACCCTTCTCATTATAGACGAAAGCCATACCGCCGCTCATACCAGCCGCAAAATTGCGCCCGGTCTCACCCAGCACGACTACCACACCGCCGGTCATATACTCGCAGCCGTGGTCGCCTATACCTTCTACGACCGCCTTCACGCCGGAATTCCGGACGCAGAAACGTTCACCGGCCATACCGCGGATGTAGGCATCGCCGGAGGTAGCACCGTAAAAGGCCACGTTGCCGATGATCATGTTATCTTCCGGTACAAATTTGGCCTCTTTATGAGGGTAAACGACCAACTCGCTGCCGGATAGCCCTTTGCCGAAATAGTCATTGGCCTCTCCTTCCAGCTCAAAGCGGATACCGGGCGCGGTGAAGGCCGCAAAGCTCTGACCCGCCGAGCCTTTGAATTTATAATGAATGGTTCCGGCAGGAAGCCCGGGTTTACCAAATTTCTTGGAAAGCTCATTGGACAGCAAGGCTCCTATGGACCGGTTGGTATTGATCAGCTTAAAATTGGCATGAACCGCTTCGGCATGCTCCAGTGCCGGTTTAGCGGCTTCCAGCAGTTTCCAGTCCAGTACTTCTTCTATGCCGTGATCCTGCTCCTGCTGCTTGTAGATACCCACATGCGCCGGGGCATCTTCCTTCGCCAGGATACGGCTCAGGTCCAGCTTTTTGAGTTTCCAGTGCTCAATATCTTCCCTCACCTTCAGGCAATCCACCTGACCTACCATTTCGTCCACAGTACGGAAGCCGAGTTCGGCCATGATTTCTCTCAGTTCATCGGCCAGGAAGTTGAAAAGATTAACCACATGCTCCGGCTTTCCGGTAAACAGCGCTCTCAGTTCAGGATCCTGCGTAGCCACACCCACCGGGCAGGTATTCAGATGGCACTTACGCATCATGATACAGCCTTCGGTAATCAGGGCAGCGGTAGATACGCCAAACTCCTCGGCACCCAGCAGAATAGCTACGGCAATATCTCGTCCGGTCTTGATCTGTCCGTCGGTTTGCACCGTAATACGGCTGCGGAGGTTATTCTTCACCAGGGTCTGATGGGTCTCAGAAAGGCCTAGTTCCCAGGGCAGACCGGCGTGGCGAATAGAACTGATGGGCGAAGCGCCGGTTCCTCCATCGTGACCGGAAATCAGTACCACATCAGCATGGGCCTTGGCTACCCCGGCAGCGATAGTGCCTACCCCGGAAGAAGCTACCAGCTTCACATTGATACGTGCCTCGCGGTTGGCGTTTTTCAGGTCATAAATGAGCTGCGCCAGGTCCTCAATAGAATAAATATCATGGTGAGGCGGCGGTGAGATCAGACCTACGCCGGGCGTTGAGTGACGTACGCGTCCGATCCAATCGTCTACCTTATGGCCGGGCAGTTGTCCACCCTCTCCGGGCTTGGCTCCCTGCGCCATCTTGATCTGCAGTTCGTTGGCATTGGTGAGGTAATGACTCGTCACGCCAAAGCGGCCGGAAGCCACCTGCTTGATGGCGGAGCGTTCCCAGTCGCCATTGGCTTTGCGCTCAAAGCGGATTTCGTCTTCTCCACCCTCACCGCTGTTGCTTTTGCCACCAATACGGTTCATGGCGATGGCCAACGTACTGTGCGCCTCATGCGAGATTGAACCAAAAGACATGGCACCAGTCGCAAAGCGCCTGAATATTTTCTCTTTAGATTCTACTTCATCTATAGGAACGGAGGGGCGATTGCTGTTAAATTCCATTAGTCCGCGCAGGGTGCTGGCCTTACGGCTCTGGTCATTGATGAGTTTGGCGTATTTTTTATACAGCTCATAATCACTTTTGCGGGTCGCCTGCTGCAGCAGGTGGATGGTCTGCGGGTTCAGCATGTGGTGTTCACCCCGGCGCTTCCACTGGTATATGCCCCCTACTTCCAGGCGGAAAGATTCCTGTGGCTCCAGCGGGAAGGCCATGCGGTGGCGGATCAGCGTTTCTTTGGCAATATCGTCAAAATCCACTCCCTCGATACGGGTCATGGTGCCGGCAAAGCATTTGTCTACCACTTTTTTACTTACGCCCAGTGCTTCAAAGATCTGCGCTCCGTGGTAAGATTGTATGGTAGAGATACCCATTTTGGAGAATATCTTCAGCAGTCCGTAGTTGATGGCCTTGATATAGCGCTTCTGCAGTTCTTCGGGATCAAGATCTATATGGATCAGCTTCTGCGCTTTCAGGTCCTCCAGTGACTCAAAGGCCAGGTAAGGGTTGATGGCATGGGCTCCGTAGCCGATCAGGGTGGCGAAATGATGGGTTTCGCGCACATCGCCCGCCTCTACCACGATACCCACCTGCGAGCGCAGCCCGTGGCGAATCAGGTGGTGGTGTACTGCTCCCATCGCCATCAGGGAGGGTATCGGCGCGTTTTCCTGGTTAAAATTACGGTCAGAAATGACGAGAATATTTACCCCCTCTTTCACTGCCTGCCCGGCCTCTTCGCTGATGCGGTCAATGGCAGCTTCCAGTTCGCCGGGCTGTCCGCTGGCGCTGAAAGTAGCATCAATCGTATGGGACTTGAAGCCATTCAGGTGGAGGTATTTCAGTTTTTTGAGTTCTTCGTTGGTCAGCACCGGCTGACGCATGTTGATCTGCCGGGAATGCCCGGGCGTTTCGTCCAGCACATTCTTCATACCGCCTACACTGGTAAAGAGCGACATGACCAGGCGCTCGCGTATGGGGTCAATGGGCGGGTTACT
>CAZFFW010000392.1:0-3518 GCA_964518125.1 uncultured Porifericola sp.
ATTTGGCCGCTACCGACTCGGTAAGCACCAGCGAATAAGGGGTAAGCAGGGCCGAGGTTGGGTCACCGACCAGCCACTGATGGCTGAAAATGCTGAAAAAGTATTCATCAGCAAACAGCAGACTTTCTTCTTTGAACTGCACCGGATTGACTTCTTTTTTCCTGGTAAAAAAGAAGTTACCTACCGGACGGCTGGACATGCTCACAGAACTAATTTCAGCTACATTATCCTGAATCGCCTTGGGTAATGCATTGTAGTTCGTAGCGATTTGTATGCGCTCGTTCTCTCCCTGGTACTTATCCAGGGCTACCCGGTAGATACGGTCGGCATTTTGATGGTGATCGTCATAGCTCAGCTCAAAACTAAGGTAGTAGAAGATGAGAAAAGCAGCGGTCATAGCGGTACTCAGGCCAATGATATTGATCAGCGAAAAACCTTTATTTTTCAGTAGGTTGCGATAGGCGATTTTAAGATAATTTCGTATCATAAGTCAGAAGACAAATAGATGAAGTATGGAGCATTTGAAAATCACGGTCAGGAGCAAGGAAGAAGCCCAGTTGTTGGCAGATCTTACCCGACAATTAAAGTTTGTTGTTTCAGTTGATATTGAAGAAAAAAAGGAATTGCCTGAAGGGACATTCTCCTCCGAAGAAGACTTTCTTTCAGAATGTGGAATCTGGAAGGATCGTGAAGTATCTGCAGAAACTTTAAGAAAACAGGCATGGCGCAAAATCAGCTGATAATCTGTGATACCAACATCATCATTGAGCTTTTGAAAGACAATAGGGAGATCAAAAACACATGTCTGAAAATAGGCTATAATAAGCTTAGTATAAGTCCCATTACTAGTGCAGAAATGTATTTTGGCGCATTTGACAAAAAGGAGATGGCAAAAATTGATAAGTTTCTTCAGAAATTTGCCATTCTTCCACTCAAGGAGGAAATCTCTTCCATTTTTGCAGAGCTGATGAAAAAGTATTGTCTGAGTCATAAACCTTTTATCGGTGATATGTTGATTGCTGCTACTACTTTGCATCACGAAATTGAAATTTATACGCTCAACGTCAAAGATTTTCAGTTTATTCCCAATCTTGGACTTTACCAACCCGCCTAGTTACCCATCCTCAAAATCATTCATACCTCAGCGATTTTGCCGGATTGCGGAATGCGGCTTTGACTGTCTGTAAACTCACCGTTAGCAATGCCAGTAACAGGACGATGATCAGCGGTAGAGCCAGCAGCCACCAGCTGATTTCTATGCGGAAGGCATAGTTCTGCAGCCACTCGTTCATGGCCCAGTAAGCCAGGGGCAAAGCTACAACAGCTGACAATAAAACCAATTTTACAAAGTCACCCGAAAGCAGGCTAATGATGCTGCCCACCGATGCACCCAGCACTTTGCGGATACCGATTTCCTTGGTGCGCTGGGCAGTGGTATAGGAAGATAAGCCGAACAGCCCGAGGCAGGCGATGAGAATAGCCAGCATGGAGAAAGTGCCGAAAATCTGACCAAAACGCTGATCAGTTGTATACTGCTGGGCAAAAAAGCTGTCCAGGAAGAAATAGTTGAAAGGATTATCCGGCAGTAGTTGATTCCACTTTTGTTGCACGAAGCGCAGCGTCTGTGCTGTGGAAGCTTGCTGGGTAGGGGTAAATTTAATCACATAGTGTCCGCTGTAGATTTCATTGAAGAAGGCGATGGGTTCATAGTCAAATTTCAGTGTACTCTGGTGGTAATTTTCAGTCACACCAATGATTTCATACTCGCTGACACCCCCGGCGTTCTGCGTGCCTACTTTGGCCCCGATGGCGGCTTCCGTGTTTTCAAAGCCCATCGCTTCTACGGCAGATTTGTTGAGCATCAGCTTCTGCTGGTTTTGCTCTGGATTAGGCGAAAATTGCCGACCCGCCAGCAATGCGACTTCCATCATGGGCAGGTACGCGTGGTCTGTCTGGATTTCGCGCACTTCACGGAAAGCTTCTTCTTCCTGTCCGAGACGGCTCATATTGCGGGTCAGGCCCTCCTGCATGCCCGGCACATGGCTACTGGCCGATACCTGCTGGATGCTGGGGTAAGCCTGTAACTCATTTCTCAACAGGTCAATGGTCTGCCCAAATTGCGTCTGCTGTTCCAGCACCTGCGGACCTTCAATCACCAGCGTCTGTTCCGTATTGACGCCCAGGTCCTGCTCACGCATAAACTGAATCTGCCCGTAAATGATGATGGTGCCTACGATCAGCGCCAGGGAAATGGCAAACTGGAAAATGACCAGCCCTTTGCGTAAGCCAATCCCTTTTTTGGGGGCTTTCAATTGATTTTTCAGAATGCTGACCGGACGGAAAGAGGAGAGGACAAAGGCCGGATATAGGCCGGTGAAAAAAGTACCAATCAGCAGTATGCCCAGGATCGTCCACCAGATGAGTGACTGGCTAGCATCAAAAAGACTGAAGCTGATGCCGCTCATTTCGGTAAAGCGGGGGCTGATGACTTGCACCAGCGTAATGGCCAGCACCAGGGCAATCAGGTTGAGGATGCAGGCTTCCAGCATAAACTGACCGACCAATTGTATCTTTCTGGCACCGACTACTTTTCGCAGGCCTACCTCCCGGGCACGCTCCAAAGCCCGGGCCGTAGCCAGGTTGATGTAATTGATCCAGGCGATGCTCAACGTAAACAGGGCAATAATGCCCATAGCGTAGACCAGCCGGGCGTTTCCGGTAGGCGTAGGTTCGTTTTGAAGATTAGAATAAAGATGGATGTCGCGGACAGGTTGCAGGATAAATTCTTCCCGGCTGTTGGGTACTTCATTGCGGCTGGCGACAAAGTCGGTAATTTTTGTAGCTATTTCGGTAGGAGCTACATTCTCTTCTAGCACCACATAGGTGTACCAGGCATTGGGCCCCCACATATTTTCAAACATACCCAGGCGCATCTCTTCCGGAATTTCTTTAGGGAGGAATTCAGGCAGGGATTTGTGCGAGAAGACTAGCTCATAATCCAGGTGAGAATTTCCGGGAATATCAGCATACACGCCCTGCACGTTAAAACTTACCGCTGCGTCGCGATTGGAGTTATAGACTGTCAGGGTTTTGCCCAGTACATTTTGGTTTCTCCAGTCAGGCCCGAAGTATTTTTCAGCAGTAGATTCGGAGAGCAGCAGTTGCTGGGTTTCGGTCAGCAGAGTGTCAGAAGCTGCCTGTAGCATGTCCAGGGAGAAAAATCTAACAAAAGGTGCATCGGCAAAAATGGTTTTTTCTTCGTTGAAGCTAAATTGCCGTTGAGGCCCCTCGGCATCATACACCACCGTATGCTTTTCGGCCCAGGGTGTCAGGCGAAAAAAGTTGGCAATGCCGGGAATTTCATTGTAAATGGTCGGGCCAAAAGCCGGTACAGTGTAGGCATTCTCAGATTCCAGTTCGCCATCCAGGTAGCGGTTGGCCTGCACCCGGTAGATACGCTCGCCTTCTTCCTGAAAAGTATCATAGGTGGTTTCAAATTGAACGTACTGAAAAATGAG
>CAZFFW010000393.1:0-3492 GCA_964518125.1 uncultured Porifericola sp.
AATCCTACAAGATGCCGGAAAAAGCCGGCGGCTGGCTGGCTTTCCTGCTGGAAGACCCGCTACCCGAAGAAGATACGACCATGACAGAGAAGAAGAAGGATGAAGCAACAGGCAACGAACTAGTATTGCTGAACCTGGAAAATATGCAGGAACAGCGTTTTAGCAGGGTAGAAGAGTACCTGTTTGCCGAGAACGGAAGCAAGCTGCTCTTCAATACCACTAAAGATACAACCCAAAGCGCAGGGGTTTTTGCTTTTGATACGAATACTGAATCTCTGGCAATACTGGACAGCGGCAAAGTCAGTTACCAGAAGCTGGCCCTGAGCGAAGATGGCCTCCGGGCGGCTTTTCTCTCCAGTGAAGACAGCCTCAAAGCCGATGAGCGTTACTTCAGCCTTTACCTTTGGGAAGATGAGTTGATCAAAGTAGCTGATACCACCAGCGTAGGTATTTTTGAAAACTGGCAGGTCAGCGAGCACGAAACTCCTTTTTTCTCCGAAGACGCTTCACAACTGTTTTTTGGTACCATGCCCCGCCCGGCCAAATATGCCTACGAAGAAGATACCACCATGCTGGAGGAAGAAAGAGCGGTAGTGGATGTGTGGTCCTGGCAGGATGACTATGTGCAGCCCATGCAGAAAATTCAGGCGGAAGAAGAAAAGAAGCGGGCTTATGTGACGATGTATGACATTTCGCGGCAGCGCATCGTGCCACTGGCGGATGAAGAAATGCCCGAACTGCGTTTTGACCGTGAAAAAAGGCTGCCCTATGCGGTCGGAATTTCCGATTTACCCTATCGTCGTGAGATGTCCTGGGAATACCCTTTCCGGCGGGATGCCTTCCTGGTTGACCTTACCAACGGAAAACGCACCAAAATTGCCAGCGCTACATCCGGCTATCCGCAGGTTTCGCCCGGCGCAGAATATGCCTACTGGTACGAGGCGGCCGACAGTAGCTGGCTGGCTTATGAGATAGCTACCGGAAATCTAATAAATCTCACCGAAGGTATTGAAACCAACTTTTATGACGAACTGGATGACCATCCGATGCTACCGGGAAGCTACGGCAATGCCGGGTGGACTGAAAATGACGAGCATTTCATGGTGTACGATTACTACGATATCTGGAAGATTGACCCTAAAACGCTGGAAGCCAGCAACCTGACCGACGGCTACGGCCGGGCCAACGATATCGCGCTGCGTTACCAGAAAACTGATCCCGAGGAATATTTCATTCCGGCAAATGGAGAAATTCTGCTGGAGGCTTTTCATCGGACCAACAAGCAGAGCGGCTTCTACCGTGAGCATACCGGCAGGAACAGGGAGCCGGTAAAGCTGGTCATGGGCGATTTTGCTTACGTTTTTGACGAAAAAGCCCGCAACTCGGATGATGTGATCTTCCGCCGGTCCAGCTTCGCGGATTTTCCGGATGTATGGGTCTCTACGCTGGACTTTAAAGAGATGGATAAGATCAGCAATGCCAATCCACAGCAGGAGGAGTATCTCTGGGGTACAGCAGAACTGGTTTCCTGGCTTTCACCGGATGGAATACCGCTGCAGGGTATGCTCTACAAACCAGAGAATTTTGAACAGGACAAGAAATACCCGATGATTGTTTACTTCTACGAGCGTAATTCGGACAACCTGCACCGCCACTGGGCGCCTGAAGCGCACCGTTCTATCATCAATTTCACTTTTTACACCAGCCGGGGCTACCTGGTATTTGTACCCGATATCGTATATACAGATGGCTATCCAGGGGAAAGTGCCTTCAAGGCAGTGGTTTCCGGAACCAACTATGTAAGCGGCTTAGGCTTTGTGGATACCGAAAGAATTGGTATGCAGGGCCACAGCTGGGGAGGCTATCAGTCGGCCTACATCATCACCCGCACCAATATGTTCAGAGCAGCAGAAGCGGGTGCGCCGGTCGCCAATATGACTTCGGCTTACGGGGGAGTACGCTGGGGAAGCGGGATGAGCCGTATGTTTCAGTACGAGCGCACCCAGAGCCGTATCGGTGGTACGCTCTGGGAGTATCCGATGCGTTACCTGGAGAATTCACCGCTCTTTGCTGCCGACCGCATAGAAACGCCACTGCTCATCATGCACAATGACGAAGATACTGCTGTACCCTGGGAGCAGGGAATTGAGCTGTTTATGGCGCTTCGCCGGTTAGGTAAACCCGTCTGGATGCTCACCTACAACGGAGAGCCCCACTGGCCGCTGAAGTATCCCAACAGGAAGGACTTCGCCCGGCGGATGCAGCAGTTTTTTGACCATTATCTCAAAGATGCTCCTATGCCAGCGTGGATGGAAAAAGGTATTCCGGCTACGCTGAAAGGCCGTACGCTGAGATATGAAGTGTCGGAAGAGTAAAAGAGCTTGAAACAAACACACTAAAATCGCCGCTCCATGATCATGAGTGGCGATTTTTTTTGTCCTTAAACGACCTGAATTGAGCGCTCAGCTTTAAGGTATCATGACGGAAGCCAGGCTTGATTTTAGAAAAATACTTAGGCATAAGTGTACTTTATGACAGAGATGCCTACTAAAGTTGAAAAAATAATTGTACTTGCTTCCTTTTTTTGCTGATGTCAACTATTACAGTACCGGTAATATTCATCTGAGTTCAGAATTTTTTTTTGGAGCATCTGTAATGCAGCTGTCTAGCAGTACGCAAAATTAAACCTGAATGGAATACAGCAAAATAACTTGATTTAGTACAAAAAATTAACTTGATAAAAATTTATAGTTAAATATTTTATATATATAATTATATTATTTTGATGCGTGCTTCATTTATATAAAGGCAGCATCTATACAATCTGTAGTGAGGGAGGCATCTGGATCAGCATATGAAGATGGAGAATCCTGACACACCTTCTGGTAGGTATTTTTTCGCTTAATTTTCTTCTTTACCTATTTAAAGTTGATTACTGTCTGATGTAATATGGTCAGTCATGCTTCATTTCATTTCACCCACCGAGGCATTAACTAGCACAAGATTATTGCCTGACCTGAGTAAGCTTCTGAGAAGAATAGAAACGAAGAGGCATTGACTCTTAACCATTACAAAAGCCACAAATTATCATGTACCACAAAGTAAAGGACTTCATACATAGGATTCCTGTAGCAGGTATGGCATTGGGCACATTGCTGTTGTTGATGGCAAGTAGCACAATGGCCCAGAACAATGTTGGAATAGGTACTGAACAGCCCAATCCTAATGCGGTTCTTCACCTGGTATCTCCTGCCAATAACCAGGGCTTCCTGATGCCAAAACTGACTACCGCCCAGAGAAATGGTATGAACCTTCAGCCAACCGATAATGGACTGATCGTCTACGATATTGATCAGCAGGGATTTTATTACTGGGACGGTAACAACTGGATTCAGGGAATGAAAGTGAGTACTGCCGATGGTATCACGTACGATCTTCAGCAAAACAGACTTGAACTGGGAGGTACCTTGAGCGAGAATAAAACCCTGGAGA
>CAZFFW010000394.1:0-3480 GCA_964518125.1 uncultured Porifericola sp.
CGGCCTGTAGCCGTCCGTAGGAACCTCCCAGCAGTGCCAGCTGGTGCCCACTGTGGCTGAAGCCCGACCTGGTACGCAGCGAAAGAGCCCCTCCCAGGGTGTTGAGGCCAAAAAGCGGATTGGAACCCGGCATCAGGTCAACCCGACTGAGCGCCGACTGCGGCAGCATATCCCAGCTAACTACATCGCCAAACATCTCATTGACCCGAACGCCATCCATGTAAACAGAAAGCCCCTGGGGCAGTCCCAGCAAGGGAGAGGCCTGAAAGCCCCGAAAATTGAAGTCGGGCTGCAGGGGGTTTCCACCCGGCTCATTGACATGCACACTGCCGAAGCTACGGTTCAGGAATTGGGTAAGGTCGCGGTTAGCCGAAATTTCCAACTGTTTGTCATCAGCGGTCTGCACGTTGACGGCAATCTCGCTGAGGGGAAGGTTTGTGCTCTGCAAAGGTGTCAGGCCCATGATGAGCACTGAATCCAGCTGAATGACCCGTTCCTCTTCCTCCTGTGCCTGCAACTGAAATGCAAGCAGGCAGAAATACATCAGATAAATTTTACGCATGCTTCTAATTAAATTGGCTCCACCTTATTTAACTCAGACCCTTTACTTTGATCGGTAGCACCTGACCATCAGGCATACCGTATTTCTGTAAAAGATTTTGAATAAAGGGCTGGAGTTCGGGCAGCATACGGTTCATTTCGTCGCGCAGGGGGATGTCTTCTGCTTTCACCCCTATGGCCACATCCCAGTTGTAGTCAGTAGGATGCACATCATAAGCATTCTGGTAAAGGTGCTTGTTCAGGTAGCCTGCCGACGGCCCCCACACGAGGGCAGCATCCGCCTCGCCTTTGTGCAGGGCGTCCATGGCATGTTCTGCCAGGTTAAAGGCCATGAGAGAAACGTCCTCTTCTACCAGTGCCGCCTGTGGAGGTGAGCCTTTGAGCATGGAAATGGTTTTTCCGGTCAGGTCGCTAAGCTTCTGTACTTTCTGCCCTCTGGGTACGGCCAGGGCGTAGTTGACGGAGAACAGGGGCTGGGTAAGGGCCACCTTCCGGGGAATGAACCAGTCGCCCTCGGTACGGGGCAGGCCAAACTGCGCATCGCACTTGTCAGAGAGCAGCCCCTGCCGGACGGGCCGGCCGTAGAAGTACGACATATCGGTATACAGTTCCAGCTTTTTGCCCATTCGCCGGGCCATTTCTCCGGCTATTTCCACGTAAATGCCCTGCGAAGCACTGAGTTCGTCAGCTTCCTGGGTACTCAGCGGCATATTGTAGTTAAGGACACAGGCGCAGAAAGTATCCTCTTCGGCGGCTTGCTGTTCAGAAATATCGGTGAATGAAAGAATGCCAATCGCCAGTATCATGACGATCAATACGGATAATATAGATTGATGTGTAGCGTTTAAAGCTTGCATAAGTGTCAGGTTTGGACAAAAGGAAGAAGATGCTCCGGCAAAGCCGGCAGCATCTCTTCAGTTGTGGTTGGTTAGGTTTACTCTTGGGCGTCGGGCAGGGCGAAGACATAGAGCGTACCCCCGGCAGGTGTAGCCGTAGTCATCTCTTCCGCCAGCTCTCCACCGATGAAGCCGGGGATTACCGTCGGGCGGCCATCTACTACCGACACGTACTGCTTACCGCCACTGGCATAGGTCATGGCGCCTGCGCCTATACCGGAATCTGTTTTGTAGCTCCACAGCTCTTCACCGGTAGTGGCGTTGAGGGCATGAAAATTACCGGTCAGCTCGCCAAAAAACACCAGGTTACCATCTGTCACCACAGGTCCGCCAGGGATAGGGTACTTAAGCTTCTTGCCCCAGGCCTTTTTACCGTTCTCCACATCCCAGGCAATCAGTTCACCGGGTTCGCCATCCTGGAATATTTCCCATTCGGAGCCCAGGAAGAAATAGCCCCGCTGGTATTCTACTTCAGAGGCGGCAAAGGACATTCCCAGGTGGTTGGCGGGAATATAAGCCAGCTTGGTTTTAGGGCTGTAGGCCATTGGCTGCCAGTTTTTGCCCCCGATAAAGCTGGGCCATACTGCGTCTACACTATTGGTAGATGTCAGGCGGTATGCAGGGTCTTCCACAGGGCGGCCGCTTTCCAGATCTATCCGTTCTGCCCAGTCGGTGCGCACAAATTTTTCGGCAGACACCAGCTTACCATTGGTACGGTTGATCACATAAAAGAAACCATTACGGTCGGCCTTCATCATCACGGGTGTTTCTTCGCCATTGACATTGACCTCACCCAATATAGGCTCATTGACACCATCATAGTCCCAGGCATCGTAGGGGGTAGTCTGGTAATGCCACTGTATCTGCCCGTCGTCGGGGTTGATAGCCAGCATACTGGCACTGTAGAGGTTAGTCATTTCACCGTATTCGTGGGTATCCGGCCCGCGCATGGCGGCATTCCAGGGAGATGGATTGGAAGTTCCCCAGTAGACGAGGTTCAGTTCGGGATCGTAGGAGCCGATAAACCAGGGTACCGCACCGCCGGTTCTCCAGCTGTCGCCCTTCCAGGTAGCCCTAACGGTCGGCATAGCGTCACCAGGAACGGTGTAGGTACGCCATACCTGCTCTCCGGTGTTGACATCATAAGCACTCAGGTAGCCGGTAGCGCCATATTCGCCTCCGCCAAAGCCACTCATCACTTTGTTGCCCACCACCAGGGGAGGTGAAGTAATGACAGAACCCTGCTTGTAGTCTACTACCTGCGTGGTCCACAGTTCGTCTCCGGTCTGTGCGTCCAGGGCAGTTAAGTTACCGTCCAGGCGACCAACGAAAATCTTACCATCGCTGTAGGTAGCTCCCCGGTTAACAATACCGCAGCAGGCAAAGCGCGCCACATCAGAAGGAATATCAAACTCCTTCTGCCACTTAAGCTCGCCGGTTTTGGCATCCAGAGCATAGACGTACTTAGGGCCTGAAGCAGTAGTGACGTACATGGTGCCGTCTACCACAATAGGCGTACACTCCTGCGCCTCGTCTACGCCCAGGTCAAACTTCCAGACCAGGTCGAGCCCGCCGACATTTTCGGGGGTGAGCTGGGTAACCGTGCTGAATCGCTGGTTGGTAACATCGTTACCATAAAATGCCCAGTCTTCATCCGGTATGGAGGCAGCTGTATCCTCTTCGGTAGCAGAGGGCTGACATCCGTAAAACAGTACAATAATAAATGTCGATAACACGAGAGCAGTCTCCCGGAATAAGTAGGTGTTTTTGGTACTCATAGAGAATAAAATTAGTTGACAGTTTGTAGTAGTCAATCATCCGGCATATCTCAGAGAGACATGATCCGGATAGTTGATTATTCTTCAAGAGTACCTGTCTGTATGTATGATTAAAGTATCAAAAAAGAAACCCAGAAGCAAACGTCCTTCTGATATTTCGCTATATTCATGGGATTATCTAATCGGTACGGGGAAAATTAAAATAAAAAGACCGGCATAAGCCGGTCTTCCCATAGTAAATTTTT
>CAZFFW010000395.1:0-3477 GCA_964518125.1 uncultured Porifericola sp.
CCAGGCCTACTGCGGTATTGGCGCGGATGCCGATAGGAGCGGAGGTTTCCAGCAGTCCGCCATCGGCCAGTTCCAGGTTATAAGAGCGAAAAAAACGCAGCCCGGCTCCGGCATAGAGTTTTCCCACTACATTCCGGTAAGAAACATGCTCTACGCTCAGGGTATTGATGCCGTAGAGTTCCTCGTTAGATGCAGGGGTATCATTACCAATACCATAGTAAAACTGCGGAAACTTACGGAAGTTGACTTTGCCCCGGTGGGTATATCTTTCGCCCCGGCTAAACAGGATGTAGGTAGGCGAAGCCGTAATCTGCCGGTTAAGGGTATAGCGAGCCGAAAAAAAGAGGGAGGAAGGTCGGTCTTGCGGCAAAGCATTTTTGCCTTTGAACAAAATAACGCTGCCCAGGCCTAGCTGTACGCTGGTTTCCGGAGAGTAAGCCAGGAGAGGAGCCACCACCCAGCTGATTGGGTAAGCTCCTGAATCCTGCTCAATGGTTCCGGAGAAAGTGTCAATGACCTTATCAGCCAGATCAGTGATAGAGAACTGCGCAGAGGTAGTATGGGCTTTGAAAAACAGCAGGCATAATAAAACAAAAGCGAATCGCTGCATGAGGCGCAATATAGGGCTTAAATCAGGGTTGCTTACCGGAAGAGGTTTTTTTGTCGCCAAATTCAAAGTATTCATCCTCTTCCAGCTCCAGCTGATACTTTGGCTGAGGGCCTTTGTTTTTGAGGATGTCTTTGACCTCTTCCTTTTCGTTTTGCAGGTTATCGCGGAAGGCCTCTTTGGCATTTTCCATATCGTAGCTGATCTTATAGTCGTCTACCGTACCCTGGGCCGAAAGAAAGAGGTTGAGTGGTGCGGCTTCTTCCTCCATAACGCGGCCAAACTGCTGCTCTCTAGCTTTGGCCCTCTCTCGTGCCGCTGCCTTTCGGATGCTGAAGGTCTTCATTGGCACCTCAAAGCGGTAATCAATGTGGTGGTCAAAAGTGTGTACGCCTTCTATCCAAATCTCGGAGACATTAGAATTGACCTGCATACGGGGAATGAAGATGCGCTCGTTCAGGATGCGGATGTGGTTATTTAGCTCAGCGAAGCGCAGGCGGGAGAGGCTTTCTTCTTCCACAAAGCGGGCGAGCTCCTGCATAGGCTCAAAGTCATTGAGTACACCTTCTCGGATGGTTGCCAGTACATCTACCCGCAGAGAAGGATAATCCAGCCGCAGGGCGCGGTCAAATGTCATGTCCCACTCTACATCGGCATACACTTTACCTTCCAGGTGTCGGGCAGTGAGGAAATTCTGGCCAAAATCTTCAAAAGTGTAAAAAATACTGTCGGCCCGCAGGTGCTCAAAAGCTGACCTGGCATTGACCGTAATGATATCCGGCCGCCGGGCATTTACCTGGCCACTTGCTGTAACACGACCGCTGGCGGTATTGATAGCCGCATGGCGCAGGCGGGCATGCTGGTTTTCTACATCCAGTTTGCCCTTGAGCTGCTGCCCACGGAACCTTCTGAACTTAATTTTCTCTACGTGGCAGTCAAAGGCCATTTTCAACCGTGGGTCCAACTCAAAACGATAAGGCTGCTTGTCAGCTACTGTATGCCAGTTATTCGCTGAAGCGGATGTTTCCTGTCCGGAGAGCAGTTCGTCCAGGTCGATCTGTCGGGAAAAAAGGTCGGCCTCTATCTGTATGGCTTGAGTATCGGAGAGGAGATAAGCAAAAGCATTGCGCAGCATGCCATTCAGTTTAAAATGACTATTGCCCAGATGGGCCTCCAGGTCGCTCAGCGAAAGGTCGTTTCCTTTGAACATGAGATTACCGCTCAGGTTCTCTATCGGCAGGCGATCGGTATTCCAGAGCAGATCCAGGTTTTGCAGGCTGATGTCGCCCTTGCTATGGACACGCTGCCAGTAGCGGGAGGTCTCGCCCCGCAGATCTTTCATTCGGCCGCTGATCTCAAAGTCCGCTTTTACTCGTCCACGGGCTGCTTTAATTTCTTCAATAGGGTAAAAAGCCAGCATGGAGTTCACATCCATGTTGGTCTTAAGATGACAGCGCAGGAAGTAATCATCAAAATTGCTCAGGCTCAAAGAACCGGTGACAACATCGTCATCCAGTGTGCCGCTGATATCCTTCAGGTCCAGTACGGAGGACCGCAGGCTATGCAGTGACCCATTGGTAAAGCTGCCCTGCAGGCTGATGTTCTCCAGTTTTTTACGGTAGTCAGGATGGTAGAAAGAAGCATCCCGGCAGCCAAACGAAAGCTCAACCAAGGGGTTGGCATCGCGCGTGACGTTTCCCTGCACCAGGCCGCTGAAGGCAGCCTCACCTTCGCTGCGGTAGGCCTGCCACTGCCGGACGGTTGTTTCAGGCAGTAGCGACAGCAATGTCTGCAGGTCGGTATCCTGTCCCTGGATGCTGAGGTCAACATAGTTGTCATGGGCCTGGTCTACGATGCCGCTCAGCAAAAAACGCCCTTGACCGATACGGATATCCGTGGTATCAATGCGCAGGTAACGATCAGGAAAATCATAATGAAGATTTGTGGTAAGCTGAAGCGGCTTATCTTTAAAGTAAGCATCTTCGCCTATCCGGATAAAAAAGGTATTTAGCTGGCCCTGAAGCCGGATATCGTATTGTTCGCCCACTACCTCCAGCAGCGAGTTAACATCCTCGGCGAGTAAGCTGTGGTGTTGGCGCAGAGGCCGGTCTTCGTAGCTTACCTTTACGTTAACCAGTTGAATATTTTGTAAGCTAAAGCGAAGCGGTCCTGCCTCTTCTACGGATCCAGTATTTTCACTCTTTTTGAAAATACTATAATTGTTGTTTCCTGCCTGATCCACCACCAATTTCACCTCGCCATTGGTCAGGTAGACTTTGTTGATAACATAATCACCCTGCAGCAGGCTCAGCAGGTTGAAGGTAAAATCCAGCTTTTCAGCCCGCGCCAGTATACTATCCTCAGCCGGCAGGCTGCCGCTGATCTCCACATCCTGCAGGGAGATCGCTACCTGGGGAAATTTTTCCCACATTGACAGGCGGATAGATTTAACCTTGACGGGAGTATCCAGCACCTGGTTAGCCTGGCTGATAAAATGCTGCACAAGTTGGTCCTGGTACAGGTAGGTCAATAGGCTTATTCCTGCGAGCAGCAGCGAAAAAATAAAAACAAAAGTGACAAAAATTTTCCTGACCAAGACGTTGTGGTTTTGTACACTAACGAAATTAGCTACTCAAATATGATACGCAATGTTCATGAACGGCCGGATAATTAGCATAATTTTTTTTAGTGTGTCGGCTTATGAGTATGCACACAATTTTTTTCAAAAGTATAGGTTATGGGTTTGCATTTAAGAAAAGTACTATTACCTTTGCAGCACCTTTTGAAAAAAAATATTCATAAGGGAAAAAAATAAGGGTTCTTAGCTCAGTTGGTTTAGAGCACCTGCCTTACAAGCAGGGGGTCGTAGG
>CAZFFW010000396.1:0-3473 GCA_964518125.1 uncultured Porifericola sp.
GGCTCAGGGTGGAGGATGGGTTTATCTTTTTCAAAGGCGATGGTGCATACCGTAGTAAGATAGGCGTTTCTCCGGAGAGAGCATTGCCCTTCATGGGAAGCTATGATGCTGAAAATAAGGTCTTGACTATTGTCAGTTTCAGCCTGCCAGCCGGAGAGACGGACTATGTAAATTCCATGTGGGAGATTCAAAACCATCCGTATGACGGAGATGCCATCAACTCCTATAATGATGGACCACTGGCTGATGGATCGGAGCAGTTGGGGCCATTTTATGAGTTAGAAAGTTCTTCTCCGGCAGCTGCATTGCAGCCCGGTGAATCACTCAGCCATCGGCATACGACCATGCATTTTATGGGCAGTGAAGACACACTGGATCGGCTAAGCCAGGAGATACTTGGCATCGGAATAAGCGGGATTAGTCAGATATTTTCAGAATAGAGTTTTGCTACAGACAGGGAATGAAGAAGCTTTGGATTAGAATTTACTCTACGTATGGTTTGCTGGTATTTGCTGGGGCACTGTTACTGCTGTATCCGTTTTTTATGCTGACGCTGCTACGGACATCATGGAGACGCTATGCTCTCCATCTCAACCAGCTGTGGGCCAGAGCCTTCCTCACCCTGAGCTTTATCCCGCCCCGGCTGGAATGGCGGACAACACTTGATCCTCAACAAAACTACCTGTTTGTTGGTAACCACACCTCTTACCTGGATATTGTACTGATGGGCTATGTACCCAAGCCCTGTGTATTTGTTGGCAAGAAGTCCCTCACCAGGGTGCCGATTTTCGGGTATATGTTCAGGAAAATACATATTACCGTGGACCGTAGCAATCCGCGCAGCCGGTACCAGGTTTTTCTGGAAGGAGAAAAGGTGCTTAATCAGGGGCTTTCGCTGGTGATGTTTCCGGAAGGAGGGATCAGGTCTAGTGAACCACCAAAACTAGCCAGTTTCAGGAATGGTGCATTTAAGCTGGCCATAGAAAAAAATATTCCTATTATACCCGTCACCATGCCACACAACTGGCGTATACAACCCGGCGATAACAAAATGATCATGCATCCGGAAAGGCCAAAAGCCATTTTTCATGAGGCTATTGACACCCGAAACATGCTCCCTGAAGAGGCTGATGCGCTCAGAGATCGTGTTTTTCATATCATAGAGGAGGAACTTACCAGATATTATCCTTACTTAGCAGCAAAAGAGCTTAAAAAGCATAAAGATGAAAATTGATCAGGCTACCGTAAAAAAAATTGCCCATCTGGCCAGACTTGAATTTGACGAAAGCGCTGAAGCCGAAATGATCAGCAGCATGACCGAAATTCTGGACTGGGTGGATCAGCTGAAGGAAGTTGATACCGACAATGTAGAGGCGCTTACCAGTATGACCCACGAAGTCAATGTCTGGCGGGAGGATGAGGTGAAAAACGAACTGCCGCACGAGAGGGCACTTTCCCAGGCTCCTCGAAAAGATGCTGACTACATCAGGGTTCCCAAAGTAATTGAATGAAAGCGCACCGGCGTAAGGAAAAAGCTCATATTCCCCATTTCCTGACAGCTTGATAATAGAATTTAGCGGTCAGCGTTGAGCTTATACTTCACAAATTATTTCGCCGCTTATATATGAATAGTTGGTATTTCTGGAAAAACTGGCACCCACAGAGTAAGACGATTTATTGGTTTTTGCTGGCAGTATTTGCTGCGCTGCTGCTTTACTTTGCGTATATTTTTTTTGAAAGCCCCTCTACGGTCATTGAGTGGCAGAAAATTTCCAGTGTTGATAAGGTAAAAGTCCCTGGCGACAGTTTCCGCATTGGATTGTTTGACTTCTCTTATGATTTTGACAATTATGTAGTCACCGAAAACTACCGCGGCAGTAATATTGAAGTCAGTAAATTCTATGTACTTTTTCAGCTGATTATGGTCTGTCTGAGCCTGATTTTTCTTCTGGTGGTGGTTTCTTCCCTGCAGGGCTTCTGGTTCTATTTCGGAGTAATTGTCATTTCCGGAGTAATGATCAGCTTCAAATTTGAGCAACTGATGTTGTTTGGCAATTCTGACAAACTGGGGCTAATCTCAGCGCTTGCCATTTACCTGCCTGCTTTGTATTACTTCAGCAGTATCCGCCCGGACCATGACCTACTGAGGCGTCTGGGAGTTTTTACGCTAATCACGCTACTGTTCGGTACTTTCCTGTTCATTACTGCTGAAGTAGCCTATCCCTACGTCTACCTGGTTAATTACGGCCTGGTAGCTCCTTTGATCCTGAGTATTGTCTTTATTTTCGTAGTGGGCCACGTGATGATCAGCTTTTTTGTGAAGATCATTACGATGGGTAATACCGTAGGCTCACGTAATTCTATGTGGCACTTCCTCGCCATTTCGTTGATTTACCTGTTCAATGTAGGCCTGCTCTACGCCAAAAATGCCGGATATCTGCAGTGGGATATCATCTACCTGAATGCATATTTTATACTGTTAATTGTGACAATACTAGGGATATGGGAATTTAAAGACAGGGAATATCAGTACGTAGGCTTGATGCCGTTTGCACCCCTGGGGGCGCTCCTCTACATTTCGCTGGCTATTATCTGTTTTTCTACCATTGGCTACATCTTCGCGATAGCCAATGACCCTCTTATGGAGACCATGGAAGATACCATTGTGTTCAGTCAGCTTGCCTACGGTACCCTGTTCATGCTCTATATCATTTTTAATTTCATTCAGCCATTGATGGACAATATACAGGTGTATAAGTTCATGTACCGGCCGCCCAATTTCCCTTACGCCTCCGTACATATCACCTCACTGATTGCCATCCTGGCACTGCTGCTGAACGCAAATATGCTGCCTTTTAAGCAGGCAGTTTCTGGCTACTATAACGGTATTGCCGATCTTTACCTGCTCAAGGATGATGTTTTTGTAGGAGAACAGTACTACAAACTGGGCGACCAGTACGGATATAACAACCACCGGTCTAATTATGCCCTCGGTACCCTTGCCCGTGAGCAGGGAGACCAGTTCCTGGCACCCTTTTATTTTAGCGAAGCCATCAAAAAGAAACCGACAGCCTTCGCCCAGGTTAACCTCGGTAACGCCTTACTTGAAAAAGACCAGTTTTTTGATGCGCTCTACGCATACCGGCAGGGTCTCAGGAAGTTTGAGGCTAATCCATATCTCTATAATAACCTGGCGATCACCTACGGCAAAACTTCACTGCTCGATTCTGCCTTGTATTTTTTGTCGCTGGCTGCCGAAAGCCCACTGACCAAACAAGCCGCTGAAACCAATATGCTGGGACTGATTGGCAGAGAGGAAAACCTGTTCAGTTTTGCGTTGGACTCCCTGCTTGATGAAGTGCTGGACGATCGTGCCTATGTCCCCAGCCTGGTAAATGCGTTTCTGCTGGCCAATAAATATGGCAGGACCGAACAACCGCTGCAGGGAGAAGATTTTCGCTGGCTGAGTCCCG
>CAZFFW010000397.1:0-3428 GCA_964518125.1 uncultured Porifericola sp.
ACTCCAGGTAGCCGCTGCCGGTATAGCCACTGATGCCACTCCTTTTGCTCCAGCCACTGGCACTGCCTGATTCTGCCTCTACCACTACTATACCGTTCTGCTCTTTAAAAGTACAATCTGATTTATCAGTTTCATCACTGGGTGGATCATTGGAGGCGTTGTTTTCCAATAATGATTTGGCTTCTCTCCAACCGCAATTCTGGCAGCCACCATCGGGTCCGCCTGTAATCAGCCAGTAGGCCATCCCAGAGTCAGAAACATCAAATTTATTGGTGAAAGTATCCCTGCCGTATAGCCACTTCCAGTTGGCATTATTGGAATCCCTCAACCAATACCAATTACTATTGTCAGTATTGAAATCATACTGTCCATTACTATCATTCTGATCTTTGATATCATAAAAGATAGTCCCGTCATTCTGGAAATCACTTTTTAGGTCACCCCAGTTATGTTGAAGAGGACCACTATTCCCATGATCACTTTTATCATGGGTCTCGTTCCAGGTAGAATGTGATACAACTCTGACATATTTTCTTTTACTACTCTCTGCAGCATTGATCCCTCTCCAGACGGTTTCCATGGGTCCTGCTGCTATAATCCATAACAAATTACCAGATGAAGAGGCATTAATGACCTTTGCCAGGTTATTCACTGAGGCAGTCAGGTTATTTTGATTATCGTAAAAAACAGCTTGGTTAAAACCGAATCTTTGTGCTGCGCCATTACAACTTTCAATCATTTGATTTTCCCAGCTGTCTATTGTTTGGCCCAAATGGTTGTTATAGTCCAGATGCACAACTTTGTCATTTAAGCCAGCGGCATCCAACATGGCCAATGCCATTGCTGAAGCACCCCAGTCGTCCTGGTCATGAATATTTCCATCAAAACTAAGTGCAATTCTTCCTCCCGGAAAATTAATCTGTGCTAATGAATTTTGTACAATAAAAAGGGTAAGAAAACATAGAAAAAAAACGGAGATGTGTCTCATTTTGTAAAATTTTAAAAGAAAAACTTATCACCATTTGTCAAAAAATTTACCAAGTAAATACATACTGGCTCTGAGCTAAGCAGTTGACAAAAAGCACATTAGGTAAAAAAATTATATAAAGATGACGATAGCACCTATTTGAATTCCATAAATTACAATTGTTATTTAAGGAATACTATTCAGAGATTTTAGGTTGGAATTATTGATAATTTAACAATAATTTAAGCTTACTGTTAGAAGTTCTCATTTTGATAAATTTTCTATAATTGAGCATTATTCCTATGAATATTACATACCAATATGATGAATCATTTCTCAATATTTTACTGCTGTACACCTTGTATAAGGTATCACACCCTTCTTATTTGAACAGCAGATCAATTATTGAAATTAGTTTTAACTGGCTTACATAGGGTTGTAATTCTCCTTGCTTTAGTAGCAGGTTCCTGTCCTAGGAATATGAGGTTGTTCAATGAAATATTTAAAAAAAACAAATACCTGCATCAATTTTTCATCCTGCAGTAAAAAACATTCTTACTTGATTTAAGGTATCAGGATTCATATTTAACATAATTTTTTGCCCTGATTGAGTAACAAAGCTTATGAAACATTCCAATAAAATTATAGGTACCCTGTTAATGGTGACTTATCATATTTATCCAATACTTCAGCGATTTTATCTGTTCGTTTAGGTCTTTACCCTTGATTGGCGTAAAGGTCAATTTTTGTTTGCCAACTGCTAATTTTCTCATAATGATTACTACAGTATACAAAAAAGCGGTACAGACAATCGTCCGTACCGCTATAATTATACTGGAAAATACTTTGGCAACTATTTCCAGCGATAAAAAGGGTTTGTTGGTCTCTACCTGCTTCTGATACTATCGCTTAATCAGTATTTTATGGTGACTGCTGATACCATCAAGTAAGATACGAAGTACATACATACCCTCCTTCAGCTGACTGACGTCAATGCTCCTTCCATCGCTTACTGAACCTCTTTTTACTATTTTTCCATCGTTACTGATGATCATAAAGTCAGCACTTTCGGTTATGGGTAAAACCAGGTATTCGCTAGCCGGATTAGGATAAATACGCAGCTCGGTTGACTGATAAACTTCTTCCTTTAATTGATCCGCACCGGAGGATACATCAGTTCCTTTGTACTTGGCATTGGATACTCGGGCATTTGTTCCGGTAGTAAGTGTCAGTGTAGGTCTGGCAGAGGAATTCCCATTTTCGGAGGATGCAAATGATACATCATTTCCTTTGGCATGCACTACGATCAAGGTAATTACCTTTCCTGATTCTATACCTGCAAGATCCAGCTTAATCGTTTTCCCAGACTCGTAGCTTTGGTTTATGTATTTCAATTCTGACACCTGAAGCGGTTTGTTGGACTCACTAAGGTTGGTTTCAGTCCAACTACTATGGCTTCCCAGATATACGTACATTGCACCATAGCCAGCGTCGCTTCCAACCGTTAGGTTTAAAGTAGCGCTCGTAATGGGTTCTGATACACTGGATAAATCAAACATCAGGTAGGAAATACGATTATCAACTTCAGCACGCAGTTCTTCCACATTATAACGCGTTCCAGACTCCAGATAAGCATCATGTATAGGAGAAAATTCCTGTATATTATTTGCTACGGGACTGCTGCTGCCTACTTCTGTAAAGGTTAGAACGTTAACGTTGAACAGGTAGCCACTGCCACCACTGAACAGCATACGCAGCGTCTGCTCTCCGGCTGACAGGCTCACCTCTGTCTTTACCGTCTGCCAGTTCTGCCAGCCCCCGGTATTGCCCACTGCCACGCTTCCCAGTGTACTGCTGCCCTGCTGAAGAATGATTGTTCCTCCACTGGTGTTGCTGGCTACCCGAAAGGATACCTCATAGGTGCCCGCCGTTGAGACATTCACCTGATAATCAGCATAGTCGCCATGGTTGATCCAGCCGATATTCTGGCCGCCTCCGCTATCTTTCGTATTCTCAGCCTTAATACCTGACATAGAGGCATAGGCTTCTGCTTCCACTTTACCTGGTATGATATGACTGTCAGGATTGTCCGTGACAGGGTTTATTTCCGCAAAGCTGGTATGGTTAACATTGAACAGGTAGCCACTGCCTCCGCTGAACTGCATGCGCAGCGTCTGCTCTCCGGCTGACAGGCTCACTTCTGTCTTTACCGTCTGCCAGTTCTGCCAGCCCCCGGTATTGCCCACTGCCACGCTTCCCAGTGTACTGCTGCCCTGCTTCAGGTTAATACTGCCACCACTGGTATTGCTGGCTACCCGGAAGGATACCTCATAGGTGCCCGCCGTTGAGACATTCACCTGGTAATCGGCGTAGTCTCCATGGTTGATCCACCCGATATTCTGACCACCTCCACTATCTGATGTGGACTCTGTCTGTATCCCTGACATGGATGCATAGGACT
>CAZFFW010000398.1:0-3424 GCA_964518125.1 uncultured Porifericola sp.
CTAAGCATAACTTTTAAATGGTCAGTCTACTGTTTTTTAATTACTACTTACTGGCTCCAGGACTAGAAGCTGAAGTGCATTGGGATGCAGAAATACAGTTTTCTTAAACTCCTTAGCGCTCTTGTAAACCTTGTCTTCCACTAACTGGAGGTTACTGTTTTCCAGGTCAGCATGATAGTTACTCGTTTCAAAATCAATTCTGTAGGTCTTGACTCTGAATGTTTGGTTTTCAAAAGAAGCCGGGAGATTGTTGAAGACTACCTCAGTATGATAACCGGTGTTGTGTACACTCTGAAAATTCCACACCATTGCAGCCACGCCTGACGAATCTGAAGATGCCAGCGCATATATTCCTTTACCATCTGAAATAGGTGTAGAGGTAGATGCTATCAGGCGGTTCTCCTTTAGTTTTGCAAACATGACAAGCGCATTCCCATAGGGCGTAAATTTTCCATAATGCATCATCGGATCACCAAATTCATCGCGCGTAACCAATTGATCTTTCCTTCCCTCTACATGGTGTCGCATGACCCAGTTGAAAGGGTAGATATGGTCAGTTTCCAGGAACCAATACTGTACAGAGGCCATACCGGCGGCTTGACGCAGGTGATCGTTTCGAAAAGATCCCTGCTGATCGAACAGAGGACCGGGGTAAATGCCCATCTCTGTTATAAAGGAAGGAATGTCTTTGCTCAGCCCACGTTTAGCAAGCTCTTCTTCGAACAACCTACGCTGGTCTTTTACCCGGCTTGGATCATCTTTTAAAAAAGCGTAAGAAGAGTCAGTTGGTTTAAAATAGGCATGCCAGGAAACAAAGTCTAGCTTTTTATTAGGTGAAGGATCTTTCTTGAAATCATCCAGAAAAGTTGTAAGCCATTTTAAATCAAATTTGGCGACAGCAGGTCCGCCCACCTCCAGAGGAATAAGCGGATTTAACTTTGCATTTACCTTATTGACTGCCTCATAAACCACCTTATAATAGGGGTAATATAAGTTTGGGTTCATCTTGTTCAGGTATTCAGGTCCAAAATCCGGCTCATTCATCACTTCGATGTAGCGTAACTTTGGAAACTTTGACTTCAGGTCGGTGAGCATTTTTTCAACAATAGGTTTTCCTTGCTCCGGTGTATCTGTCCATTCGTTAATCAGGCCTACAAATTTGAAATTGGCCAGTATAAAATCCGTAGCCGGGCTTGCGGCGGTCAGATACTTATTGACATATTCATAATTATATTCGCCGGTCTCTTGGTTATAAATTTGCTCATCGGATACCCAAACGCGCAGTACTTTTGACCCAAGTCCGTTTTCCTGATAAAGGGCGACATCCCGACTATCCAGTACATCAATACTGGTAATGTTGTTATATCGCTCTGTTCTTAAGAGCTTTCCTGTTCTTTTTGAAGCTTCAATAGTAACTACAGCAGAAGCAGTGTCTTTGGCCGTTTGAGGAGGAGGTGATACTTTCGCGTTGGCCTCCAACTTGAACAACTCCTTTTTGGAGCCTTCAATAGCAAATCTGCCTAACTGGCCGCTTACATTTTCATCATCTTCCTTAACTACTGTAATTGGAAGCCGACTGTTGAATGCATCAAACTTAGCCGATATTTCATTGCCCGATACAGTAATTTCTTCCAGCGAAAATAGTTGTGAGGGATCCAGAGGGCTGGTAACAGTTCCGGAAAGCACTCCTTCTTCCTTCTCTACACTCATGATCATCCGGGCATCACCCTGGGGCATCCCTTTTACAATCAAATACAATTTACCCAGAAAAAAATCTTCTGCCGATGCTTCGGCGGATGTCTGGGCATTGCATGTAAACGGCAATAGGGCAAACAGTATAATATGATATATTAATTTTTTGCTATCCATCATTTCTTAGGATTGAATTTTCTCAATGTGCTGATTCGTTTCTGCTATCTTAAGGGTTCTACGAAAGATGATCCTTCATTTTCCTGGCAATAAAGCGCATGGCCCAATCCGGGTTAAATCGGTACATATAATCCATCATGCGGGAATCCTTACCTACGAATATGCGCTTCCTGTTTTTTTCTATGCCGTCAATCATGATTTCGGCTGCCTTATCTGCGGTCAAAGCTCGCGAGTCTCCAGCTTTGGAAGAGGCCTGCCGCCCTTTGACTTCCAGGCCGGAATTTGCCATGATGTTCGTGTTGACCGCTCCCGGAAACACTACGGAGACTTTGACCTTAGTCTCACGTAACTCCTGCATGAGCCCTTCGGTCATCAGCTTTACGGCTGCCTTGGAAGCGCCGTACATGGTTTGCCCCGGAAAAGCAAAGAACCCGCCCATGCTGGACACATTGACGATATGAGCTTCAGGCAGGTTCAACAGATATGGCAGTACTGTTTTGGTAAGGTGCAGCGTACCCCAGAAATTCACATTAAATACCCTCTCCAGAGTAGCATCATCCAGATCATATAGGTTTTTGAAAGGCTGAATAATTCCTGCGTTGTTGATCAGACCATCAATGGGACCATTTTCGGAAATGATCTGCTCAACCGTTTTCTCTACAGCTTCTTTATCAGCAATGTTCAACACGTAAGTTGAAAGCGAATCTTTTTTAGCTCCGGCCAAAGCAACGGTTTCATCTAAACCTTTTTGATTAATGTCCACTGTCACGACCCTGGCTCCTCTGGCCAGCAGGGCAAGTACCAGGCTACGCCCCATGCCACTTCCCCCACCTGTTACCAGCCATAATTTATCTGCGATCTTCATCCTTCTTTAAAGCTTACTGAAAGTCAAAAACATGATGCTTTGGGAGGGCATCACTACTTCTCCAGCTGGCACGTTCTTACCCTGAATTTCGGGTAAGGTACCTTCCGGATTGAGTTGAAGTACTTCACCGTTCAGTTTAACCTCCTTGGAAAGCATATCATCAGCGGTGAGCAAGTATTGCAAGGCGTCGGCAGGGATTTGAAAGGAAGTCTCGGCTTCATCTGGATTCACCAGTAATACTGCAAAGCCATCGGAAGTATTTTTCAAATTATGTACAAATATGTCCGGTCCATCCACGAGCGCTTGCGCATCGTATACCTGCTTACCCATCAGTTTACTCCACAGCAGGGCAGCCCAGTAATTGGGTCTTGGATTGTGGGTATCCTGTTCAAGCAGGGCATACTCACTGGCTGCCAAAGTATTGTGCATCACCACCTGAACCCCTTTTTTGGCCAGTCGCCCCAACTGTTCCAGATAGCGGAAGCTATCCACATAGGTAGCTGCCCAGGGATTCCCGCCACAGGCCGCTTCGGCGGTTTCGGTCAACCAGATTGGTGCATCAGGCAAATATTGGTCACGGGCTTCTTCGTAATAGGCAAGTCCTTCTTCCGTTTTTGAGAGCCAATCATCAGTCAAGGCATTTTCGGGAGTGAGTTGACCCCTGCATCTTTGCGATACACCTCCGTAGTA